>NZ_JAEQNB010000004.1:0-300000 GCF_016722965.1 Tumebacillus amylolyticus
GAAGGGATAAGCGCTGAAAGCATCTAAGCGCGAAGCCCCCCTCAAGATAAGACTTCCCACACGGTCAACGTGGTAAGACCCCCTGTAGACGACAGGGTTGATAGGCTGGAGGTGTACGTGCCGCGAGGCATTCAGCTGACCAGTACTAATCGGTCGAGGGCTTATCCTAAGTTCTTGAATCACACACAAAGTTTGCTCCACCAGTTTCATGTCTCGTGATGATGGCGGAAAGGTCACACCTGTTCCCATCCCGAACACAGAAGTTAAGCTTTCCAGCGCCGATGGTACTTGGACCGCAGGGTCCCGGGAGAGTAGGACGTCGCGAGGCAACATGCAGCATGAGAAAGACCCGAGCCTACAGGGCCTCGGGTCTTTTTACTAAAAATTTTTGACAAGTGTAGAGGAGGTTGACCCCCATGTTGAAGTCTCCTATCGGTCGTTTGCGTGCCATCGGGATCATCGAGGGACTGTCGTTTCTCGTGCTCCTTTTGATCGCCATGCCGCTCAAATACGTCGCAGGGAAACCGGAAGCGGTGCAAATTGTCGGGGCCGTTCACGGTGTGTTGTTTGTGCTGTACATCGGAGCCGTTCTTCTGGCGGCGAAAGCGCGTCGGTGGTCGTTCGGACGCGTGGTGATCGCGTTGATCGTGTCTTCGATCCCGATCGGAACCTTTGTGTTCGATAAGAGTTTGCGCCGTGAGCAACATAACCTTGCATAATTATACAGTAAGACCTGGTCCATTCATGGATCAGGTCTTTTTTTTGATCAACAGCCGTTGATAAATAATTTTTTTCAGTAATTATTTCTTACGCTTTTTCCACTTTTTAAGGTATCATAAGGTAATGGTAATGTTGTTGGCGACTTTTCCGGAAGGGAGGTAAATATCTTAGGAGTTAACGGTATTGATTAAATGGCTGACAACGTGTACCATCTAATTGGGGAAACTATGGATTAAATGGGGGATAACAATGGGGATCTTGGTTAGTGAATTGGTGAAGAACTTTAAGGACTGGGGTATTACGCACGTTTTCGGTATCCCGGGCAAACCGATCGTTCCGCTCTTGGGGGAGTTGGAAGATCAAGGCATCCGTTTTGTATTGAGCCGACATGAAGCAGGCGCAGGCTTCGCGGCAGCAGGGTATGCATTCCGTAAAAAAACGGTCGGTGTAGCAATCGGGACTTCGGGCCCGGGCGGCACCAACATGCTGACAGCTGCAGCGCAAGCGAAGGCGTACAACTTGCCGGTCTTGTTCATCACAGGTCATTCGTCTATGAAAGCGGTTGGGACAGCCCATGGGCAAGATTCCAGTGCTTTCGGTACGGACTTGGAGCGTCTGTTCGAGTCTGTTACCCTGTTCAGCGCACGTGTGGAGAGAGCTGATCTCCTGCCGGTTTACTTGATGCATGCGATTCATAAAGCGACGGTAGGAGCTCGCGGGCCGGTGCATTTGTCGATACCTTATGATGTTTTCTACGAGAAAATCGAGCCCTTCACCGTGGAAATTCCGACGGAAGTTCCGCAGATGATCTCGTCCAACGCCGAGAAAGTCGTAGACCTCTTGAACCAAGCGAAAAAGCCGCTCTTGTTCGTCGGCAAAGGCGTTGTGGCTTCAGAGGCTTATGACGAAGTCATCGAGTTGGCTGAACGCTGGCATGTACCTGTGATGTCGACTCCGGGCGGCAAGGGCGTATTCCCGACCCATCATCCGCTGTGCCTGGGCGGTTTTGGTTTGGGCGGTACGGAAGAAGCGACCGAATATTTGAAATCCGGTGTTGACCTCATGCTCGTTGTGGGCACCAAACTTTCGGACATGTCGCTTGCTGGTTTCACCACCGACATGTATCCGAAGCAAGTGGCTCACTTTGACATCGACATCACCATGGTCGGCCGCTCTCTACAAGTTCCGACGCTGGCTGTACAAGGGGATGCGAAGCAGAACCTTCGTCGTGTACTGGAACTCCCGAACTCCGTGGAGCTCCCGGTACGCGACTACTCGGCCTTTCGCGAAATCGCCGCTTCTGTGGTGACCGATTCCGACTCGTCTGATTCGGTAAAAGCCTTGATTGAAACTTCCTCTGTGGAAGCTGTTGAAGAAGAAGAAGGCAGCGGTATGATCTCCGCTACGGAGACCGTTCGCGCGATGCGTCGTGCATTGCCGTCGAACGCGCTGCTCTTCGGAGATGACGGCAGCCATACGTTCTATGCGATCGCAAACTATGACATTCTCGAGCCGGGCACGTTCTTCTTTGACGATGTGTTTGGTGCGATGGGTCATGCGATCGGGTACGCGGTTGGCGCGAAATTGGCCGAGCCGGATCGTCCGGTTGTCTGCTTGACGGGGGACGGTTGCATGTTCATGCATGGTACGGAAATTGCCATGGCCGTCCAAGAGAAATCGCCTGTCATCTTCGTCTGCCTCAACAACGGTCGTCTGGACATGGTTGAAAAAGGCATGTCCCGCATGATCGGGTCTGCAACCGGTTCTGTGTACGAAGATGTGTTAAAGGTCAAGGAGTTTGCAGAAGCGATGGGTGCCACCGCACATTGCTGCCACACGATTGAAGATGTGGAACAAGCGATTGCACTCGCTCTGGAAAACACCAAAGGACCGACTGTCATCGAAGTTCTGGTCGACCCGTTTGAAACGCCGCCGACCATGAAACGCGCACTCTAATTCAAGTGTAACAAGGGAGAATGGAATCGATCATGGAAAACGAACGCGCCAAAGTTGGTTGGAACATCGTCGAAGACAATACCGGAGAGTACGGCAAAGCAAACGTCGATGACGTGAAAAAGAACTTCCCGGTACTCGGCAAATGGGAAGTGGAGTTCGGTTTCGGCGAGATCTGGTCTCGTCCGCAATTGGACATGAAGCAGCGCGAACTGATCACGCTGGCGGCTCTGACCGTTCTGGGAGATGCTCAACGCGCGCTCGACCACCACATCCGCGGTGCGTTGAAAGTAGGCCTCACGCCTGCTGAAATCTCGGAAGTGATGTTGCATTGCGTCGGGTACATCGGGTTCCCGCGCGCGATGAACGCTCTGTACATCATGAAGGACGTGTTCGATGAACTCGGTGTGGAACTGCCGAAAGACTAACGCCAAGTCAAGATTGGAAGTACCACCAGACCTGATCTCTTAACGGAGATCAGGTCAATTCATTATCGGGGTATTCTGTCTCAAAAGTTCCCGAAAATAAATTTACATATAAAGAGGTATTCCATCGTAATACAGCGAATATAAAACAAAGGTTAGTAGACTAAAAGATAACAAAGGAAAATGAGGTGTCGTGTCAAGGGATTCGAACAAAAAATTGCGAAGATATACGCTGGCAGCAAGTTGAACTGAGGTCGTACATGATGTTGAATGCAATTCGTTCAATTTCGTGGTTGAGAGATCGAAGAGATCTTCTCACCGCCAAGAAAGGGTGTAAAGGTGATGGCGATTTTAAGATTTTTGAAAAACAAGTGCTTCTCGAACCTTACAAGTGAATCGCAGAAGAACAACTTGCTGTTTTTGATCATTGTTTCTGTTTGTTCGTTTGCTGAGTTGAACGTTACCGTATCCGTAGGCTTCCTTACTCAGGCGAACCTCATTTGGGGTATCGTGATCCTGACCCTCTGGACCATCGGTGCGGTGCTCTTGTTCATCCCGGCCTTGGTGAGACTGTACAAGTACATTATGATGACTTGCTGGTTCGGATTTACCCTGATGGTCATCTACATGTTCAACGTTATGCCTTCGCAGTTTGAATCGATCTACTTCATGCTGGCATTGGCACTTATCTACCTCAATGGTCGACTGATTTGGTATCTTGGTATTACGGCAACTGTATTCACCGTTTTGGGTTACATGATGTGGAAAGACATCTTCTTCCCGCACAGTGATGTGACCGACCTGAACGTCCGCTTTGGTATGATCCTCCAAGTTACCTTCGCAATGTGGGGTGTTACCTCCATCGGGAAATACCTGCTGGGTGTCCTGAACAAGGAAAAAGAAGACGTGATGCGCAAAGCATCCGAGTTGGAGAAAGTCCAAGGGCTCATCCAACAAACCGCATTCCGCCTCAAGGAAAACTTCGATGTCCTCAAAGGCAACGTCGAAATTTCCAACCAATCCTCTGAAGAAATTCGAGTCGCGTTCCACCAGATCGCGATCGGTGCACAATCGCAAGCAGAGAACATCTCCTCCTCCGCGATGCAACTGACGGAGATGGAGCAATTGATGGACAACCTGTTGGATCAAGTCCGTGGGGCGGCCAACAACATTAGCGAGAGCCTTTCGTTCTCGCACACTTCCAAAGAGAAGCTCGGACTCTTCGAAGAGCGCATGCGCATCTTGGACGAGATCATTCACGAAACCGGCATGGTCGTTCGTACCTTCACCGAACAATCCAAGCAGATCAACGGCATCGCGCAATTGATCACCGGCATCTCGAACCAAACCTCTCTGCTCGCACTGAACGCGAACATCGAGGCAGCACGCGCCGGCGAAAACGGTCGCGGCTTCGCAGTCGTAGCAAACGAAGTCCTCAAACTTGCAGAAGAGTCCCAAAAATCTGCACAGGGCATCCAAGAAATTCTCACCAAGTTCAAAGAGCAAGCGGACATCGTCGAAGACCGCATCGCCCGCGGCGAGAAAGTCCAAGAAGAGTCCTCGCAAATGCTCCACGACATTCTGTTCAACGTCGAACACCTCGGCAACTTCATCACCTCGTTGGACAACTTGATGGGGAACATCGTTCACCACCAAGAGAACTACAAGACCAAGACGACGCAAATCGCGCAAGAAGTTACGGATGCTTCCTCCATCACCGAGGAAACGTCGGCGGCAACGCAAGAGATCTTGGCATCCATCGAGGAATCTTCCTCGCGCAACCGTGACTCTGTCCGTGCTCTCCACGACGTCAACGACTATGTGGAAGAACTCGAACGCGTCATGAACTCGGACGCTGCAGCAACTGCAGAAGAAACCGACAAGTAAGAACAAGCGTCTACTTCGAAAAAAAGGCTTGGTCCCATTTGGGATCAGGCCCTTTTTTCAAAAAAGCGTGTTGACACTCTCATGCCGACCATGCTATATTACTAATGTCTTCACCACATTATATGCGGCCATGGCGGAATTGGCAGACGCGCAAGATTCAGGTTCTTGTGGGGGCAACCCCGTGGAGGTTCAAGTCCTCTTGGCCGCACCAAACGAATGTAAAAAGCAAGAAGCCCGATCTCATCACAGAGATCGGGCTTCTTGCTTTTTATTGCCTGCTCAAAAAAAGACTCGAGCCCCTACAGGCCCGAGTCTTTTTTTACATCCCGATGTACTTCGCATACAGACTTCGTGCGACCGACAGATCATCTGTCCCTTGCACCAGCACGCGCCCGTCTTCGAAAATCACCAGACGAATTTCCTCCGTCGCGTAGAACCGCACCAAAAACTTGTTGCTCTCGACACGCCCGCTCGTTTCCAAGCGTTTCGCCAACGCCGGGAGATCGACTTCCCACGGTTCAGACGGGGAAATTTGAATCGTGTTGCGACCGCACAGGGTGGTCGTTTCATCGCCGGCGCGCGTTTCCAGATACAGAAACTCTCCGCGTCCGCAGCACGGACAATCGGCCCGGCGTGCTTTCGAAATGTCGATGGAGTTCGTGCTGTAGTCCCACATCCCGATGTTCAGCATCGTCCGGCGCACTTTGTCCAACGCGCCGACGAGAATTTTCATGCCTTCCACCGCTTGGTAGGATGCCACGACATGAATGATCGGCCCGACTACGCCTGCTGTATCGCAAGTCTGCGTCGTCCCCGGAGCCGGAGCGCTGTCGAACATGCAACGCAGGCACGGAGTGTCGCCCGGCAGAATCGGCATCGTCATCCCGTGCGCAGAGACCCCGCCGCCATACACCCACGGAATCCCGTGCTTCACGCAGACGTCATTGATCAAAAAGCGGACTTGAAAATTGTCCGTCCCATCCAGCACCAAATTCACGTCCGACAGCAGAGCTTCTGCATTCTGCCACGTCAAATCGGCGACAACCGGCTCAATTTGCACACCGGAGTTCACGCGATGCAACGTCTCATACGCCGCCATCGCTTTGGGCATGCCGTCTGCGGCATGGGATTCATCGTACAGCATCTGTCTTTGCAAATTCGACGCTTCCACAAAGTCGCGGTCGATGACGCGCACGAACCCAACTCCGGCGCGCACCATATGATTGGCGAGCACCGTGCCCAGCGCACCCATGCCGACGATGGCGACACGGCTGGTCAGGAGCTTGCGTTGTCCTTCTTCTCCAATGCCGTCAAACAAAATCTGTCGCGAATACCGCGAGCGGTCCAACGTAACGTCCTCTTGCATATGTACTTATCCCTCGCTTCCCGGTCGCAACGGGTTCCACGGGCCTTGTTGGTGGCCCATCCATTGGGTGTTATCCGACCAGACTTCTTTTTTCCAAACGGGTACGATCTCTTTGAGCCGTTCGATGGCGTAACGGCCCGCTTCATAAGAAGCGGCTCTGTGCGGAGTGGCGACGGCGATCACCACAGCGGCGTCCTCGATCTCCAATTTCCCGACTCGATGTGCCATCGCGACCTGCGTGTCCGGCCAGCGCTCTTGAATTTCATCGGCAATTTGCGCCATCATCTTGATCGCCATCGGCGCGTACGCTTCGTATTCGAGATGCACGGTGCGCTGGCCGTGCGTCATCTCCCGAACGGTGCCGACGAAGAGGTTGACCGCACCGCAGAGCGGGTTGCGGACTTTTTTCAACATCTCTTCTACAGAGAGCGGGGATTTCGTGATCAGGAACCGTTCCTCCGTCATCTCTGTGTCTTGACCGCCCGATACAGGAGGCAGGATGGCGATCTCGTCGCTCGAAGACAGCACCGTCTCCGGCGTTGAATAGGCATGGTTGACCGAGGCGAACGCAACGCGCAAAAGCGAACTCGCTCCGGGATGCTCGTCTGCAAGGCGAGCGAACAAGTCGGCAACGGTAGCTCCCTCCGGCAAGTCGCCCGACCACGTGCGGGACCCGACGGCCTCCGCCACTCCGGCAAATAAGTGGACGTTGATCTGCATAAGGTAGTCAATCCTCTTTTCTCCGAGTTGGATGTCCATGTATGCTATAATAATCTTTGCCTGACAGAACGGCAACAGGAGGAACGTATGACGGATTCTCATTTGACCCATTTCAACGCCGAGGGCCGTGCCCACATGGTCGACGTTTCGGAAAAAAGCGCGTCGGATCGCTCTGCAACCGCCGCCGCTACGCTGCGCATGCGCGCGGAGACCCTCACGCTCATTCGCCAAGGCAAGATGAAAAAAGGCGACGTCCTCGCCGTCGCGCAAGTCGCCGGCATCATGGCTGCGAAAAAAACGTCCGACCTCATTCCGATGTGCCACCCGCTCCCGTTGACCAAGGTGGACATCTCCTTCTCCGAGCGCTCGGAGACCGAACTCGACGTGGAGGCAACTGTGAAAACCACCTACGTCACCGGAGTCGAGATGGAAGCGCTGACCGCCGTCACCGCCGCAGCGCTCACGGTATACGACATGTGCAAGGCGGTGGACAAAGGCATGGTGATCGCCGACGTGAAGCTCGTGGAAAAAACGGGTGGCAAGAGCGGAGATTTTCGCCGTACCTAATACATACCTCAGAGAATAGGAGGCGACCCATAATGGCTGCTTGGAACGTTGGCATCCTCACATCCAGCGACAAAGGCGCTCGCGGCGAACGGGAAGACCTGAGCGGACAAGTCATCCGCGAGATGGTACGCGATGTGAACATGGAAGTGACCGAATACATCGTGATCCCCGATGAATTCGAGGTGCTTCGGGATTCTCTGCTCCACTTCTGCGACGAAGTGAAACTCGACCTCGTCGTCACAACGGGCGGCACCGGCTTGGCGAAACGCGATGTCACGCCGGAAGCGACGTTGGCGGTCATCGACCGTGAAGTGCCCGGCATGGCGGAGGCGATGCGCGCCGCGTCGCTCGCGAAGACCCAGTTCGCCATGCTCTCCCGCGCCGTCGTCGGCACGCGGGGCAACACGTTGATCGTAAACCTGCCCGGCTCTCCGAAAGGCGTGCGCGAATGCCTGGAAGTGATCTTGCCTGTGATTCCACACGCGTTGGAAATCTTGCAAGGCACGCACGGGGAACACAAGTAAGCCCCCCTCAGAACACACCCAAACCCTTCTGAAAAAATTTCTTCAAAAAAATTTGCCGAAGGGTGAAACTTTTTTGGAACAAGTGTCGTCTTCTATGGTGAACAGTAAAATCGGCTCCCTCCATTCGCGTATGGCTAGCGCAACTTGGAGGAATGTTCCCCTACAACAGACACGCTCTGGCAGGCGTGAGGGGAAACGTATCGAGCTTATAAGAAAATGAGACCCCTCTATCGAGCCGGGGGTCTCTTTTTCTTTTTCCGGGATATTTTGGGTCTGCGTTGTTCCATACTAAGGAAGACTGTATGGGAGGTGTGAGACGCGATGATGAAATTTGCCAATGCACGGCGGCAGAATCCGAGGCAACTTGCGGGTACGGCACGTGCCGACCGCAGAACCAAAGTGTTGGTCAAAAGGTTGCAGCCGGGCGACATCGCCGTCCTGCATCACACCGACCTCGATGAAGTGGCGGCCGATGCGCTGATCAAAGCCCGCGTCCGTGCGGTGATCAACACGGCCCCTTCGATCTCTGGACGCTACCCAAACTTAGGCCCGCTCAAGCTCGTTCGAGCGGGAGTCCCTTTGCTCGATGCACAGGTACCAGATGTGCCGGATGTGCTGTCGGCGCTCGAAGAAGGCGGACGCGTGCAGGTTCAGGAGAATCTGTGGCTCCTCGAAGAGCAAGTGCTGGGCTCCGTGGACTGGCTCGACGAAGAAGCGGTCTTGGCGCAGATGGCGCGCTCGATGAAAAACCTGCGGGCGGAACTTGAACAGTTCGTCGAGAACACGTTGACGTTTGCGAATTTGGAGAAAACGTTTTTTCTCAATGAACTACCTCAGTTGAGCCTGCGCCTGTCCATGCAGGATCGTCATGTACTGGTCGTCGTGCGCGGGCCGACGTACCGCGACGATTTGCGGGCGATTGCCTCGTACATACAAGACGTAAGACCCGTGCTGATCGGCGTCGACGGGGGAGCAGATGCGTTGATGCAAGCCGGGTTTCGCCCGGATTTGATCGTCGGCGACATGGACTCGGTGAGCGATGAAGCGTTGGCAAGCGGAGCGGAGTTGATCGTGCACGCCTATCCGGACGGTCGTGCGCCGGGACTCTCCCGATTGGAAGATCTCGGCTTGCAATCGCATCTCTACCCGGCGCCGGGCACCTCCGAGGACGTCGCGATGCTTCTCGCGCACGAACACGGCGCCGAGCTGATCGTGGCGGTCGGCACGCATTCGAACATGATTGATTTTCTGGAAAAAGGCCGGCGCGGCATGGCGAGCACTGTGCTTACGCGCATGCGCATCGGCAACAAACTCGTCGACGCCAAGGGCGTTTCGCTGCTCTACGGCTCCAAAGTCGGGTGGCGGGCGGCGTTGGTGGTGGCAGGTGCGGCGATGGTGCCGATGGCGGTTTTGTTATGGTTGAACACGTCGACGCGCGTGTTTTTGCACCAGTTGGTTCTGAATTTGAAATTGCTGTGGTCCTGAAGTTGACAGGAGGGGAGCACGACGTGTACGGCATCCGCTATCACATTCTAACGCTCGTCGCTGTGTTTCTGTCGCTTGGGCTCGGGCTGTTGCTCGGGGGAACACTCGGTGAGCAAGTGATCGTCAAACAGCAAACCCAATTGCTTCAAAAACTTGAAGATCGCTACACGCAAACCAAAGCGGACAACCTCAAACTCCAAAAACAATCTCTTGATCTCTCCCAACAAACGTCCGATCTGCAAAGCTTGATGTCGCAAGTCGGAGGCCATTATGTGCGGGACAAACTCGCCGGACAAAAAGTCGCCGTGCTGCAATTGCAGTCCGCCGACCTCACCGCGATTCGCTCCACGCTTGAAGCTGCGGGAGCCAACTTGACCACGACGGCGGAAGTGACCGATGCGCCGGGGCTGCTCACCGCCTTGCAAACCGATGAAGTGGCGGATCTGCTCGGGGTTGGCAAGGACGCTGATGAGAGCCGACGAAGTTCGGCCCTTGCCAAGAATCTCGTCCAAGAGCTCTACGGAAACGAGCAGGGGACAGAAAGCGAGCCATCCACCCAGAGCCTCGGCCCGGTCACAGACTGGCTCAAATCGCACAACTACTTGACCGTCACAGGCACCGTCGGCAGCAAGCCCGACCATCTCGTTCTCGTCGGCGGGGCGAGCGACGCGACGGTTCTGCGCTTACGAAAACTGGACTTGCCGTTGGTCCAACAACTGCGCGAGGCGGGCTTACATACGGTCGGAGTGGAGCGCTCCGACGTCGCACATTCCAGCATCGCGAATTTCTCCGACGGCGGGTTCTCGACCGTGGACAACATCGACCACGTCACAGGCCGTGTCGCGCTGATCGACGTGCTGAGCGGTGCGGTCGGTCACTACGGCACCAAGAAAACAGCCCAAGCCCTGCTTCCGTACGTCACGAACGCCAAGGAGGTCTCCATCACGAGATGAACGGCTATCCCAAGATCGAACGCTATCGAAAAAAAGTCGCCGTCCTCATCCCGGCGTGGAACGAGGGAGACATCATCGACCGCACGATTCTCGCCGTCCGCACGCTGGATGCCGTCACGGAGATCATCGTCATCGACGACTGCTCGACCGATGAAACCTACCGCATCTCCCTGGAGTCGGGCGCACGAGTTGTGCGCCATCGCAACAACCACGGCAAGGGAGCCGCGCTCTACTCCGGCATCCTCAGCACCGATGCGGAAATCGTCGTGTTTCTCGATGCCGACATGGGCGAGACGGCTGTCGAGATCGAAAAATTGCTCCGCCCGGTGCTCGAAGATCGCTGTGACATGACCATCGGTCGTCTCCCAAGCCCCTTGCGCGGCGGATTCGGTCTGGTCAAAGGCTTCGCACGACGCGGGATCAAACATCTCTCCGGCGTCGAACTTCAAGCTCCGCTCTCCGGTCAACGCGTGCTCAACCGCCGCGTGCTCGATGCGATCGGACGGCTTGGCAACGGGTACGGTGTCGAAGTTGCGATGACGATTGACGCTGCCCGCAAAGGCATGCGGCTCTTGGAAGTGGAAGTGGACATGAAAAATCGCGAGTACGGTCGAGACCTGCGCGGCTTCCTTCACAGAGGCAAGCAACTTCTGCAGATCGCGCGCGTGCTCCTCAACAGGTGGCAGATGAGATGAACCCTTTTTTCAATGACACGATGTTACGGCTGATCGCATGCATTCTGCTCTCGTTCTGGGGCGGCTATCTCTTGACGAACCAACTGATGGAGCCTTTGAAAAAAGCGTTCGTCGCCGCCGGCTTCGTCCGCTCCAACTATCGCGGTCAACACATCCCCGTCGGACTCGGCGTTTCGCTGTGGGGCGGGGTTTTTGGCACGATGGCGCTGCTGCTGATGGTGGGCGATGTCTTCCACATGTCCTGGTTGCAACAAAAAGACCTGTTGGCGATCCTCACGGTGAGCACCGGATTTCTCGTCATCGGCCTGCTCGACGACCTCGCCGGAAACCGCGACACGACAGGGCTGATCGGGCACATTCGCCGTTGGCTGACACAGGGGGAAGTGACGACCGGTTTTTTGAAAGCGGTGTTCGGACTCCTGCTCGGCTTCCTCGGTGCGTACTTGAGCGGGGCAGAGGGCTGGCGGTTGTTGCTCGGCGGGTTGACCGTTGCGCTGTCCGCAAACTCGATGAATTTGCTCGACCTGCGGCCCGGACGGGCTTGCAAGGGCGTTTTTTTCTCCCTCGTGCTGCTGTCCTTGGTTTCGATGCGCGGGTTGGAGAGCCCGGCGTTCTGGCTGTTGCTTGGCGCAACTCTTGCGTACTTCCCCGATGACTTGCGCGCCTGCACGATGATGGGCGACGCCGGTTCGAATTTGCTCGGCGGGGGCGTCGGGATGTTGGTCGTGTTGACCTGTTCAACGACGACGCTTGGCGTTTGGCTTGCGGCGTTGGTGATCTTGCACCTCTACGCGGAGAAATACTCGATCTCGGAGACCATCGAGCGCAACCGACTTTTGCGCTGGATCGACGTCCTCGGAAGGCAAGCATCCTGAATTTCCCGCTAGCATCTCACATCTCCATCCCCTATCATAGGAACGATAGGAAGGCGGGGATGCACGATGAAAAAAAAGATCTGGCTCGCCACGCTCGTCGCAGCAGCCGGAACACTGCTCGCCGCGACCCCTTACGCGCTTAAAAAAGGACAGTCCCCCGCACAGCCGACTCTCGCGGAACCTGTTGCCACAGAATCGACTCCGGCAGACGGCCCGACGTTCGGACCACCGATGCCGGACTGGCAATCGGAACTCACGCAACCGTTGGCGGTGCTCGGGTACTACACCGTTTCCAATACGAACAAGTCTTCGCTGAACTCGCTGAATTCATTTGGCGGCGGGTTCTTGAACCAGATGACGACGATGACCTTCTCGGCCCAAGCAGACGGCAGCATTGCAGGCCAAGCTCCGCCGGACGGCATGCAAGCGGCACAACAGAAGCAAGTCAAAGCGTTGGCGTCTCTGACCAACGGCAAGGACGGCTTCTCAAAGGACGTGGCGCATGCGGTTCTCAGCGACCCGAACTTGCGCGGGCGGTTGGTTCAAAACGCAGTCGTCCTTTGTCGGCAGGGTGGGTATGGCGGGGTCAACGTCGACTTTGAAAACATGTTGCCGAGTGACCGTGCGAATTTCACGGCCTTCATGACCGAACTTGCAAACGGGTTGCACGCGGACGGAAGGACGCTGACGATCTCCGTCATGGCGAAGACGTCCGACTTCCCGAAAAGCGATTGGATCGGCACGTTCGACTATGCAGCACTGGGACAAGTGGCCGATCAGATTCAACTCATGACCTATGACCAGCACGGCACATGGGGCGAACCGGGTGCTGTCGCGGGTCTGCCGTGGGTGGAGAAAGTGGTACGCTACGCTTCTTCGCAGATCCCTTCGCAAAAACTCCTGCTCGGGATCGCCGCTTATGGCTACGACTGGAACATGGGGGACGCAGGGAAGAACAAAGCCATTCCGTTGAAAAACATCCCGGCGCTCTTGAACAAAACCGGAGCCCAAGCCCAGTGGAACGACGCCGAACAATCGCCGTACTTCACGTACACGGCCGACGACGGTTCCACGCACAACGTCTGGTACGAAAACCCGCAATCCATTGAAACCAAAGCCAAACTCGTCTCGCACTACCACCTCGGCGGCATTGCGATGTGGAAGATGGGATTTGAGGACAATTCCTTCTGGCAAGCGGTGAAAACCGGGTTGCAAGTACCGCAAGGACAGTAGAGCAAGCCGATAAAAAAAAGACCTCGTCCCAGCTCGGCTGGTCGGAGGTCTTTTTTGCGATTCCGTTTCTATTGCTGTTGTTGCATGCGCTTCTGCAGTTCCTTCACGATCCAATCCTGCGTCGCGGCATCGAGTTTGCCGCCGTTGTTCTGAACGGCTTGCTCGATGACCTGTTGGACGATTTGGTCGCCCAACTTTTTCTCTGCGTCGACGACCGCTTGGTTTTTCATGAGGTCGCCCATGAAGGACTCGACTTTGTCCTTGGTGGCGTTGGCGGCCGACATCAGTTTGTTTTTCAACTCGGTGTTGTTCTGCAGTTTGTTCAACGCATCTTGCGCCGACTGCTGAAGTTGGTTGCTCACGTCTTGCGAGCATCCCGCCGAAGTCATCGCGGTGCAAAGCAGTGCCCCGGTGAGCAAGAGGAGGGTCAGTTGTTTTTTCATGAATTCCACACTCCTTACTTGGTTTTCCAAGCCGGCGGGCGTACTTTGTTCTGCTTGCGGTCGCGGTAGAACACAAATCCGCCGAGGAACGACAATCCTCCAACCATCAACACGCTGCCGATCAACACTTTCCACCAGATCACAATCTCCGGATTCGCGATCTTGTCCACAATCGCGATGCGGATCAAGTTCAGCCCGTATCCGGACAACACAAAGATCCCAATCAGGATCACCCATACGATGAAACGTCCCACGATCTATCCGTCCTTTCTCAAGGTCCATGCTTCTCTCTAGCATACGCTTTCGTTACCTACTATATCGTACGATTCCAACACCTTCAAGAAGGAGATCAACCTCCCCTGACGAAGTAATTCTTTGCATGCAATTTTTTTCACACATGCAAAGAGTTGCAGAGTAGGATGGGGGTACTTGTCTTGATATATGCATTGATTGTAGGAGCGGGCCGCGGGGGGACGGCGATGCTTCGCGCTTTTCACGATTTGTCCTCTGTATCTGTCATCGGCGTCGTTGACATCGACGAGCAGGCACCGGGGATGGTGCTGGCTCGCGAATTTGGCATCCGAACGGGGCGCAGTGTGGAGGAATTCGCCTCGGAGCAGATCACCGTTGTATTTGAAGCGACGGGGGATCGACAGGCGTATGAAGCGATTCGCGGCCACCTGTCTGAGCGCACGGCGTTGATTCCGGGTGAAGTGGCGAATTTCATGATGCGACTGTTGCTGGAGAAGGAAGGTCTGATCCACGAACTGACGATCACCAACCAGAAGCTCGGCGTCGTTCTCAACTCGACGCACGACGCGATGATCGCGATCAACGACCAGGGCATCATCACCCTGTTCAACGCCGCAGCAGAACGCCTCTCCGGAGAGCGTGCCGACGAAATGATCGGGGAATTGGCGAGTGTCGTTATCCCGAATTCGCGACTGCACGTTGTACTGGAAAGCGGCGAACCGGAATTGAACCAACTGCAAGTCCTCGATACGAACCGCATCATCACCAACCGCGTACCGGTGCGTGACGAGCACGGCAACCTCGCGGGGGCGGTCGCCGTTTTTCGCGACATCACGGAAATTCAGACGCTGGCCGAGGAAGTCACCGACCTCAAGGAATTTCGCATGCTGCTCGAAGCGATCATCAATTCGACCCAAGACGCGATCTCGGTCGTTGACAAAGAAGGCCGCGGGATCATGATCAACCCGGCGTACACGCGTCTGACGGGGCTGACCGAAATGGACATCATCGGCAAACCGGCCGATGCCGACATTGCAGAGGGCGAGTCGATGCACATGCAAGTCTTGAAAACGCGCCGTCCCGTGCGCGGGGTCTCGATGAAACTCGGGCCCAAACGCCGCGAAGTGCTCGTCAACGTCGCTCCGATTGAAGTCGACGGCGAACTCAAAGGCTCGGTCGGGATCGTCCACGACATCTCCGAAATCAAGAAGTTGACCGACGAACTCAACCAAGCCAAGCAGTTGATCCGCAAACTGCAAGCGAAATACACGTTCGAAGACATCATCGGCACCTCCAACGAGATGGTCATGGCGATTGAACAGGCGAAAAAAGCGGCCGAAACGCCCGCCACCGTCCTCCTGCGCGGCGAGTCGGGGACGGGGAAGGAACTTTTTGCCCATGCGATTCACAATTTGAGCGCCCGGCGTTTTAACCAGTTCATCCGCGTCAATTGTGCGGCTCTCTCCGAGTCGCTTTTGGAATCGGAGCTGTTCGGGTATGAGGAGGGCGCGTTTACCGGAGCGAGACGAGGCGGCAAAAAAGGCCTGTTCGAAGAAGCGTCCGGCGGGACGATTTTTCTCGATGAAATCGGGGAACTCTCCATGCACATGCAGGCGAAAATTCTGCGCGTCCTGCA
Organism: Tumebacillus amylolyticus; assembly: GCF_016722965.1. Lineage (NCBI taxonomy): Bacteria > Bacillati > Bacillota > Bacilli > Caryophanales > Alicyclobacillaceae > Tumebacillus > Tumebacillus amylolyticus. The sequence continues at coordinate 15,735 of NZ_JAEQNB010000004.1, forward strand.
GGAAAAGGAAATTCTCCGCGTCGGCGGGGCCAAGGCACTGCCCGTGAACGCCCGCGTCATCGCCGCCACCAACGTCAATCTCGAACGCGCCATCCAGCAGGGGCAGTTCCGCGAAGACCTCTACTACCGCTTGAACGTCCTGCCGATCATCATCCCGCCGATGAGGTATCGCAAGGGCGACATCGAAACGATCTCACATCGCCTGATCGCGAAATTCAACGAGGAATACGGTCGCAAAGTCGAGCTCATCTCGCCGTCGGCGCTCGTGCGGATGCGCGATTATTCGTGGCCGGGCAACGTCCGTGAATTGGAGAATGCGATCGGACGCGCGATGATCCAGATGAAGTTCACGGAGACGGTGATTGAGCCGCATCACTTGATCCTTTACGGAGAAGCGGCCAGCGGGGTGAAGGAAACGACGCTCCCCGTGCCGGTCGCCGCGTTCCACGAACCGGAAGGGGAGTTGCAGACGCTCGATGATGTGGTGGGTCGCGCCGAACGCCAACATCTTGAACTCGTCTTGCAGAAAACCAAGGGCAACAAAACCGAAGCCGCCAAATTGCTCGGCATCGCCGTGCGCAGTCTGTATTACAAGTTGGAAAAGTACGGCATGCAATAAGTTGCGCATTCCTGAAAAAACTTGCTTGCAAAAAACTGCGCAACTTTGCAAAATACTGCACACCTCAAAAGAGTTCACCGTATAGGGAGAACTCTTTTTTGTATAAAAAATGACCGATGTATCAGGGTTTTGTAATCGCTTTCAAAAAACTTGGCATCGATCTTGCATATATAAATTGGCGTGAACGAGAAAAAGCCAATATTTTTTCCGACCCAAACTTATACGGACGGTGGATGTAGCAGAAACTGTCCATATATGCCGTTCACTACCACCCTAGACATAAGTTGTGGTATTCTGTTGCTTGTGAATAGGGTGTTCGAAAAAAAGTCACTCACTCTCCAATCACACTACGCAAAACACCTGAAGGGGGCACTATTGTGAAAATTTTTGAATATATGGAGAAGTATGATTATGAACAGCTCGTCTTCTGCCACGACCAAGCATCCGGTCTGAAGGCGATCATTGCGATACATGACACCACGCTCGGTCCGGCACTCGGCGGCACCCGCATGTGGACTTACGATAACGAAGAAGCAGCAATCGAAGACGCTCTGCGTCTCGCAAAAGGCATGACCTACAAAAACGCAGCAGCTGGCCTCAACCTCGGCGGCGGCAAAACGGTCATCATCGGCAACCCGCGCACCGACAAGTCGGAAGCGATGTTCCGCGCATTCGGTCGCTACATCGAATCTCTGAACGGTCGTTACATCACCGCCGAAGACGTCGGTACCACCGTGCAAGACATGGAGTACATCCGCCAAGAAACCCGTTATGTCACCGGCGTTTCGGAAGCGTTCGGCTCCTCCGGCAACCCGTCTCCGATGACCGCACTCGGTTGCTTCGTCGGCCTGAAAGCAGCTGCGAAGGAAGCATTCGGCACCGATGATGTAACCGGCAAAGTCGTTGCCGTTCAAGGCGTGGGCAACGTCGGCTACTACCTCTGCAAACACCTGCACGATGCGGGCGCGAAGTTGATCGTCACCGACATCAACCAAGAAGCAATCGACCGCGTTGTCACCGAATTCGGCGCAGAAGTTGTGGCACCGAAGGACATCTTCGGCGTACAAGCCGACATCTTCGCTCCGTGCGCACTGGGTGCAATCATCAACGATGAAACCATTCCGCAACTCAAAGCGAAAGTCATCGCAGGTTCTGCGAACAACCAACTTCGTGAAGAGCGCCACGGCGACATCATCCACGAAATGGGCATCGTCTACGCTCCGGACTATGTCATCAACTCCGGCGGCGTCATCAACGTTGCAGACGAACTGAACGGCTACAACGCAGAGCGCGCAACCAAGAAGATCGAGAACATCTACAACATCATCGCCAACATCATCGAGATCTCCAAGCGCGACGGCATCCCGACCTACAAAGCGGCTGACCGTATGGCCGAAGAGCGCATCAGAACCTTGGGTTCCTCCCGTTCGAACTACTTGACCACCGAACGTTCCATCCTCTCGAAGTAACCATTATACGCAGCACTTCTTTATAGATACGTTTGGAAGGAGTCACTCCCTCATGGCTGAACAGTTAGATGTAGTGATCCTGGGCGGGGGCACGGGCGGCTATGTAGCCGCCATTCGTGCTGCCCAATTGGGGTTGAAAGTGGCGGTTGTGGAGAAGGACAAAGTCGGCGGCACCTGCTTGCATCGCGGTTGCATCCCGTCCAAAGCCTTGCTCAAGAGCGCGGATATCCTCGCCACCGTTCAGAAGTCCAAGGAGTTCGGCGTCAACATCGACGGCACGGTCTCGTTTGACTTCGGCAACGTCATGGCGCGCAAGGAAAAAATCGTCGGCAACTTGCACAAAGGCGTACAGTCGCTTTTGAAAAAACACAACGTCCAAGTCATCGAAGGCACCGGCACCGTCATGGGGCCGTCGATTTTCTCGCCGCTGGCGGGCGCCGTTCGTGTAGAACGCCCGGACGGTGAGCAAGAAATCATCAACCCGCGCAACTTGATCGTGGCAACGGGCTCTCGTCCGAAGTCTCTGCCGGGCCTGACGGTAGACGGCAAGCATGTTATCAACTCCGACCATGCATTGGAGCTCGAAGAACTGCCGAAGTCTGTCATCATCGTCGGCGCAGGCGCGATCGGTTGTGAGTGGGCTTCGATGTTCTCCGACTACGGCGTGCAAGTCACCCTCGTGGAATTCGCGCCGCAGATTCTGCCGCTCGAAGACGAAGACGTCGCCGCAGAACTTGCGAAACTGCTCGGCCGCCGCAAAACCAAGGTCAAGATCATGACGTCGACCGGCGTCCTCCCGGACACCTTGAAGATCGAGGGCGACACCGTCACGATCCAAGCCAAAGTCAACGTCGGCACCGACAAGGAAGCGATCGAAACCCTGTCGGCCGAAAAACTGCTCGTTTCTGTCGGTCGCGGCGCTGCGATTGACAACATCGGCTTGGAAGCGACCGAAGTGCAAATCGACCGCGGCACCATCGTCGTCGACGAGCACTACCGCACCAAGGAGAAAAACATCTTCGCCATCGGCGATGTGTTGAACACTCCGCAACTGGCGCATGTTGCATCTCATGAAGGCATCCATGCGGTCGAAGTGATTGCCGGACTCCATCCTCATCCGATTGATTACGCGATGATTCCGCGTTGCACCTATACTCGTCCGGAAGTGGCGTCTGTCGGGTACACCGAACGTCATCTTCGCAACGAAGGACGAGAGATCAAAGTCGGCAAATTCCCGTTCCGCGGCATCGGCAAAGCGTTGGTCAACGGCGAATTCGACGGTTTCGTCAAAATGATCGCAGATGCGAACACGGGCGATCTGCTCGGCGTTCACATGATCGGTCAGAATGTCACCGACATGATCTCGGAAGCGGGCCTCGCTGCATTGCTCGATGCAACCGCTTGGGAGATCGGCCTCGCCATTCACCCGCACCCGACGCTGTCGGAAGCGATTGGTGAAGCGGCGCTTGCGGTCGATGGCATGGCGATCCATTATTAAGGCGTACTAGTATCGACAGGAGGTTGTGGAAGCATGTCTAAGTTGAATCACAAAGATCTGGGCTTGACCGATGATCAAGCGCTGGAGATGTATTACTACATGCTGCTTGCGCGTAAACTCGACGAGCGTTTCTGGCTGTTGAACCGCGCGGGCAAAATCCCGTTTGTTATCTCCTGTCAAGGTCAAGAGGCGGCGCAAGTAGGCGCTGCCTTTGCCCTTGACAAGAACACAGACTATGTTGCTCCGTACTACCGCGACCTCGGTGTCGTCTTGGCGTTTGGCCAAACCCCGACCGAAGTCATGATGTCCGCATTCGCGAAACCGGGCGACCCGAACTCGCACGGTCGTCAGATGCCGGGCCACTTCGGCGGCAAAAAATACCGCATCTTGACCGGTTCGTCTCCGGTTACGACCCAATTCCCGCACGCAGTCGGTGCAGCACTTGCAGCCAAGATGCGCGGCGAGAAGTCTGTCACGTTCACGTCGACGGGCGAAGGTTCGTCCAACCAAGGCGACTTCCACGAAGCTTGTAACTTTGCCGGGGTACATAAACTTCCGGTGATCTTCTGCGTCGAGAACAACGGCTACGCAATCTCCGTTCCGCTCGACAAGCAGCTTGGCAACCACAACACCGCCGACCGCGCACTGGGCTACGGATTCCCGGGCTACTCCATCGACGGCAACGACGTGCTCGAAGTCTACAAATACTTCAAGGAAGCGGCAGACCGTGCTCGCAACGGCGAAGGCGCGACTTTGATCGAATCCCGTACCTACCGCTTGACCCCGCATTCCTCGGACGACGACGACAGAAGCTACCGCGCACGCGAAGAAGTCGAAGCGGCGAAGAAAAAAGACCCGCTGATCACGTATGCGGAGTACCTGCGCACAAACGGCGTCCTGACGGCTGAACTGGAGCAAGAGTTGACCGACCGTGTCATGCGCGAAGTCAACGAAGGCACCGACGCGGCGGAAAAAGCGCCGTTCTACGAACCGGAAGACGTGCTGACCCACGTCTACGAAGAACGTTAGGAGGTCTCGTCTCATGGCGATTAAATCATACATCGAGGCTGTCACGGAAGCGCTCGCAGAAGAGATGGAGCGAGATCAATCGATCTTCATCCTCGGCGAGGACGTCGGCGTTCGCGGCGGCGTGTTCCGCGCAACGGCCGGCTTGATCGAAAAATTCGGCGAAGACCGCGTCATGGACTCTCCTCTGTCCGAATCGGCGATCGTCGGCGTCACCACCGGCGCTGCGATGGTCGGGATGCGTCCGGTAGCTGAAATTCAGTTTGCAGACTTCATCTTCCCGGCGTACAACCAGATCGTCTCCGAAGCGGCGCGCATTCGCTACCGCACGAAAAGCGACTGGACCGTTCCGCTGACCATCCGCGCTCCGTACGGCGGCGGTGTTCACGGCGCTCTGTACCATTCGCAATCCATCGAAGCTTTGTTCCACCACGTACCGGGCATCAAAATCGTCATGCCGTCCACTCCGTATGACGTCAAAGGCTTGCTCAAAGCGTCGATTCGCGACAACGACCCGGTGCTGTTCTTGGAACACAAGCGTTGCTACCGCCTGATCAAAGGGGAAGTGCCGGAGGGCGACTACACCATCGAGATCGGCAAAGCGGATGTCAAGCGCGAAGGCGACGACGTCACCGTCATCACCTACGGCCTGATGGTTCACTACGCACTGGAAGCGGCGGAGACGCTCGCGAAGGAAGGCATTTCCACGCACATCCTCGACTTGCGCTCGATCAAACCGATCGACCGTGAAGCGATTCTTGAGGCGACCCGCAAGACCGGCAAAGTCTTGATCGTGCACGAAGACAGCAAATTTGGCGGCGTCGGCGGCGAAATTTCGGCGATCATCGCCGAAGAAGCGCTGTTCGATCTCGACGCTCCGATTCAGCGTCTGTGCGGTCCGGACGTTCCGGCGATGCCGTACTCCCCGCCGCAAGAGAAGTTCTACATGCTGAACCCGACCAAGATCGCGGACGCAATCCGCGAACTGGCGAAATTCTAAGCGCGGACAGGAGGAACTTCGAACATGGCAACCCTCAAAATGCCCCAACTCGGCGAGTCCGTTACCGAAGGCACCATCGCCAAGTGGCTGAAACAGCCGGGGGATATTATCAACAAATACGACCCGCTCGCAGAAGTGATTACCGATAAAGTCAACGCCGAAGTACCGTCCGAGTTCGTCGGCACCCTGACTGAAATCCTCGTTCCCGAGGGCGCAACGGTTGCAGTCGGCACTCCGATTGCGATCATTACAGAAGCTGGCGAAGTAGCAGCTCCTGCTCCGGTCGCAGCGGCACCTTCTGCTCCGGCGGCAGCTGCACCGACTCCGACTGCGGCCGCAACTCCGGTTGCCGCTTCGACTCCCGCAGGCGCGGATCGTCCGCGTTACTCGCCGGCAGTCATGCGACTGATCCAAGAACACAACGTCGACCCGAACCTGATCGCAGGCACCGGCACCGGCGGTCGCATCACTCGCAAAGACGTTCTGACGTTCATCGAACAGGGCGGTGCGGCAGCAGCTCAGGCTGCAACCCTCACCAAAACCCAAGAGGACCTCGCGTCTGTCGCAGCTCCGACGCAACCGGCAACCGGCCTGACCGAACTTGGCGCCCAAGGCGTTCAAGCGGCAGCAGCTCCGGCTCCGACCGCACCGTCCGCTCCGGCGTACCAAGCGGCAGACGGTGACACCGTCATCGAAGCGACCGGCATCCGCAAAACCATCGCGCGCCGCATGGTCGAGTCCAAGCACAACGCACCGCACGCTTGGACGATGATGGAAGTTGACATGACCAACCTCGTTCGTTTCCGCGACCGCAGCAAGGAAGCGTTCAAGAAAAAGGAAGGCGTCAACCTGACGTTCCTCCCGTTCATGATCAAAGCTGTCGTCGATGCGATCAAGCAATATCCGATCATCAACTCGACATGGCAGGACGACAAGATTATTATTAAAAAAGACATCAACATCTCGATTGCCGTCGCCACCGACGATGCGCTGTTCGTTCCGGTGATCAAAAACGCCGACCGTCTCTCGATCCTGGGTCTTTCCCATGCGATCAACGATTTGGCGAAGCGTGCGCGTGCAGGCAAGCTCAGCCCGAACGACATGTCGGGCGGCACCTTCACCGTCAACAACACCGGCGCGTTCGGCTCCGTGCAATCGATGCCGATCATCAACGCTCCGCAAGCGGCGATTCTCTCCATGGAATCGATCATCAAGCGTCCGACCGTGATGCCGGATGATTCGTTTGCGATCCGTTCGATGATGAACATGTGCATGTCGCTCGACCACCGCGTCCTCGACGGTTGGGTTTGCGGCCAGTTCCTGCAGGCTGTCAAGAAAAACCTCGAAAGCGCACTCGAGCCGACCTTGTACTAATCTTGCAAAAAGAGGTGTGCCAGCGTGGAAGAGCTTGACGTTCTCGAAGAAAAACCGCTTCGCCGCCCGGACTGGCTGAAAATCCAGTTGAAGACCGGGCCGAACTTTACCGAACTCAAAGAGCTGATGCGGGGTCAAACGCTCCACACCGTTTGTGAAGAAGCTCGTTGCCCGAACATCTACGAATGCTGGGAGAACCGCACGGCGACGTTCATGATCCTCGGCGACATCTGCACGCGTGCTTGCGGCTTCTGCGCGGTCAAAACCGGCCTTCCGACCGAACTTGACCTCGCCGAACCGGAGCGCGTTGCCGAATCGGTTGACACGATGGGTCTGCGTCATGCGGTTGTCACCGCTGTAGCTCGCGACGATCTCAAAGACCACGGTGCCGCCGTGTTCGCAGAGACGGTCCGTGCGATCCGCCGCCGCCGACCGCAGTGTACCGTTGAAGTGTTGCCGTCCGACATGGGCGGTAACATGGAAGCGTTGCATGCGCTGCTCGACGCCGAGCCGGATATCTTCAACCACAACATCGAGACGGTACGCCGCTTGACGTCGAAAGTCCGCGCCAAAGCGACGTACGACCGGACGCTCGAAGTGCTTCAGCGCTCCAAAGCGTACAAACCGCACATCCCGACGAAGTCGAGCTTGATGCTCGGCCACGGCGAGACATGGGACGAGATCATCCAAGTCATGGACGATCTGCGCGCTGTTGATTGTGACATCATGACGATGGGCCAATACCTCCAACCGACCAAGAAACATCTCCCGGTCCGCAAGTTCTGGACGCCGGAAGAGTTTGCCCAGTTGAAGGAAGAGGCGTTGAAGCGCGGTTTCAAGCACGTCGAATCCGGCCCGCTCGTGCGCAGTTCCTACCATGCTCACGAACAAGCACAGTCGGCTGAACAACAGATCAAACAAGCGAAGTAAGTCAAAAGAATCACAGCGAGGCTTTGGCCTCTGCTGTGATTTTTTTCAGGAGGCAGAGCGATGAGACCGCAATGTGACATCTATGACCTTCATCGGGTGGAGTACGGACAAGCGTTCGACCTGCAAAAAAGCGCCGTGCGCCGCATGTTGAGGGGAGAACTCGGCAACACCGTCCTGCTGCTTGAGCATCCGCCCGTCTACACGATCGGACGGGCTGGAGGAGGAGAAAACGTCCTGATCGGAGAGCAGGAGCGAGAAAAACTCGGCATCGCCCTGTTCGACGTCGACCGTGGGGGAGACGTGACCTACCACGGGCCGGGTCAGTTGGTCGGTTATCCGATTCTGCATCTGCGCGATTGGAAAAACGACGTGCGCGAATACCTGCGCTTGTTGGAGGAAGTCATCATCCGCCTGCTTGCGGGTTTCGGCATCGAAGCGGGCCGCAAGGAAGGGATGACCGGCGCGTGGGTTGGCAACGAAAAAATCTGCGCCATCGGCGTGAAAGCAAACCGCGACACGGCAAACCAAGGTTACATCTCTTCACACGGCTTTGCGTTGAACGTCGACCCGGATCTATCGCACTTCGGCCACATCGTTCCCTGCGGCATCACCGAGTTCGGCGTGACGTCGCTTCGTAAAGTGCTGGGACGCCCGGTGGAGATGGAGGACGTGAAACAACGTTGGCAATCCGCTTTCACCGAAGTTTTTGAGATCGACTTGAAGATGGGCACGGCAACGGTCGACGAACTCAGCACCCGCTGGGGCGAAGTCCTCTAAGCAGGAGAACACTACGCAGGAGCGGCGAGACCGATACTGCTGGTACTGCAAGGGCCCGTTTTCGCGGGTCCTTTTTTTAATGGAGAGGGCTGACGTTTTTTTGTATGAGTATTCATTCAGTATTGCGTCTTGTAATCGCTTTCGTATGGTATAATAAGGCGGTGTGACCACTGTCCTCATTTTTTACTTCCTCTAGGAGGGTTTTTCATGTCTGATTTCAAGACCCAGTATGACGCTTGGCAAGCCAAAGCGGACAAAAGTTCGTCCCGTTTCCCGGAACGCAAGGAGGAGTTTACCACTACCTCTGAAAACCCGGTGAAGCGCCTGTATACACCTCAAGACGTGCAAGGCGACTACATGGACAAGTTGGGCTTCCCGGGCGAGTATCCGTTCACTCGCGGCGTGCAACCGACGATGTATCGCTCTCGCTTCTGGACGATGCGCCAGTATTCGGGCTTCGGTTCTGCCGAAGAAACCAACCAACGCTTCAAGTACTTACTCGAAAACGGCCAAACCGGCCTCTCCACTGCATTCGACCTGCCGACGCAAATCGGCTATGACTCCGATGATATGATGGCCAAGGGTGAGGTCGGCAAAGTCGGCGTCGCCATTTCGTCGCTCGCCGATATGGAGCGTTTGCTTGACGGCATCGCGTTGGACAAAGTCTCCACCTCGATGACGATCAACGCTCCGGCGTCCGTCCTGCTCGCGATGTACATCGCCGTCGCAGAGAAAAACGGCGTCCCCGCAGACAAGATCTCCGGCACGATCCAAAATGACATTCTCAAGGAATACGTTGCACGCGGTACGTACATCTACCCGCCGGCCGCTTCCATGCGTTTGATCACCGACATTTTTGAATATTGCTCCGAACATGTGCCGAACTGGAACACGATTTCCATCTCCGGCTACCACATTCGCGAAGCAGGTTCCACGGCTGTACAGGAAGTGGCGTTCACGCTCTCCAACGCCATCGCATACGTCGATGCAGCGGTCAAAAAAGGCCTCGACGTCGACAAGTTTGCTCCGCGTCTGTCGTTCTTCTTCAACGCGCACAACAACTTCTTGGAAGAGATCGCGAAATTCCGCGCCGCTCGCCGTATGTGGGCCCACATCATGAAGGAGCGCTTCGGCGCCAAAGATCCGAAGTCTTGGCAACTGCGCTTCCACACCCAAACCGGCGGCTCCACGCTCACCGCTCAACAACCGGACAACAACATCGTCCGCGTGACCCTGCAAGCACTGGCAGCCGTTCTCGGCGGTACGCAGTCTCTGCACACCAACTCCAAGGACGAAGCGCTCGCGCTCCCGACCGAAGAGTCGGCACGCATCGCGTTGCGCACCCAGCAGATCATCGCCAATGAATCGGGCGTCGCAGATACGGTCGACCCGTTGGCAGGTTCCTTCTATGTAGAAGCTCTGACCGACCAAGTGGAACGTGATGCGCTGGCCTACATCGCGAAAATTGACGAAATGGGCGGCGCTGTCAAAGCGATTGAGCAAGGCTACATGCAACGCGAGATCCAGAACGCTTCGTACCAAACCCAGATGGCGATCGAAGACGGTTCCGAAGTCGTCGTCGGCGTCAACAAGTTCCGCATCGAGAACGAACCGAAGCCGGAACTGATGAAGCTCAACCCGGAACTCGAACGCACCCAGTCTGCCCAATTGTCCGAACTGCGCAATACCCGCGACAACGAAGGAGTTCAAGCGGCTTTGGACGCGCTGCGTCAAGCTGCATCCGGCACCGACAACCTCATGCCGCACATCGTGCATGCCGTGAAAGTCTACGCGACGCTCGGTGAGATTTGCAACGTGATGCGTGACGTGTTCGGCGAATACCAACCGGCTCAATGGTAATGGAGAAGGAGGAGCACCCCAATGTCTGAAGCAAAAATTCGCGTCCTCGTCGCGAAACCGGGTCTTGATGGTCATGACCGCGGCGCACTCGTCGTCGCAAAGGCCCTGCGCGACGCGGGTATGGAAGTTATCTACACCGGCCTGCGCCAAACTCCGCAACAGATCGTGGCAACGGCGATCCAAGAGGACGTCGATGCAGTCGGCCTGTCCTCGCTGTCCGGGGCGCACATGCATCTGTTCCCGGAAGTGGTTCGCCTCTTGAACGAACAAGGCGCGGGTGACATCCTCGTCGTCGGCGGCGGCGTCATCCCGGACGAAGACATCCCGCAACTCAAGGAAGCCGGCATCGCAGAAGTGTTCACGCCGGGCTCCTCGCTCAGCGTCATGGCCGATTACATCCGTGACAGCGTGCAAAGCAAGAGGGGGTAACAGCATGGCCGTTAACGCATATAAAATCGACCATGTCGCCATCGCCGTCCACTCGATTGAAGAGACGTTGCCGGTCTACACGGGCGGCATCGGACTGAAATTCCTGCACGAAGAAGTCGTCGAGGACCAGATGGCGCGTCTGGCATTCATCGAGGTGGGGGAGAGCTTGATCGAACTGCTCGAGCCGACCTGCCCGGAGTCTCCGATCGCCAAGTTCTTGGAGAAAAAGGGACCTGGTATCCATCACATCGCCTATGCGGTTCCCGATGTCGTGGAAGCGCTCGCCTCCGCCAAAGAAGCCGGGTATCGCCTGATCGACGAAGTGCCGCGCAAGGGCGGGCACGGGAAAATGATCGCGTTCCTGCATCCCAAGGATACCCACGGCGTCCTGACCGAGTTCTGCCAGCGTATCGAAGACTAGAACTCCCGTAGTAGAGAGAAGTGGAGGGGACTCTTTTGGAAAAAAAGATCATGGAACTTCATGACCGTCGCCGCAAGATCGAACTCGGCGGCGGTGACAAGCGAATCGCCGCTCAACATGCCAAGGGCAAGTACACCGCTCGCGAACGCATCGAGATGTTGCTCGACCCCGGCACGTTCCGCGAACTCAACCCGTTCATCGAACATCGCGCCACCCATTTCGGCATGGACAAAGCCGAAGCACCGGGTGAGGGCGTTGTCACCGGCTGGGGGAAAGTCAACGGTCGCATCATCTACGTGTTTGCCCAAGACTTCACCGTGTTCGGCGGTGCGCTTGGCGAGATGCACGCGCTGAAAATTACCAAATGCATGGACCTCGCTGCGAAAAACGGCGCTCCGGTCATCGGCCTGAACGATTCCGGCGGCGCACGCATCCAAGAGGGTGTCGCTTCTCTGGATGGCTATGGTCAAATCTTCTACCGCAACGCGATCTACTCCGGCGTCATCCCGCAGATTTCCGTGATCATGGGCCCGTGTGCCGGCGGTGCTGTGTATTCCCCGGCGATCACCGACTTTATTTTCATGGTCGAAGGCAACTCGCAGATGTTCATCACCGGCCCGAAAGTCATCGAGACGGTCACCGGCGAGAAAATCACCGCAGAGAACCTTGGCGGCGCACGCGTCCAAGAATCGATCTCCGGCGTCACGCACTTCAGCAACAAAACCGAAGAGGACGTCTTGAACGACGTTCGTCGTCTGCTCTCGTTCCTCCCGCAGAACAACATGGAAGAGCCGCCGCGCGTCTACAACAAGCCGGATAACGGTTGGAACGACGAACTCGTAACCGTCGTGCCGGTCGAACCGACCAAAGCGTACGACGTGCGCGAAGTCATCCACCGCGTCGTCGACGACGGGGACTTCATGGAAGTGCAGAAAAACTTCGCGAAAAACGCCGTGGTCGGCTTCGCTCGCATCGAAGGCCACCCGATCGGCATCGTCGCCAACCAGCCGAAGTTCATGGCGGGCGGTCTCGACATCGATTCCTCCGACAAAATCGCCCGCTTCATCCGTTTCTGCGACTGCTTCAACATCCCGCTGGTCACGTTCGAAGACGTCACCGGTTTTATCCCGGGCGTTATGCAGGAACACCGCGGCATCATCCGACACGGCGCCAAGATGCTCTACGCGTACTCCGAAGCAACCGTGCCGAAGATTACGATCATCTTGCGCAAAGCGTTCGGGGGCGCGTTCGTCGCGATGAACTCCAAATCGATCGGCGCAGACCTCGTCTATTCGTGGCCGACCGGCGAAGTTGCCGTCATGGGCGCAGAGGGTGCAGCCAACATCGTGTTTGCCAAGGAAATCTCCGATTCCGAAGACCCGAACGCAACGCGTGCAGCCAAGATCGCCGAGTACAAGGAGAAATTCTCCAACCCGTACGTCGCCGCGTCTCTCGGCATGATCGACGATGTCATCGACCCGCGCGAAACGCGTCAGAAGCTCAAGGAAGGGTTGGAAATTTTGCGCACCAAGCGTGAAACCCGCCCGCCGAAAAAACACGGCAACATCCCGCTGTAGGAGGTCTCTCCATGAGTAGCGAACGATTTGACGTGACGTTCATCCGAGGGCCGCGCGATGTCTCGCCGTGGAAACAAGCGGCACGCCGCCTGAACCTTTTGACGAACAGCCCGCAGAACGACGAAGACGCTCTGCGCGCTCGCTCCGCCTACAACGAAAAACGCGACGGATTCCGCCTGGAGCAGTACCCGAACGCGATCTACCAAGAGAAAGGACGAGAACGCAGATGTACCAAGTGAATCGTGAACGTCTGATCCAAACCTTCCTGGAGTTGGTGCAAATCAACTCCCTGTCCCGTGATGAACGCAACGTTGCAGACCGCCTGACCCGCGAACTCCAAGAACTTGGAGTCGAAGTGGTCGAGGACAGCGCAGGGGAAAAAGTCGGCGGCAACGCCGGCAACCTGATCTGCACGTTGAAAGGGGACGAGTCCAAACCGACCATCCTCTTCACCTGCCACATGGACACCGTAGCCCCGGGCCTGAACATCAAACCGCAACTGCTCGAAGACCGCATCACCTCGGACGGCACCACGATCCTCGGCGCCGATGACAAAGCGGGCGTTTCCGGCATTCTGGAAATGGTGCGCACGTTGAAGGAGCAAAACCTCCAACACGGCACCATCGTGCTGTTTCTGACGATGGGCGAAGAGACCGGCTTGCTCGGCTCTCGTCATGCGGATTGGGAGAAACTCCCGAAAGTCGACATGGGCTTCGCGTTCGACTCCAACGGACCGATCGGCAAAGTCGTCACCCAATCTCCGGCACAAGCACGCCTTGAAGTTACCGTTCACGGCAAACTCGCACATGCGGGCGTCAACCCGGAAGCGGGCATCAACGCGATCAACGTGGCAGCATTGGCGATCTCGCGCATGAAACTGGGTCGCATCAACGAGCGCACCACCGCGAACATCGGCAACCTGCACGGCGGGGACGCGACCAACGTCGTCTGTGACAAAGTCACCATCGCGGCGGAAGCTCGTTCCTTGGTACTCGACGAGCTCGACGAGCAAGTCAAGCACATGGTCGACACGTTCCACGCAGCCGCAGAGGAATTCAAGACCACGTGCGACATCTCCGTGCAACGCATGTACTCCAACCTCAACCATGACGTCGAGGCTGAAGTGGTGCAAACGGCATTCAAAGCGGTTCGTTCGCTTGGCTTTGAACCGACCACGATGGCTTCCGGCGGCGGTTCTGACGCGAACATCTTGAACGGTCAAGGCATTCCGACCGTCAACATCGCCATCGGCTATGAAAAAATCCACACGGTCGAAGAGTTCATTCGCCTCAACGACCTCGAAAACGGCGCACGCCTGCTCGTCGCGATGACGCAAGCTGTGCTCTAATACGCCTTCCGAAAAGCAACCACCCCATCCGTGAACGAATGGGGTGGTTTTTTCATGTACACTAAACAGGTAAACGGACTAGTTGTGTCAAACAAATAGAATTACAACAAGAGTGGAATGGGGTTGAAGGGAAAACAACATGAAACTGCGCACAAATACTTTAGGCATGTTGCTGGTTATGGCTTTGGTCCCGATGGTCGTCATGGGCGGTGTCAGCAACTACATCTCGATGAAGGGATACACCAAATTGCAAGACGCAGCGGTGCAATCTGCGGAGAAGAAAATATCGGAAAGCATCGAATCGGAAAAACGCACCGCCACGTTGATCGCCGGACTGGCCGCACGAGACCCCCAAATCGACAAAGCGTTAACCGACAAAGACCACACCGCGCTTTCCATCGGGTTGGATACCTTGTTCAAAACGCTGAAACCGCAGGGCGTCACGCTGATGGAAGTCGGGGACTCGATGGGGGTCGTCCAGTACCGGGCGCACGATCCGGGCCACTATGGGGACGACAAGTACAAAACCGCTTCGGTTTCCATGGCCCTGAGCCTGCACCATGCGGTCGGTGACATCGAGACGGGATTGTCCGGATTGGCCATGCGCGGCGTCGCACCAATTATGGACGACAGCGGCATCGTACACGGAACTGTGACAGCCGGGTTCAACATGGATCAGAAATTCGCCGACAGCATGAAAAATATCATCGGTGGCGACATCACCGTCTATTACGGAGACGCCCACGAGATGATCACGTCGACGCTCGGGGAGCAGGAAGCACCGCTGACCGATCCTGACATCGTCAGCGTCGTCTACGACCAGCAATCGCTCTATCGCACGACGAACACCGTGAAGGGCCTTTCTTATGACTTCATCTACGTGCCGCTTACCGACTACGATCATAACAACACGCTGGGTGTCGTCCGCATCGGCATCTCCCGGGAAGAGATCCTCGCGTCGGAACGAAACCTGATGTATGATTCTGTGGGTCTTGCCCTGCTCGTCATCTTGCTCGCGCTGCTCGTCGGCACGAAAAACTCCAACTCCATCGTCCGTCCGATGGTCGCCGTGATGGAAGGGCTGCAAGAGGCCTCGAACGGTCGCTTGCGTGAGATCCAGCCGATCAAATCGGCGGGCGAGTTGAAGCAGTTGCAAGACTTCTACAACGTGATGATCGCCAACATCCGCGGACTGCTTCAGAAAGCAGCGGGGACAGCTACACAAGTTGCCGATCTCTCCGAACACCTCTACGTGGGGGCTCAAGAAGCGACGCAAGCCGCGGGACAAGTTTCTGCCGCCATCGAAGATGTGGCACGCGGCACCGAATCGCAGAACGACGCGCTTCAGCGAGGCAACGACCGCTTGACCGTCGTCGTGCGCTCCCTCGAAGAGATCGCGAGCCGGGCGAACGGCTTGCGTGAGATGGCAGTCGTTGTGGACGAAGCGTCCCACGTGGGACGCTCCACGATGCAACGCACGCGCGAAGAGATGGATTCCATCAAGTCGCATGTCGAACTCACAGCGTCGACGATGAACGCTTTGGGCGAGCAGTCGCAGAAGATCGGGCACATCTCGGAGTTGATCTCGGGCATCGCCTCGCAAACCAACTTGCTTGCGCTCAACGCCGCCATCGAAGCGGCACGCGCCGGTGAACACGGGCGCGGATTTGCGGTCGTCGCCGACGAAGTTCGCAAATTGGCGGAGCAGTCCGGCAACGCAGCGGATGAAATCGCCCAACTGATCGTCCTCATTCGGGAGCAAGTGCAAGCGAGCATCGCCGGCATGCAGGAGGGCATCTCTGCTGTCCAATCGGGCAGTACGGCAGTCGAAGAAGCGGAGCACGCGTTCCGGATGGTCGGAGATCGACTGGACGGCGTCACGTCCGGCATCGCAGACGTGCATGCCTTGACCGAGGAAGCCTCCGTGCAATCCAACGGAGTCGAGCACGAGTTCCATGAAATCGCCTCCGTTGCCGAAGAGTCGGCCGCTTCTTCACAGGAAGTCGCTTCAGCCGTCGAAGAGCAAAGTGCGACCATCGGGTCGCTGTCTCAATCGATGGAAGACCTTAAACGACTTGCCGATGATTTGAAGCAAGCTGTCGATCAATTTCAATTCGAGTAAGTAAACCGCATGAAGACCAGTTGAAGCTCTGCTTCTTCGGGTCTTTTTTTGTTAAAAGTCTGTCTAATCAAAAGGAATCCGACAAGATTCGTCAAATCTGTACAATAGGAAGTTACGGGGTAAAGGGGAGCGACACCATGAAATTACGTACCCAAACGGTGGGCCTGTTGTTGAGTCTGGCACTCGTGCCGATGATGGCGATGGGAGTAGTCAGCAATACCGTGTCGATGCGTGCGCTGTCCGACTTGCAGGCAACGTCTGTCCAAGCCGCACAGAACACCGTCGTGCAAGCGATTCAATCGCAAGAGCAGAACGCCACGGCGCTTGCCATCCAAGCGTCGCGCGACCCGCAGATCAATGCGGCCTTGCAGACACAGGACCGCAAGAAATTGTCGGAGTTGATTGATCCGGTCTACCAAGACCTGAAAACACAAGAACTTTCCGTCCTCGAGATCGGCAATTCGATGGGGACTGTCATCTATCGGGCATACGACCCGGAAAAGTTCGGGGATAGCAAGTCTGCCAATCCGATGATCTCGCTTGCGATCTCGTCGGGCAAGACGATCGCTGCCGTCGAAGAAGACAACGATCGCCTCTCCGTGCGCAGTGTCGCCCCGATCAAGGCCGGCAACATCGTCAAAGGCACGATCTCCTACGGCTACGCAACCGATGACAAACTCGTCCAACGTCTCAAGGGCATCGTCAACGGCGAAGTGAGCGTGTACAGCGCCGCCACGAAAAAAATGCTCGTTTCCACCATCCAAGGGGAGCAAGACACGATGAGCGGTGACGCGTTGCTGGCAAGCGTCATCGACAAACAGCAAGCGTTTCAGACCACGGGCGATGTCAACGGCGCGCCGTTCGATTTCGTCTACGTTCCGCTCACCGACTATGACAAAAACGTCACGCTCGCCGTCATGCGCGTCTCGATGTCGAGAGAGGCGATTGTGAGCGCCCAACATAAGATCCTCACGTACAGCATCGCGCTGGCGGTTCTGACGATCTTGCTCTCCGTCTTCATCGCCGTGCGCAGTTCCAACCGCATCGTGCGTCCCATGACGGCGGTGATGGACGGCTTGTCGGAAGCGGCAAACGGTCGCTTGCGTCAGGTGAAAAAAGTCAAAGCTTCTGGAGAACTTCAACAGTTGCTTTCCCACTACGATCTCATGATTCGCAACATTCGCGATCTCATGATGGTTGCGGGACAGAGTGCGGCGCAGGCGTCGGAGCTGTCCGAGCAGATTCACAGCGGCACCCAAGAAGCGACGGCGGCCGCCGAGCAAGTCACCCGCTCCGTGGATGAAGTAGCGTCGGGCAGCGAACGCCAGAATCAGTCGCTGCAACGCGCCAACGACGAGATGAGCAACATCGTGCACGACTTGGAGAGCATCGCGGCTTCCACCAAGGAACTGAGCGACCTCGCCCTTGACGTAGACGTTGCTTCGAACGCCGGCCGCAAGACCCTGCAACGCACACGCGAAGAAATGAACCAGATCCACCGCCATGTCCAACACACCTCGGAAACGATGAACATCTTGGGCGAACAGTCGGAGCGAATCGGTTCCATCGTCGACGTGATCGGTGCGATTGCCGGACAGACCAATCTCTTGGCACTCAACGCCGCCATCGAAGCTGCACGAGCCGGGGAACAGGGACGGGGCTTCTCCGTCGTCGCCGACGAAGTGCGCAAACTCGCCGAGCAATCGGAGCTGGCGGCACGTGAAATCGCCGAGCTCGTTCTGGGCATTCGCGAGCAAGTAGAAGCGAGCATCGCCGGCATGCAACAGGGCTTGCAAGCGGTGATCGGCGGCGAGCGGGCGATGGTCGAAACCGAGCAGGCGTTTGGCATCGTCGGAGAGCGTCTGCTCGGTGTGACGAGCGGAGTGGCAGGGGTCTACGAACTGACGAAGACCGCCTCGCTGCACTCCAAGATCGTCGAGCAGGAGTTCCATTCCATCGCCCACGTCTCCGAAACGACCGTCGCTTCCACCGAGGAAGTCGCGGCCGCCATCGAAGAACAGAGCGCGATGATGATCTCTCTGGCGCAATCAATGGAAGAACTGCGTCGTCTCTCTGAAACCCTCAACGGAGCGGTCGGACGATTTGAATGCAACGAGTAATGGATCATTAAAAAAGAAAGCGGCACTCTCATGAGACGAGAGTGCCGCTTTTTCTATTTTTCAAAAAAAGACTTTATTTCGCCCGCCGAAAAGAATATAGTAAGGATACCGACAAATTCGTGAAGTTTTTGAAGCGATTGAAAAAAGTTTAAGAGAAGGAGTGACCCCAACAATGGAATCATCCTCATCATGGAAACGCACCGTCTGGATTCTTTGGTTCGGCTCGTTGCTCACCAATGCAAGTTACACCATGGTCGTGCCGTTCCTGCCGCTGTACCTGATCCAAGAGCTCGGGGTTGCCAAAAGTGACGCCAACTGGTGGTCGGGGATCATCTTCTCGGTTTCCTTCCTCGTCGGTGGAATCATGGCGCCGTACTGGGGCGCACTTGCCGACAAGCACGGCAAGAAAAAAATGATCTTGCGCGCCGGATTCTCGCTGTTCTTCGTCTACTCGCTCGGTGCGTTTGTCCATTCCCCGTGGGAATTGCTCGGCGTGCGCGTCTTGCACGGCCTGGTGGCAGGCTTCGTGCCCGCCTCGATGGCCATCGTCGCCTCGACCACTCCGGAGAAGCACATGGGCTGGAGTCTCGGTCTCATGCAGACCGCGGGTGCTACGGGCGGCATCCTCGGCCCGCTGATGGGCGGAGTTTTGTCGGAGATCTTCGGCATGCGGATGTCGTTCATCGCCTCCGGGGTCTCCGTTTTGCTCGCCACCTTGCTCGTCCTGAAATTCGTCCACGAGACGCCGGTCGCCCCGGCCAAGGAGCGCTCCCGCATCCGCGACGACGTCAAAGTCGCGTGGAACAACCGCCCGATGCTGCGGGCGCTGTCGATCTTGATCGTTTTCCAAACCGCATTGGCGATCTTGCAACCGGTCCTGACGCTGTACGTGGCCGATCTGCAAGGCAGCCTGGACGGTTCTGTACTCTCCTCAGGCCTGATCTTCTCGCTCTCCGGCATCGCGATGATCATCGCGGCTCCGTACTGGGGACGCTGGGGGCAGAAGCAGGGCTTCCGCAGCACGTTGCTGATCGCGTTGCTCGGAGCGGGCGTGCTGACCATCGCACAAGTCCTGCCTGACAACTTGCTGACGTTTAGTATCAACCGTTTTGCCATCGGGTTGTTCATGGCGGGGATCTTGCCCGCATGCAACGCCATCGTCGTGGAGAACACATCGGCTGACTTCCGGGGTCGTGCGTTTGGCTTGACGACGTCCGCCAACCAATTCGGCGCGATGATCGGCCCGCTGATCGGCGGCTTCATGAGCGGCTTCGTCTCGATACCGTTCGTGTTCGTGATCACCGGACTGCTGCTGCTCGTAAACGCCGGCAACGTCATGCTCTGGCCGCGTCAATCGGTCGTCAAACCGCAAACCGCCAAAAGCGCATAACCTCACGTTCAGCAAAAAAAAGGGAGCCCTTCACGTGGAAGGACTCCCTTTGATTGTGTAAAGGTGGAGCATGGAGGTCTACAGTTGCGAGTCGATTTGATCCAACACGGGATGTGAGATCACCGCACCGTTCAGTTCATAGACGAGCACCGTGTCGGCCGCCGGCACTGTTTCCTCGACATAGTGCTGGTTGGGGCAGGCGCGGTATCGACTTCCGAAACCGGTATCCGAGGGTATGGTGATCAGTTTGTCGTTGCAATACGGGCAACGTCCGGTCAACGGTTTCCAAAAGCGGTTCCATGCGTTCATCTGTTATCACCATATTCCCTATCATTATACTTGGATTATACGGCGGCGAATCCTCCCGCGCAAGTGCAACTTTTGTGGTATCATAAAAATATAGAAATTGACCGTTGTCAAGGCGTACAGGGGAGGCATAAACGTGACGGCTGCAGATGTTGCAGTATACGTGATCATAGGCTTGATCGGTTCCTTTTGCTCCGGCCTACTAGGCGTTGGCGGGGCGATTGTTACATACCCGCTTCTCTTTTTTGTTCCCCCATTGTTTGGGGCGTATGCGATGACGCCCAATGAAATTTCGGCGGTGACGATGTTTCAAGTGTTTGCGTCCAGCGGGATCGGGATGTTGATGTACCGCAAATCTCCGTGGTTGAACCGAAGCGTCGTACTGACGATTGGCGGAGGGATGACCGGAGGGAGTTTGATCGGCAGTTTGTTGTCCGGTTTCATGCCGGGGCAAGTCATTCACATCCTGTACGGTTGCATGGCACTGCTCGCCGTCGTGCTGATGTTGAAAAAACGACAAGGCGGAACGCTTGAGAGTGCAGAGCCGCCGGCGCACATCGAATTCAAGCGGTCGCTTGCGATCACGCTTGCCGTCGCCGTCGGGTTGCTCTCCGGCATCGTCGGAGCGGGTGGGTCGTTCCTGCTGATTCCGATCATGCTCGGCATTTTGAAACTGCCGACCCGAACGGCGATCGCTTCGTCCTTGATCGTTGTGTTTCTCTCCTCGATTGGCGGTGTGATCGGCAAGTCGGCGGGGGGACATGTCCACATCGCGCTGACGGCGATGATCGTCGCGGCGAGTCTGTTCGGCTCCACGTTCGGGGCGCGGATCGGGCAACGTATGAACGTGCAGGTGCTTCGTTTGGTTTTGGTCGCGATCATTTTCGTCTCTGCGCTGAACATCTGGGGCGAGTTGATCTACAAGTGGATCGAAACCTAAGACCGAAGATATGAAAAAAGTCCACGGGGACCGCTGCCCCGTGGACTTTTTTTTACAAGACGATCCCGCGATGGTTGAGCGTTTCGAGGATCAGGGAGTGTGTGCCGAGCAGTTCCTTAAAAGCGACTTCAAACGATTGCGTGGTGGCAAGCGAATCGCAGAGCTCTTGGGTCGCTTGTTCAAGTTCGTGCAGACGGTTGTGGCTGCGGTAGGAGGAGATGGCGAGTCGCAGTGATTCGATGCCTTGCGTGTGGCGGTTGTTGGCAAGGTGCAGGGTGGCAAACAGACGGTGCAGATCGCCCGTCTCCGGTTGGTCTGCCGGAAGCATCTCTTGGGCGCGAAGGGCCACTTGCTCGGCGAGCGGGTAGTTGAACGATTCAAGCGCCATCTTGCCCAAGGCAATCAGCGTGGTGCTTTCTGCCACTTCATCGCCTTCTCGCTCGTATTCGTCGGCGACTTCTTCGAGGACGGCCATTGCAGCGCTGAGCGACCCGGTTTCTCCTTGGAGGATCGCGTGTTGACGGCGAACTTCCAAGAGCGAATGTTGGAAGCGCATCGTTTTGTAGAGGGTGATCGCTTGTTCCAAATGGTGAATCGCTTTGCTGTGCTGTTCGAGGCGGCGGTAAGAATCGCCGAGACGACGATGCAGTTCTGCCATCTCGCGGATATGGCCGGAGTCGCAGTAGCGGGTGACGAGGTCTTCGTAAATTTCCACCGCGTCTTGAATTTTGCCGGAATCGAAGTGCGCCGAAGCGATGCGGGTCAACAGTTCGACTTCGAGCGCCGGGTCGGGGCAATCGGTGCGATGGAGTTCGTCGAGGCCGTGCAACCAATTGTGCAGAGCCACGGGCAAATTGCGTTTCTCATAGGCGATGTGGCCGAGCATGAGCAGCGACTGCACAGTCGCATCGACATGGCCCTCCACTTGAGCGAGTTCCATCGCTTGTTGGAAATTCAATTCGGAAGCATGCAGTTTGCCTTCGTGAAACTGGCAGGTGCCGAGCGCTTGGAGCAGGTCGATCTGCGGAATGTTGCCTTCGCCGGCGTGGTCGGCTACGCTTTCCAAAAGCGGTAGGGCGGCGCGGTATTCTTTGGAAGCCATCATCGTTTGCGCCATTTTAAAGGTGCTCATATGTTCAAGGTCAAGGTCTACATTGACCAGCAGCTTGTCCAACGTGACATCTAATTTTTTGGCGATCTCGAACAAAATTTTATAACTGGGTCTTGCACGGTCCGATTCAATTTGCGAAATCATGCTCGGCGTACAGAGATCCTTGGCAAGATCAATTTGGGTCATCGATTTTTTTAGGCGCATCTCTCGAATGCGGGTTCCCAAGCTTAACATATGTGATATCTCCTTTTTTCAAGACAATCGTATTTTGTGAAATCACTCTAATACTAAATATGATAATATTCACTTTGAAGAAAGGGAAGGTCTGAGAGAAAGGTAGAGAAACATTCCGCCTTTTTCGAAAGTTTTCTAGTTGATGAGAAAAATATTCCTGAAAGCAGGAATTATGTTTAGGTGATCAAAACTATGGTATCATTCTAAAGTGCAGATAATTCAATTCGAGGTGATTCACCATGACACTGGCGATCGACGAACGAAATCGCCTCATAGGCGAAAACCTTCGCAAATATAGGTTGCTTAAAGGGTTAACCCAAGATGAACTGGCTGAAGGACTTTGTAGTGTCAGCCAGTTGAGCAAAGTGGAAAATGGGAAGACCTATTTGAAGCGAACGATCTTAAAAGAGATGTCCAACCGCTTGGGAGTCACCGTCGAACGGATCGAATCACAAGACGCGCTGTTGGAAGAATTGAGCGAGACGTTGCAGTTGGCCAAAGACTCTCGAACGGCCGGCAACATCGAGCGAGCGTTGGAGTATGTGGTGCTCGTGGTGGAACAGTCGCGGGCGTTTGAGTATCCGTCGTTGTTGCTGGAAAGCTTGCAAATTCAATGTTCGTTGCTCAATCAGATCAACGAAACGGAGAAAGTTATCCAGATTGTGCAGGGAGTCTTCGAAGAAAACTTGCCGATGACGGCGGAAGACCGGTTGTTTTTCCATTTGGAATATGGGATTGCATATGAATACAGCGGTCACCAAGTTGCGGCATACGATGCGTATTGCCGCGCCGATCAGGAAATTGACAATCTGCAAAGCAACTTTGAAACCCGTTTTCGCGTCTACTACTCTCTGGCGCGCATTCATTTCAGTATGAACAACCACCGCACCGCCCTGCGTTATTTTGAGAAGGCGGAGCTGATGGCGACCGAGATCAACCGACACTTGTGGCGGATTCGTTCTACTTATATGAAAGCGACCGTCATGAGGCTGCTTGGCAACTTCGAGCAGGCGGAGGAGATCTTCACGGGAACGCTCAAGGAAGCGACCGACAATCAATACCTGATCGACGTGGGGATTATCAACAACAACATGGGCTGTATGTACCTGGAGCGCGAAGAGTACGGACAAGCGTTCTCCCATTTAAATCGTGCCGTCAAAGTCTATGAGATTCTGGAGAACCACAAATTCCTGTGCGAAACGCTGCTCTATCTGGCGGAACTCAAGTTTCGAACGGGTGAATATACCCGGACGATCGCGTATGTGGAGCAGGCTTTGGAAGTTTCCGAACGCGCCGCGAAGCAGACGTACCAAGAGCGCGCCAAGGCGAATCGCATCTTGGGTTGGGTTAAAAGGGAGCAAGGGGACTTTGAAGCCTACGTTACACAGTTGGAAAAAGCTCTAAACATTTACGACGACAATCACGTGGTCTTCGAAGCGTATGAAGTTGCCAAAGAATTGGCAGAAGAATTCTATAAAAAAAGTGATTCTAGGGCTGTTGAAATCTATCGAAAAGCTGTACAATACAATGAGAAAGCACTAGAATTCGGCAAGAGGAGGTGACGGGATTCATGAAAAAATTCGTAGCTTTGGCACTGGTGGCTGCACTGGCATTCGTCTCCATCGTTTCCACAGTTGAGCAAAAGGAAGCCAACCAAATGCCTCCTTACAACCTGGTAGGTACGACGACGACTAAATAAATAGAACGTATCTGGAAAGAGCTCGCCGTCAAAACCGGGGAGCTTTTTTGTGTTTTACAGGATTTAGGAAACATATGTATGGGTAAGAGAGAGGGGGAGCCTTATGCATTGGTTCTATTGGGCCGCCGGGATCATGCTCGCGTTCGTCGCGTTGATCGCGTATTTCATCTATACGCCGTCCATGCAACGCGCCGAAGTGTCCAGCGGCTTCTCGATCCAAGACCTCGTCGGCAAGATCGGCGTTGTCACTGTGACCATTCCGGTCAAGGGCGGCTATGGCGAAGTGTTGATTCGCGTGGGTGCGAGCAACACCAACCAAATCGCCGGCAGTTTTTCGGGCGACCCGATTCCGGAAGGCACACGCGTCGTGATCGTCCGTGCGGCTCAGCACACGATCTACGTCTCACCGTTCGAATAAGAAAGGGGTTGTCGCTCACATGCCACCGATCTATGTCACTCTCCCCGCCGTTTTTCTCGGAGTCTTATTGATTCTCGCCCTTGCATTCTGGGCTCGATATCGCACCGTCGGCCCGGAGTCGGCGATGATCGTCACGGGCAGTTTCCTCGGGCACAAAAACGTCAACGTCGACGAATCGGGCCGCAAGATCAAGATCGTGCGCGGCGGCGGTGCGTTCATCGTGCCGATTTTTCAAAAAGCGGAGTTGCTCTCCTTGCTCTCTCATAAACTTCACGTCTCCACGCAGGAAGTGTACACCGGGCAGGGCGTGCCGATCATGGCGGACGGTGTGGCGATCATCAAAGTCGGCGGCACGGTCGAGGACGTCGCCACGGCGGCGGAGCAGTTCATGGGCAAGGATGAAAAAGCGGTCGATGCCGAAGCGCAAGAAGTGCTGGAAGGCCATCTGCGGGCGATCTTGGGCGCGATGACCGTCGAGGAAGTGTACCGCAACCGCGAGAAGTTCGCCCAAGAAGTGCAGTCGGTCGCCGCCAAAGATTTGCGAAAAATGGGCTTGCAGATCGTCTCGTTCACCATCCGGGACGTGCGGGACAAAAACGGCTACCTCGAAGCGCTCGGGAAACCGCGTATCGCCGCAGTCAAGCGGGACGCCGACATCGCAGAGGCGGAAGCGTTCCGCGATGCCCGCATTCAGAAAGCGAAGGCGCACGAAGAAGCCCAGCGTGCCGAACTTTTGCGCGACACGAACGTCGCCGAAGCGGAGAAAGACAAGGAACTGAAAGTGGCATCCTTCAAACGGGAGCAAGACATGGCGCGTGCCGAAGCGGACCAAGCGTACGCCGTGCAAGAAGCGCGGGCGAAGCAGCAGGTCGTGGAAGAGCAGATGCAGATCGAACTGGTGCGCAAGGACCGCACGATCGAGTTGGAAGAAAAGGAGATCGTGCGTCGCGAGAAGCAATACGACGCCGAGGTCAAGAAAAAAGCGGACGCCGACCGCTACGCCGTCGAACAAGCGGCCGAAGCGGACAAAGCCCGCCGCATGCGTGAAGCGGACGCCCAGCAATACAAGATCGAAGCGGAAGCCAAAGCGCATGCCGAACAGAAGCGATTGGAAGGCTTGGCGATTGCCGATGCAGAACGGGCAAAAGGGACAGCCGAAGCGGATGTCATCCGCCTGCGAGGTCTTGCCGAAGCGCAAGCCAAGGAGAAACTCGCCGAAGCGTTCCAGAAGTTCGGTGAAGCGGCGGTCTTAGACATCATCGTCAAGATGCTCCCGGAACTGGCAGGTCGAATCGCACAGCCGATCTCGCAGATCGACAAACTGACCGTCGTGGACACCGGTAACGGAGCCGGCGCCACCCGCGTCTCCAACTACGTCACAGAACTGATGGCCACCGCCCCCGAAATGCTAAAAAGCGTCTCCGGCCTCGACGTTGAAGCCCTGATCAAAGGGCTCACCCAACGCAAAACCAAAGTGGAATAAAAAAAGCCCGCCGTCTCCCTGCGAGACGGCGGGCTTTATTACAGACCGTATTGCGTCAGCAACTTCTCCGCAACCGACCCCTCATCAGCCGTTGCAATCTCCACCAAGTCACCGAGGGAATTTGCAAAACTTTCGCTCACCTTCACCAATCGCTTCAATTTCACATCATGCCGATACAAGTTCCCTGACGTATGGTACACGATCCATTGCGCTTCATCGACCACCACGAACACCAACGCATCTCGATACGGTTGATCCAAATCGTCCAGCCGGTGCAACGCGGGCAGGTAAAACTCACGCCCGTTGACGTCGAACTTCCATTCATTCGGGCCGATTTCCTTGTAAAAAGCCGCCAACTCCTCCGGCAGCGTCGGCAACGGACCTTGGAATTCAATCGCCAGTTGTTTGCGGAAGTGGCCCGGATCGTACTTGCGCAACAACTTGTTCAGCAGTTCATCGTAATTCGGCGTGTTGGGGTTCGTGGTGGTCGTGGACATGAAGCTCCTCCTCCGTGCAGGTGTTTGTCTTAGAATGCCCGATTCCAGCGCATACTAGTTCAGGTACACCAACCATTTTTCGGCAAAGGAGTGAGTCGGGTGGAACTGAATGAAAAACGAGTCGTCGATACCTTTCTGGAGCTCGTGAAGATCGACACCCCTTCGTATTTCGAGCGGCCGATGGCCGATCATCTTTTGAAAACATTGAAAGAACTCGGCCTGGAGGTCACAGAGGACGATGCGGGCAACAAAGTCATGCAAGGATTGGGCAAGGAAACTCGCGAACTGCTCAAGCACGAGAAACAGACCGGCAACTTGATCGCCACGCTCAAAGGCACCGTCCAAGGCGCGCCAAAACTCCTGTTCACCGCCCACATGGACACCGTCGTCGCCGCACCGGGCATCAAACCGCAGATTGAGGGCGACGTCATCCGCACAGACGGCAAGACCATCCTCGGTGCCGACGATCGCGCCGGGATTGCTGCCATCCTCGAAGCGATTCGCTTCCTCAAGGAAAACAACATCGAACACGGCGACCTGCAATTCGCCTTCACCATCGCCGAAGAGACCGGCCTCTACGGATCGCTCTACCTCGATATGAAAAAAATCAACGCCGACTTCGCGTTCGTCATGGATTCCGGCGGACCGCCCGACTCGATTATCGTCTCGTCCCCGACGGAGGTGGACTTTACCGTGCTCATCTACGGCAAAGCGGCACACTCCGGCGTCAACCCGGAGGACGGCCTGAACGCGATCTCCGTCGCCGCCGATGCGATTTCCAAACTCAAACTCGGACGCATCGACGAAGAAACCACGATCAACATCGGCATCATCCAAGGCGGGGAAAAAACCAACATCGTCTGTGACCGCTGCGAAATTCTCGGCGAAGTCCGCAGCCGCAACGAGCAGAAACTCAGCGAGCAGATCGCAAAAGTTCACTCCGCCTTCCAGATGGCCGGCGAAAAGTGGAGTGCGAAAGTGGACATTCGCGAGGAAAAAATCTACTCCGGCTTCAACTTGAGCGCAGAGGACGAAGTGGTGCGCCTCGCGATGGAAGGCCTGCGCAAAGTCGGCATCGAACCGAAACTGGCTCCGCGCGGCGGAGGCTCCGACACGAACAACCTCAACACCAAGGGCATCCCCGCCGTCAACCTCGGCGTCGGCGCCAACAAGGACCACACGGTCGAAGAAAACCTGCGCATCAAAGACCTGACCGACGCCACCCGTCTCGTCGTCGGCATCATCCAAACAGCGGCGGAACGTGCGGGGGTAGAAGCCAAATGATGCGAAGCTTGGAGCGCGGCACCGTTTCTGCGGTGCTGGAAGGAGAATTGCTGGTCGAAGTCAACGGGGAACTCGAGCGGGCGATGATCGAACCGTCGCTCGCCCAAACGGTCGAGGTCGGGGACACCGTCCTCCTGAACACAACGGGAGTTCGCTTGCGTCTGGGCACGGGCGGCGTTCATTTCGTGGTCTCCATCGAGGGAAAAAGCCCGTCGACTCTTTCCGGCGACGGGCACATCATCAAACTCCGCTACACTCCGCAACAAATGGCGGTCCACGCCGTCGAAGAGCAAAGCCATCCGATGCACGCCGTGATGACAGAGGCAGAAACTCTCGACGGAACCCCCGTCATCATCTGCGAACTTCACAGCATGATCCCCGCCGTGGCGATGTCGTTTCACCACGAGATGTCAAATGGTGGGGGAGAAAACGAAGGGGAAGAAATCGAGGACACAGCTCAGCCCCGCGTCGTCTACGTCATGACCGACGGCGGAGCGCTTCCGATGCACTTCTCCAAAACCATCGCAACGCTCAAAAAACTCGGCCTGCTCACCGCCACCGTTACCGTGGGCCATGCGTACGGCGGTGATTTGGAAGCGGTCAATCTCTACAGCGGCCTGCTCGCGGCCAAACACGTTTTGCAAGCGGACATCATCCTCTGCGGCATGGGCCCCGGCATCGTCGGAACGGGTACACGCTATGGGCACACCGGCATCGAAGTCGGGCAGGCTGTCAACGCCGTGCATGTGCTGGAGGGCGAAGCGATCGTCGTCCCGCGCTTGTCTTTTGCAGACAAACGCGAACGCCACCAAGGTCTCTCGCATCACACCTTGACCGCCCTCGGCCGCGTGGCTCTTGCCTCGGCTACCGTGCCGCTCCCCAACCTCGACGATGCCCAAGCGACCGCCGTCTGGAAGCAGATCACGCAGTCGGGTCTGCATCTGCGTCACCGACTCGTCGGACTCTCCGGACGTTCCATACTGGACGCATCACAGCGTTTTCCAGTACCATTAAGAACGATGGGTCGGACGCTTTCGGACGATCCGGCTTTTTTCCTCGCTGCAGGTGCGGCGGGAGAGTGGGCCGCAAGACAAAAAAAACGCCCGCAGAAGAAGCGTGCGCTTCTTAGCGGGTCGTCGAAGTCGAATTCGCATTCCGTTCCAAAAATTGTTGAAGCGTAAGGTTGCTGCCTGCGTACTGGCGGAGCAGGGCGCGGACTTGCCACGCTTTGCCCGCGATGCGCAGGCTGTTTTCCGTGAGTTGCGTTTTCAACATTGAGAATCCCTCCCGGCTTGTCCGTATCAGATGTTCAAGTCTATGACGGGAGGGGCTCCGTTTATTCCGGAGGAGGAGAAAAAAGCAATGACGCAAAACGTAGACCACTTGATTGAAAAACAGCTGAACTCGGAGACGATCTACGAAGGCAAATTCATCACTTTGACCGTCCAGACGGTCGAACTGCCCAACGGCAAACAAGCCACACGCGAAGTCATCCAGCATCCGGGTGCAGTTACGGTGCTCGCCATCACGGCGGAGGACAAGATCCTGCTCGTCAATCAATTTCGCAAAGCGACCAACCGCACGCTGTTGGAAACGCCGGCAGGGAAGTTGGAGCCGGGCGAAGATCCGTTGACTTCGGCGAAGCGCGAGTTGGAGGAAGAGACCGGCTACCAAGCGGCCCAGTGGAAACACTTGAGCTCGTTTTACACCTCGCCCGGATTTGCGGACGAACTGATGCATTCCTACGTCGCGACCGATTTGACGCTTTTGAAGCAGAATCTTGATGAGGACGAATTCCTCGACGTTCTGCACGTCACGGCAGACGAGGCGGAAGCGATGGTCCTCGACGGCCGCATCGCAGACGCCAAGACGGTCGCACTCGTCTACTGGTGGTTGCGGGAACGTCAACGTGAAGGGAAGTAAGACGTATGGCGGATGAGCTCCGCGAGTTTTTTCTCGACCTACATATTCACATCGGGCGCACGAGAGATCATCGGCCGGTGAAGATTACGGCAGGGCGCGACCTGACGTTTTTTGAAATCATTCGGGAGGCGGGCGAGCGCAAGGGCATCGAGATCATCGGCATCATCGACGCCGTTTCGCCGCCTGTGCTCGATGAGATTCAAGATTTCGTTCGCGACGGCGTGATGCGCGAATTGCCGGGCGGGGGCTATGATTACGAAGGCAAGACCACGCTCCTGCTCGGAGCCGAAGTTGAAACCTCCGGCCCGAACGGCGGAGCGGCACACTTTGGCGTCTGGATGCGCGACATCGCGACGATGCGCGAGTTTTCAGATTGGCTCGGGGAGCGCGTCACCAACCGCGTTTTGAGCTCCCAGCGGGCACGATGCACCTCGTTTGAATTGCAGCAGAAATGCACGGAGCTTGGCGGGATGTTCATCATCAACCACGCCTTCACCCCGCACAAAAGCGTGCTCGGCAACTGCGTCTCGCGAATTTCCGAGATGGTCGAGCTTGAACATCTGACCGCGCTGGAACTGGGGCTCTCGTCAGACTCCGACCTCGCGGATCTTTTTTCCGAGCATGAGAACGTGACGTTCGTATCGAACTCCGACGCCCACTCGCTGGCGAAGATTGGGCGCGAGTACAACCGTGTGCGGGTGGCTGAGCCGAGCTTTGACGAGGTAAAAAAGGCGCTGCTCCGCCAAGACGGGCGCGCCGTCACCGCCAACTTCGGGCTGGAACCGAAACTCGGCAAGTACCACCGCACGTTTTGTGCCGCTTGCGACGAAGTGCTGGATACGGCGAGCATCGAACACCTGAACTGCCCGGCATGCGGCTCGAAAAAAATCGTGCGCGGTGTCCATGACCGCATCCTCTCGATTGCGGACCGTCCGGAACCTGTCCATCCGCCGCATCGACCTCCCTACTTCTATCAAATCCCGTTGGAATTCATCCCGAAAGTCGGCAAGAAGACGATCGACAAACTGCTGAACCACTTCGGCACGGAGATGAACGTC
Organism: Tumebacillus amylolyticus; assembly: GCF_016722965.1. Taxonomy (NCBI): domain Bacteria; kingdom Bacillati; phylum Bacillota; class Bacilli; order Caryophanales; family Alicyclobacillaceae; genus Tumebacillus; species Tumebacillus amylolyticus. The sequence goes on from NZ_JAEQNB010000004.1 coordinate 46,648, forward strand.
CTGCACCGCGCCACCGAGGAGCAAATCGCCGACGTCGTCGGCGCCAAGATCGCCCACGACATCGCCCGTGCCAGACGGGGCGAACTGCCGATCTCCGTCGGCGGCGGGGGAATCTACGGCAAAATATTAAATTCATAGACTCGTCCCTCCCGTCATAGGCTGTACTAACAGTCACGACAAAGGGAGGACAACACGATGAGTCAAGTCAAACTCAACGTCTCACGATATCTGCGGGATCACAGTTCCACGCTCGTTTTCGTCACCGTGCTTTTTTTCATCGGCGTCATTTTCGGATCGATTGTCGTAAGTGCGCTGTCACCTGATCAAGCGACGTCGCTCAACGACGCCTTGCAAGGGTTTTTCAAAGCGCTGAACCTCGATTCGACCAACACGACACCCTCGGAGATCACGTGGCATTCGGTGGCGAGCTTTTTGAAAACAACGGGGCTGATGTGGATTCTCGGCCTGTCGATCATCGGGCTGCCGGTCATCGTCGTTTTGATTTTCATGAAGGGCTTCGTCATCGGCTTTACGGTCGGCGTCATCGTCTCGCAATTTCACGCCAAGGGCGTGGCGTTCGCATTGGCGGCGATCTTGCCGCAGAACTTGATCTACATCCCGGCGTTGCTCATCTGCGGGGTGGCGGGGATTTCGTTCTCGCTGAGCCTCGTGCGCAACCGCTTCACAGGCTCCCAACCGCGCACGGTGGGCACGACGGTCGGAACGGGTTCGATGCTCTACCGGAGTTTTCTGAGCTACACGGGGCTTGTGACCTGCATCGCCGTCGCGATGGTTCTGGCAGCGTTTGTAGAAGGCTACGTATCCCCGGCGCTGATGCGCGCCGTGATCCCGCAACTCTAAGTTAGGAGATGCAACCTCGATGTCCCGCAAGTTTACCGTCATCAACGAATCGTTTACCTGCGAGCAGTGCGGCTCGAACGTCGAGCCGTTGGCGCAAGGCTCCTGCCGCAACCACTGCCCGGTTTGTTTTTATTCGAAGCACCTCGACATCAACCCGGGCGACCGCGCCGCCAATTGCGGCGGTCTGCTGGAGCCCGTCGGAATCGAAGACCACAAGAAAAAAGGCTACATGATCGTCCACCGCTGCCAAACTTGCGGCCACACCGGCAAAAACAAATTGGCCCTCGACGATCCGAACCAACCGGACTCGTTCGACCGGATGCTTGAGATTATGAAAAAGCAAAACTCGTAAACCCAGTAGTCGCTGCTTGTCGGAATCGTCTATACTATGGACGTATCCGGAAGGGGCGATTTTTTTCTATGGCCAAAAAACGCGCACTGTCCGAGCGCGAATTGGAAATCCAACGCGTCGCCGCCACAGGCAACGCCGGTGAATTGGCGGTGCTCTTGAACAGCGGCTTCCACCACGGGAAAAACGGAGCACCGCAAGCGGAGAAAATGCTCGCGGCGAAGACGATTTGGGAGACATTTGGGACACACTCCACAGGGGAGACGTGCGAGGAGGTTCTCTCCATCACCCGCGACCTCGCATCTTCTTACTCTCCCTCCGCCCGCCAAGTGGCTTGTGCGCTGCTCCAAGAACTTTGGCTTCGCGACGAAACGCTTACACCGTTGCTGATCGAACTTACGCTCGACGAGGACTGGGAAGTTCGCGAGTGGGCGGCGGGGGCGTATACGGCGAAGATGCGGCATGAGTTTCCGACGAACATGCCGTTTTTTCACGAACTGATTGAAAAATACCCGCACGAATCGGTCTTGCGGCAAACGGCGTTGGGAATCAAACAGACCGCCCAAGCCCGCATCCCGGACAGCGTCGACCACCTGCTCAACCTGACCGACAAATTGATGACCTCCGAATCGGAGTATGTCCGCAAAAACCTCGGTCCGTTTGCCATCGGAGACGGTCTCCTGCGCCTCTACCCGGACCAAACGATCTCGTTTCTGAAAAAAGCGGCCCGGCACACCGCGTGGCCCGCCCGCTGGAATGCGGTCATGTCCTTCAGTGCCGCGCAGGGGGCCAAGCATCCCGACCTCGCCTTCGAACTTCTCACGCGCTTGCAACACGACCCGCAACAAGAAGTGCAGCGCGCCGTGCGCACGACCGCCAAGAATCTTGCCAAACGATTGCCGAATGATAATCGGTTTGTTTCTTTTTTCGTTCGGATGTAGAAATTGTGATTTCATAAGGTTATAATGAAATAGGATTTTGACAGGTTTGCGCAGGGGGAGAATGTCGATGCAAGAGAGACTGGATCAGATTAAGAAACAGCTTCATAACGAGAACTTTAAGCTGACCCCTCAGCGCGAAGCCACTTTACGGGTCTTGCTTGAGAACGAAGAAGCTCATCTCAGTGCGGAAGAGATTTTCATGCTGGTCAAGCAGAAAGCCCCGGACATCGGGCTCGCGACCGTCTACCGCACGTTGGATCTCTTGTGTGAATTGAAGATCATCGAGAAACTGAATTTCGGCGACGGTGTGGCACGCTACGAATTCCGTTCCGAAGACCATCCGCATCATCATCACCATTTGATTTGTCTCAAGTGCGGGTTGCTGTTCGAGATCGAAGACTTGCTCGACGATCTGGAGGAGCGCGTCGAACGCGATCACAAATTCAAGATCGTGGATCACCGGGTCAGTTTCCTCGGGTATTGCGCTTCCTGCTTGGACAAGGAAAGCAACGACTAGGCAGGTTGAGGGACGTCGCTGTAATAAACTTTGCAGACTCGTATGGAGGTTTCACTTTGTACGGGCTCTTGCACTGCTCAATATACTGAACTTACATAGGAGGCATACATACATGATCGTAGGGATTCCGAAAGAGATTAAGAACAATGAAAACCGCGTTGCCATCGTTCCGGCAGGCGTCGAAGCACTGAAACAAGCAGGTCACGAAGTTTACGTGGAAACTGACGCAGGTCTTGGTAGCGGTTTCACGGACTCTGATTATAAAAACGCAGGTGCAATCATCCTCGACTCCGCAGCAGACGTTTGGGGCAAATCCGAAATGATCATGAAAGTCAAAGAACCGATCGCTTCGGAGTACGGCCACTTCCGTCAAGGTCTCGTTCTGTTCACCTACCTGCACCTCGCTCCGGAACCGGAACTGACCAAGGCTCTCGTGGACAACGGCGTCATCGCCATCGCGTACGAAACCATCCAATTGCCGGACCGTTCCCTGCCGTTGCTCACCCCGATGTCTGAAGTCGCGGGCCGCATGGCGGTACAAATCGGTGCTCAGTTCCTCGAAAAACCGTGGGGCGGCAAAGGCATCCTGCTCGGCGGCGTTCCGGGCGTATTGCCGGGCAAAGTCGTCATCGTCGGCGGCGGCGTCGTCGGTACCAATGCAGCGAAAATGGCGATGGGTCTCGGTGCAGACGTCACCATCCTCGACAAGTCCGAAGTTCGCCTCCGTCAACTGGACGACATCTTCGGCGGTCGCGTGAAGACCCTGATGTCCAACTCCTACAACATCGAGCAAGCGGTCAAATCCGCAGACCTGCTGGTCGGCGCGGTTCTGATCCCGGGCGCACGCGCACCGAAACTCGTCAAGGAGTACATGGTTCAACAAATGTCTCCGGGCTCCGTCATCGTCGACGTTGCGATCGACCAAGGCGGTTCCGTGGAAACGATCGACCGCATCACCACCCACTCCGAGCCGACCTACGTCAAGCACGGCGTCGTTCACTACGCAGTGGCGAACATGCCGGGCGCTGTCGCTCGCACTTCGACGCTGGCTCTGACCAACGCAACCCTCGACTACGCGCTGCAACTCGCGAACAAGGGCTGGAAGAAAGCTTGCAACGACAACGTGGCTCTCGCGAAGGGCATCAACGTCGTCAACGGCCAAGTGACCTTCGAAGCGGTCGCTTCGTCCCTGGGTTACGAGTACACCGCAGTCGAAAAAGTTCTCGCATAGTGAAAACCAAGGGTTCCGCTGCGGCGGGGCCCTTCTTTTTTACCCACCCCTGTACATATAGATAGAAGAGGAGGTGGGAGCATGATCATATCCCTGCGCCAAGTATCGCGGTTGGCACGTCTGGCGGTCTACGTTGCGCTGTTCAGTTTCATCGGTTTCAAATGCCTGACCATTGTCCAAGAAATGTTCGCCCCCGAGGACAAATACCACGCGCCGGCGGGCCGTGACGCAGTGAAAGTCGATGCCGCCGCACAACAGGTCAAGGCGGAGGAGAAGCCGTTTTGGGAAGAGGCCAGAGAGCGGTTGGGCGTGTTTTATGAACTTGGGGAATAAGATTCCTTTACATAACTTTTGCACATAGGCAGGAATTTGGGGTTGGCTGACGAATTTTCAACTCCAACAGAAAGCGCTTGAAGCATGGGCAAAAGGAGTCTGCGAAATGGACAAGCTGATCGAACGATTCATCCATTACTTGGCCGTTGAGAGAGGCCTGGCTCAGAACACACTGGAGTCCTACGCTCGCGATCTCAATGCCTACATTGAGTTCCTCAAGCGAGGGGGCATCGTGGATCTGAACCAAACACGCCGGGCGAACATCATCGCTTACTTGGCGGAGTTGCAGCGCAAGGGGAGAGCGACGACGACGATCTCGCGCAACCTGGCGTCGCTTCGGGCCTTTTACGGATTCCTGTTGCGCGACGGATTGCTGGATGGCGACCCGACGGCGAACTTGGAGTCGCCGAAGATTGAGAAGCGTCTGCCGAAGGTGCTCTCCGTAGCCGAGGTCGAATCCCTGCTCGAAGGGCCGGATGGCGGCACGACGGCAGGCGTTCGGGACAAGGCGATGCTTGAACTGCTCTACGCGACCGGAATTCGCGTCTCGGAGCTCGTTTCCCTGAACATTTCCGATGTCAACCTGAACATGGGCTTTTTGAAATGCTACGGCAAAGGTTCCAAGGAGCGGATCATCCCGTTGGGGACGGTGGCGTTGCAGTCGGTCAGCGACTACGTCATGCGCAGCCGTGTGAAACTTGTGCGCAACCCCTCGGAGGAATCGCTGTTCTTGAACCACCACGGCCAACGGCTTTCTCGCCAAGGCTTCTGGAAGATCATCAAGAAGTACGCACACACCGCTTCCATCGACAAGGAAATTACACCGCATACGTTGCGTCACTCGTTTGCGACGCACTTGTTGGAGAACGGAGCCGACTTGCGCGCCGTTCAAGAGATGCTCGGACACGCCGACATCTCGACCACTCAAATTTATACGCACTTAACCAAATCGCGCCTCAAGGAAGTTTATGCCAAGGCGCATCCTCGGGCCTAATAATGAATACTTGATCTGCACAGGAATCGTCATGGGCGGTTCCTGTGCTTTTTATGGAGTGTGAAGGCATCGTGACGGTTTTTTGGCTTGGAGTTGTACTGGCGGCTCTGGTCGTGGCTCTTCTCGTGGACGTGGTGTTTGAAACTCGCTTCCCGAAGATCGTCGAAGTGACGATTGCCACGCCGAAGTTGCAGCGCGGGCAGGAGTTGCGGATTCTGCAAGTGACAGACATTCACAACCTGCCGTTGACAGAGGATTTTTTTGAAAAAATGGCGGGGACGCGGCCCGACCTGATCGCCATGACCGGCGACTTGATCGACGGGGCGCACCGCTCGTTTGATCTCGGGTTCGCGCAGATGGAGCGTTTGAAAGCGATGAACCCGCATGTGTTTTTTGTGACCGGCAATAACGATTGGGAGAGCAAGCGGTTTGAAGCGTTGATGGCGGGACTTCGTGAGCGCGGGGTGATCGTGTTGGACAATGCCTCGACGACGCTTGAAACTCCCATAGGCGAAATTCAAATTGCGGGGGTGGACGATGCCTGCACGTGGCACCAGAGCGTGCCCCAAGCGATGGAGGGCATCGTGCCGGACGAGCGTTTTTTCCTGTTCCTCTCGCACGACCCGATGGTGATCCGGCGCGGGGGCGAGGGCGTGTTCACCGCAGACTTGATTTTGTCCGGGCACACACACGGCGGTCAAGTGCGCTTCCCGCTGTTGGGTGCGTTGTACGCACCGACGCAGGGGCTTTTTCCGAAGTATGATCGCGGGTTGTTTCCGTTGGAGTCGGGCACGCAACTCTACATCTGTTCAGGACTTGGCACGTCGCGCATCCCGGTTCGCTTTTTGAACCGCGCGCAAGTCACGATTTTAAAAATTGTGGGCGCGTAACCCCCACACCGAACTCCGGCGATCCGTACTTCTGTATCAGCAGCGATTGAGAAACACCCACTTTTTCCCCCTCAACCCCATTGAATAGAGAAAAAAGCCTTGGGCCGCAACAGGCGGCGACCCAAGGCTTTTTTCCATTTGTGGGGGTTTGGGGTTGTCAGACATCTAACCTTTGCGGTAAGTTAAGGAAGTAGGGGTACACTAATCAGCATGAAATCCAATTTTCGGAGGTACATAGAGATGGCATATACTCGCATTGTGACAATCGTATTGGACAGCGTAGGCATCGGGGAAGCGCATGATGCTCCCGCTTATGGCGATGTAGGAGCCAACACCATCGCCAACATCGCGAAAGCAGTCGGCGGTTTGAACGTGCCGAACCTGGAGAAACTCGGTCTCGGCAAAATTCATGAAATCCAAGGCGTCTCCGCTTCTGTAGATGCGCTTGGCAGCTTCGGCAAGATGGAGGAGCAATCGGCGGGCAAGGACACCACCAACGGTCACTGGGAGATGATGGGCGTCAAGCTCGACAAGCCGCTTCCGGTCTACCCGCACGGATTCCCGCCGGAGATCATGGACGAATTTGAAAAGCAGATCGGACGCAAGACGCTCGGCAACAAACCGGCATCCGGCACCGAGATCATCGCAGAACTGGGCGACGAGCACGTGCGCACCGGCTACCCGATCGTCTACACTTCGGCAGACTCCGTGTTCCAGATCGCGGCGCATGAGGAAGTCATTCCGCTTGAAGAACTGTACAAAATGTGCCACATCGCGCGCGAACTGCTCGTCGGCGACCATGCGGTCGGCCGCGTCATCGCACGTCCGTTTCTCGGCAGCGACGGCCACTACACCCGCACCTCGAACCGCCACGACTATTCCCGCGACTTCGGGCGTACTGTGTTGAATGAGATGGACGAGAAAGGCCTCACCGTCGCAGGCGTCGGCAAAATTTACGACATCTACGGCGGCTCCGGCGTTAACGACAAAGTCGGCACCAAAAACAACATGGACGGCGTCGACAAAACGCTCGAGATGATGGCGAAAGTGGAAAAAGGCTTGATCTTCACCAACCTCGTCGACTTCGACGCGCTGTACGGCCACCGCAACGACCCGGAAGGTTTTGCAAAAGCGATTGTGGACTTTGACAAGCGTCTGCCGGAAATCCTCGACGCGATGCGCGAAGACGATCTGCTGATCATGACCGCCGACCACGGATGCGACCCGACCACCGAAGGGACCGACCATACCCGTGAGAACGTGCCGCTGCTCGTCTACGGCAAAAAAGCAAAGCAAGGCGTAGACCTCGGCCTGCGCACCTCGTTTGCCGATCTCGGCGCGACCATCGCAGAGAACTTCGGTGTCGACGGCACCGGCTTCGGGGAGAGCTTCCTGAAATCCATCGTCCAATAACAGGGGGAGATCGAATGTCTCTGCTACAGAAAATTGAGCAAGCCAAGCAATTCATCCAATCCAAACTCACCGACCGTGCGCCGCGCATCGGACTCGTTCTCGGGTCGGGACTCGGCGTGCTGGGAGATGAAGTGCAAAACCCTGTCGTCATCCCGTACGGCGAGATCCCGAACTTCCCGGTCTCGACCGTCGCGGGCCATGCCGGTCAATTGGTGATCGGCGATCTGTCCGGGCAACAAGTGATTGCGATGCAAGGACGTTTTCATTTTTATGAAGGGTGGAGTTTGGAGGAAGTCACGTTCCCGATCCGTGTCATGAAAGCGCTGGGCGTCGAGATCATCCTCGTCACCAACGCGGCGGGCGGCATCAACCCGGAGTGGAACGCGGGCGACCTCATGCTGATCTCCGACCATCTGAACTTGACCGGACGTAACCCGCTGATCGGCGCCAACGAAGCTGACCTCGGGCCGCGCTTCCCGGACATGTCGAACGGCTACGACAAAGGCCTGCGCGCCAAAGCACACGAAATCGCCAAGGGGCTTGGCATTGAAATTCGGGAAGGCGTGTACGTGGGAGTCTCCGGCCCGTCCTATGAGACACCGGCGGAGATTCGCATGTTCCGAATCATGGGCGGCCATGCAGTGGGCATGTCCACCGTGCCGGAAGTGATCGTGGCAAACCACGCGGGGCTGAAAGTGCTCGGGATCACCTGCATCTCGAACATGGCGGCGGGCATCCTCGACCAGCCGCTGACCCACGAAGAAGTCATGGAAACCACGGAAAAAGCCAAAGCGAACTTCATCAACCTCGTCAAAGCGATTGTGAAAGAGGTATAAACACACCATGAGAATGTATGACATTATCCATAAGAAACGTGACGGAGAAGCCCTGACCCAAGCGGAAATCGACTTTGTGATCAAGGGCTTCACGGACGGCTCCATTCCCGATTACCAGATGGCAGCGCTTTCGATGGCGATCTTCCTGCGCGGCATGAGCCCGGAGGAAACCGCGCATTTGACGCTCGCCATGGCTGCATCGGGTGACCAGATCGACCTGAGCCAAGTCCAAGGGGTAAAAGTTGACAAACACTCCACCGGCGGCGTCGGCGACACGACCACGCTCGTCCTCTTGCCGTTGGTTGCGTCTGTCGGCGTACCGGTTGCCAAAATGTCCGGGCGGGGCCTGGGACATACGGGCGGCACGATTGACAAGCTGGAATCGATTCCGGGCTTCTCCATCGAGCGCACCAAGGAGCAATTCATCGAGCAAGTCAACACCAAGGGTGCAGCGTTGATGGGCCAAAGCGGTTCCATCGCCCCGGCGGACAAAAAACTGTACGCCCTGCGCGATGTCACCGCGACCGTTGACTGCATTCCGCTGATCTCTTCGTCGATCATGTCCAAAAAAATCGCCGCCGGAGCCGATGCGATCGTCCTCGACGTCAAGACGGGCGAGGGCGCTTTTATGAAGACGCTCGACGGGTCGTTTGCTCTGGCCGAAGCGATGGTCAACATCGGAGAGAACGTCGGCCGCCATACGATCGGTGTCATTTCCGACATGGACCAGCCGCTGGGCTTTGCGATCGGCAACGCGCTTGAAGTGCAAGAAGCGATCGACACGCTCAAAGGCCACGGTCCGGCAGACCTGACCGAACTTTGCCTCGTGCTCGGTTCGTACATGGTCGTCGCGGCAGGCGGCGCAGCGACCGCCGAGGAAGCGCGCGAGAAGCTCACCGAATCCCTGTCCAGCGGTCGTGCGTTGGAAACCTTCAAGACCTTCTTGAGGGCGCAGGGCGGCGATGCATCCCTCGTCGACGAGCCGACCCGACTCCCGCAAGCAGCGAAAAAAATCCCGGTGACGCTCCCGCGCACCGGATTCGTCTCGCGCATCCACGCCGAGGAAGTCGGCACCAGCGCCATGCTGCTCGGTGCGGGCCGCGAGACCAAGGAATCGGAAATCGACTTGGCGGTCGGCATCGTCCTGCACAAAAAAGTCGGCGACCGCGTCGAAGCGGGCGAAGCGATTGCGACCCTCTACGTCAACGACGAGCGCAAAGTGGCAGAAGTCACGGAACGCCTGCAAGCGGCGTATGAACTGTCCGAGACGGAACCGCCGCAGCACCGCTTGATTTTTGGCGTTGTCACGCAGGCGGGGACGCAGCGTTTCGCCTAAGGGCTTTGAAGTATAGGCATCTGTTGGCAAGGCAACACTAGCCGTATAGGGGGTGAAGCCGATGCCAGCAGGAGTAAAATGCCAAGTTGAAGAGTGTACGTACAACAAGGAAACCAAGTGCGTTGCGGATGCAATCGAAGTTGTATCCAACGGGAACGCAATCGTGGGAACCGACAAAGGTTCCATGTGCGCAACGTTCGAATACCGCGAACATTACCGCGCGGATTCCGGCCTCAGCAAAGAGGAATACCGCGAACGTTACGATGGGAATTCTCCTTCCCACTAAAAAGAAACCCCTCCGCGTAGAAGCCGGAGGGGTTTTTTGCTAGGCGGTTTTTTTCTTGAGCAGGGCAAACGGTGCCCAGAACAGCAGATGCATCGCCAGCGCCACGCCTTCCAGCGACAGGAGGTACCACGGCCACGGACCGAGCACGTCGAGGATCGAGGCGTTGGACGGCTTGTGCGCGAGGAACATGTAATTGCCTCCCGTGAGCAAGTCGAGCCCGTACACGACCAGCGCGAGGACGTTCAGAGCGGCGAAGGAGCGCCAGACCGAGCCGAACGTGGGGCGGTATCTCTCGACGAAGACCATGAAAAAGCACGCGACCACGACCGCGCCGTGCCCGATGAAGAATTCAAACGTGCGGAAGTGAGGAAACGCATAGTTCCCGAGGTCCGGGGTCAAGAGCGCTTGCAGAGCGCCTCCAAGTCCGGCGAGGAACATGAATTCGAAGAGACGATAGCTTTTGCTGAGCAACATGAGGATGGCGAGGAGGAGCGAGATTGAGCAGAGCTGCAAGGGGAGGGAGAAATCGAGCGTCCAAGCCCCCTCGTAAGCCTGCCAGGACTCAAGCGAGATTTCGCACAGGAGCAAGAGAGCGGCGAGGACGACGCGAAACCGGAGGTTCGCGGAAGGCCCGCGCAGCTTTTTTCGATAGATGTAGGTGAGGAGGACGGCGGCGAGGATCAGGAGCAACGCGAGATCGTGATGCCAGTCGAACAAGATGAAGGGATGGTCCAGCCCGTGGATACTCCAGTTCGGGTTCATACGCACGCTCCTAAGTGGTGGATATCTCCAATTTTACTACAGAAGTTCGGAATTGTTCCATTTCCTTTTTTCAGGATAAAGCAGGGGTTCTTGACGCAATCTACATATGCCAAGAAGAAACTGTATGTATCGGGAGGAGTCAACATGTCTCTTAGAAACTTTGTAGGGCGCAACGCGATGGCGCTTCTGTGTGCAACCACCCTCATGATGGGCTCAGTTGCTCCGGCCTTCGCAGATGAAAAACAAACCGCGAAACCGACCACGCAAGTCGACCTCGCGAAACAAGCCACGTCGGCGGTCCTGATGGACGCCGCGACGGGGGCCGTCCTTTTTGAGAAAAACAGCCACCAGAAATTGCCACCGGCGTCTGTGACCAAGGTCATGACGATGCTTCTGATCATGGAAGCGGTCGACGCGGGGAAAGTGAAATGGACCGACAAGATCAACACGTCCGACTACGCCGCGAGCATGGGGGGATCGCAGATCTTCCTGCAACCGGGCGAGCAGATGACGTTGGAGGAAATGCTCAAGGGCATCGCGATTGCTTCGGGGAATGACGCGGCGGTGGCGGTAGCGGAGCATATCGCAGGGTCTGAAGAAGGCTTCGTGCAGTTGATGAACGAGCGCGCGAAGGAGCTCGGGTGTGTGGATACGAGCTTCTCGAACGTGAACGGGTTGCCGACGGAGAACCACTACACCTCGGCGCACGACTTGGCGATCATGTCGCGCGAGTTGGTGAAGCATGAGGAAGTGACGAAGTTCACGGGGTCTTATCAAGACTACCTGCGTAAGGACAGTGAGAAACCGTTCTGGCTGGTGAACACGAACAAGCTGGTGCGTTTCTACCCGGGCATGGACGGGATCAAGACCGGGTTCACGGGGGAAGCGAAGTATTGCCTGAGTGCTTCGGCGAAGAGGGACGGGTTCCGTGTGATCGCGGTGGTTATGGGTGAGCCGACCTCGCCGGTGCGGAATGCGGAGGTTTCGCAGTTGATGGACTTTGCGTTCGCGAACTACCGCTCTGAAGTCTTGTATCAAAAAGGCCAAGAAGTTGAAAAAGTCGAGATCGACAAAGGCGAAGTCCCCGTCCTCCCGCTCGTAGCCGGAGACACCGTCGGCATCCTCATGAAAAAAGGCGCGAAGAAGGAAGAGTTCCAGAAGGAAATCGTGCTGAATGAAGTGAAGGCTCCTGTGAAAAAAGGCCAAGTCGTCGGCAGCATCGTGATCAAGCAAGGCGGGAATGAGATTGCGAAGACCGATTTGGTTGCAGGGGCGGACTGCGGGGAAGCGGGTATGTGGACGCTGTTTAAGCGGACTGTGAAGTCATGGTTTACTTTCGGGGGGTGACCTTTTAACGGGAACCAGTGAATTTTTCGAAATCTGAGAAGTTTTCCCTTCTGTATTTTTCATAGCACGACATCTAAAGTTTTGACAAAAAAAGTGTAGACCTAGTATTTCTACACATCCGAAAGCCGGAATGTTTTTCCGGCTTTTTTGTTTGGCCAATAATGAACTATAATGAGAATAGCTGGATATAAAGGAGTTGATAAAATGGCTGATTTCAAACTGAAATTACTACAACGCGAGTTAGATATCATCACTAAAAGGTTATCTAGTTCTGTTACTTATACAGAACTTCTAAATTGGTTGGGGAATTTTGAAGAAAACGAAAAAGAATACGTATTAGAATTGCTGAGTTTATTTGATTACATCACTTCGGATGATATTTTTGAGAGGTACTATGAACATTTTAGTACTATTCTTAGTCGAGAAAATGAAAAGAAAATAGTTGTTCATCCTATCGGTAAATATGGTAAGAGTGGAACTGCAATGATGTATTATGCCAAAAAGGCAATCGAAGAAACAAAGCAAAAAGATCGATTCGATTTTGTTTATGATATAAAAAATTATATTGATGGACTAGAGAGTTTGGATGGCATTGTATTTGTATTTATCGATGACATATTCGGTAGTGGTGATTCGACGATTGAATATTTTAATGAAAGAATTCGTGATGGTGTAAATTCAAAGTCGGAACAAGCGACAATTTATTTTGTTTCAATAATAACAATGAGTAATGCAAAAGGTATTATAGAACAATCAGTTCCTAGATCAATCATACTAACAGAAATACGAGAAAAGGTTTTTACTGAAGGGATTGGATTGATTGAGAGAAAAGAAAGAATTAGAAAAATCAAAGATATTTGTAGAAAATACGCAGAGAAGGGAGGGAAATTATATTTAAAAGATAAAAATTTCAAACCGTTTGGTTACAAAGATTCACAAGCCCTTATTGCTTTCTCTTACGGAACTCCTAATAATACTATCCCGATTTTTTGGGGTAATCGACAAGGATGGTTTCCGTTATTTCCACGATTTTTATCTAACAAAGTTTCGCGTAGAAAAGAGTATCGACGAGAGATCGCACAATGGATCAGCATTGCTAGAATTTTTGGAGAAGATGCGTTCGTTACAAAGACAGTTGATGAGATGAACAGAACCATAGAATACATCGGTAAGGATAATTTTCAACTTTTCGCAGTAATAAAGTTTTTATTAGAAAACAATGACATTCCAGTGATTTGTCAAAAGTTAGGGATATTTGAGTCTGAATATCAAAAAGTCATTGCAATCGGAAAATCAAGAGGGTACATTAGTGAGAGGGGAACTGTTAGTGATCTAGGTTTTGCAGAATATACTCGGATTCATGATCTTGTCACAAAGGAATCAGAGAGTTTCGAAGGAAAAAAGCCGCGCTTCAAAGATGCTTCTTCTTACAAGCCTATCACATTTCGAGGGTTTAAATGACGCTGGTTAGAATGTGTTCACATGTGTGTGAACTCTGAGTTGAGTATACTCAGATGATATTTTGAAGTAACTGTAAAGTGCAGCCCAACGGCTATCGCCGGGGCGCTGCACTCGCCTTCGCTCGTGAAAGAATTTCAAGTTTTGAGTAACTAGTGTACGTGACCCTCGAAATGATGATATAAATGTGAGTGTGATCCTGTGAACCAGTTAGGTTTAGACAAAGAACTTGAAATGTATTCAAATGTTTTGATGGATAGTGGGTTACCTGTTATCTATTCTTTGAAACACTTCTCATTAATGGCTGGTGTAGACAGAACTAGGTTATTACGTATTACCGAACAAAGGGATCGGAATTATCATAGGTTCCTTTTGGAAAAAAGAGCAGGAGGTTTTCGCGAGATTCTAACGCCTAAACCTTTATTAAAAAGAATTCAGAGATTGATATACGTAAATATATTGGCTACTGTTGAGCTGGATCAAAGTTGCTTAGGTTTCCGAGAGGGTAGATCCATAAAGGATAACGCGCAGATTCATGCCAATCAAGACGCCGTAATGAAAGTAGACTTGTATAGGTTTTTTGATACGATCTCTGAAAAACGGGTTTATGGAATGTTTAAAAGCCTCGGCTATCACACTAACCTATCAGTTGATTTTGCGAAACTTACTACGCTGCATCCATCTGAACAGTATTACTTAGAAATTATGAATGATAAAAATTTGCCGGATCATTATCCTGATCCACATTTTGCTAGATTACCTCAAGGAGCACCAACAAGCCCGGTGATCTCAAATATTATTGCACGTAATCTTGACTTTCGGTTAAGAAAACTTGCTGAAAAACTGGGAGTGAATTACTCCAGATATGCAGATGATATAACTTTTTCTGGAGTTTTAACCAAGTTGCCAAAAATTCATCTGATTAACGATATAGTTAGGAGTGAGGGTTTCTTTATTAATGGATCTAAAATATCTTTGCGAAAGAAAGGTACGAAACAACTTGTAACTGGGCTAACTGTATCAAATGGTGTTCATGTTCCTAAGAAGTATAAACAGGAAACCTGGAGGCATTTGTATTACTCCAAAAAATACGGTGCTAAAGATCATTTAAGACGAATTGGAAAAACGGGGATTTCAGGATTTGAGGAGTGGCTCTTGGGAAGAATTCATTTTATTAGATCAATAGAACCAGAAGTTGGGGATGCAATGTTAGAAAAATATGAAGTCATTGATTGGAGTTTGATTTAATTTCATGCATTTCGAATAGACGTAAAGGAGTAGAAGCTTTGATCTCAAAACCATAAGATTCCACGTAAAAGTATTTGGGCGATGGAGGCTTTGGTCAACTATCGAAATGAAATTTCATTTTAAAATTCCTACAAACTCGGGCAGAGTGTCCGGGTTTTTTTTGTTCAGAAAAGTCGTGATCTGACTATTTATTACCTGTCTATATCCCACCAATATAGCGAAATTTGGCTCTGAATGAAGTGAAGGCTCCCGTGAAAAAAGGCCAAGTCGTCGGCAGCATCGTGATCAAGCAAGGCGGGAATGAGATCGCGAAGACCGATTTGGTTGCAGGGGCAGACTGCGGAGAAGCGGGGATGTGGACGCTGTTCAAGCGGACTGTGAAGAACTGGTTTACGTTTGGGGAGTAAAGTAGGAATCGGCATTTTCTTATAAAAAGAGATGACCATCATGCAGAGTATGAGTTCTGCACGAGGGTCATCTTTTTGTTTTGTGAATTGATCAACTAACTTTTCTCCTTCTCCATTTGAATGCACTTATTACTAGGAGTCCAATAACTATAAAACCCGCAGTGATCCATGTAAAGCGGTTGTTGGTAGGTGGTGTCTGTTCGGGAAGATTGCCTCCCGAACCAAATTGAGATTCTCCTTGTTTCTGGTTGATAAGGTCCGCTTCGAGATTCTCTTTGAGGGCCTTTTCAATTTCGGAAGCGGGTGAAACTTGGATAGGATTTACTTTGTTGAGTTTTACATTGCGGTTGCCGGACAGATCAGGAATTGCTACTTCTTGATTTTTAACAGTTCCGACTAAGTAACGTACATTTTTATCCACGACAAGTGTCGGCTCTACCTTTGATGCAACATAGTCATCAAATTTCTCCCAACTGGCTAAGAAATTCTTCGAATCTCCGCCTACACGTTGGAGGGCATAGTTGCCGTTTTCTTTGCCGATGATGATCGAAGTGACTGCCTGTCCGTCCTTTTCTAATAGAAACTCCCATTCTTGTTCCGCCTTACTCACGGACAGCAGTGAATGGGTAGTTGATTTTCTCAATTTCTCAACATCAATAGAGTGTATTTGCAAACCAGGCCCTAAAGTTAGCTGCTCAACTTCCTCTTTATTGGAAAGACCAACATCAGTGGGAGAGAGTGAAAGCAATTTTTTTGCCTCCACTACACCATCCGTTTGTGCGAACTTCTCAACTTCTGTGGACACCTGAGAATGAATGCTCGCATAAATCGGTTGGGTCATGGTTACAGTCAAAAATCCGCACAACAAAGTCACATAAAAAAGTTTTCTCATCCTATTTCAACTCCCATTATTTATATGCCCATGCATCTTTGAGCCCACCGATCCAACTGTGCCGGGAGTCATCTACGAACGAAACATGAGATGTCCAATAAGCATTTCCGTCTCCGGGGTCCATATATCGCACTTGGTCTGTTGATGTTTCTGTACTCCAGCCGATGAGAACAACAGCATGAGAGCCACCAGTCTTCCAGTTCCAGCCACTGAAGATCGGTTTGTTCCCGTTTATTTGCGCTTGAATATCGCTAAAAAACAACGCCCCATTAAATGAGTTCGTGGATACACCATAGTGATAAAGAGCGTTTTGAGCCTGAGTCCCTGTTGCAGTATTATTCGGAGCAGTTGTCGTTCCAAACACGTAGTTTACAATATCGGATTGTGTTTGACCCCAGTATCCGTAGTGGGCGAGAATTGCATAATCGTCGGCAGCCCAGCACCAGTTGGATTTGAGTTGTATTGAGTTGCTCCAATTGCTTACAACAGAATAGGCTGCATGAACTGGTGAAGCTGTCGAAACGGGGATCAACACTGTTGCGCTCAAAATGGCTAGCAATCCTTTCATCGGTTTAGATATTCGTGTTACATTCATAGTTAACCTCCTGAATGGAAAGTATAATTCCTTCACCATATTACAACAGTTGTAAAATAGATTCAATTCAATATTTGTGTTTGATCTATAAATAATAATATAAATAATCGTCATATTGTTTGTCTTGAACGAAGTCAAAGCCTCCGTCAAAACAGGACGGGTGGGCGGCAACAAAAGCTTTAATCGAAAAACGCATGGCGCGAAGTTTGAACTTGAAGCAAGGGGACATGCTGTCTGTCGCCATGACCAAAGAGCAGCATCAGGTGTATACCAACAGTTGGCGAGATTGTAAAACGGGGACAAGAGTATGGCGTATTCTACGAAAAAGAGTGGTCGAAGAAAGAGATGGACGGCGCAGAATACCTGATGATTTTTACAACCAATCAAATTGATGAGCCGCTCGTCGACAATCCAAACACCCATTACAGACCCAAGAGTGAATCCTGTAAAAAGTACGTGGATCAGACATCTGATTTAAAGATCAAAAAGAAATATGCAGGGAAATGGGATTTTTATTTCCCGTACGAAATGGAATTCGCCGTGTCGCCGTCCTTGCGCGAACTTTTCGAAGCGGAAGGAATCCAAGGGATGTCCTATCGACCGATCTACACCAATCGGGTGGCAATTGGTGGTCACGAAAGAAATGCCTCCGGTTCATGAGTTGACGGGTTCAACCGTTCAAGTGAGTACTGGGGTGGCGGCTATTACCCGCGCCCGCTCCTCATCGTGACCCAACGCGTCCGCCAATTGATGTTGAAACACAAAATCAAAGGCCTCGTCTTTGAACCTGTCATCATCGTCGAGTAACAAAAACAAACGCGTGAAAAAACCGGAGATCTACTTCTCCGGTTTTTTTGCAATCGATTCGTCTTCAAGGCGGCGATTCTGCATGTAACCATACCGTGGTTGTAGTAGGGACCTGAGCAGTTACGGAATAACGGGTCTACTTATGGTAATCCTATAAACAACCAAAAACAGGAGGAGTTTCCATGCAAATTGGGGAAGAGCTGCTTCGGACTGCGATCGCCTATCTTGTGATGCTCGTCCTGTGCCGTATCATGGGCAAAAAACAGGTGAGCCAGATGACCTTTTTCAATTACGTCGCCGGGATCACATTCGGTGCGATCGCGGCTTCTCTCGTCATCGACACTTCCAAAGACCTTGGGTTGGGCATACTCAGTTTGGTGGAGTGGAGCGTGCTGACCATTCTGATGGGAATTGTGTCGCTTCAATCGCCGAGACTGCGGAAGGTGATTGACGGACAGCCCACGATCATGATTCGCAATGGAAAAATTCTCGACACAGCGATGAAAGAGTCACGCCTGAACATGGACGACCTTACCATGCTCTTGCGAAAGAAAAACGTATTTTCGATCATGGACGTGGACTACGCGATCTTGGAGCCGGACGGCGCGCTGTCCGTGCTCAAAAAACAACATGCCCAAGCCGCCACTAAAAAGGACGTATACGCCAAACCGTCCCCCACCCACTACCTGCCGACCGAAATCATTTCGGACGGCCGCGTGGTGCAACGCAACCTGCAAGAGCTGAATCTCAGTCGAGACTGGCTGGAGCAACAGTTGCGGCAACTGGGAGTTTCAGATGTGAAAAAGGTGTTCTACGCGGAGATTCAAGCGGATGGTTCGCTGCATGTGGATGAATTTCAGGAGCGGGTGCATTGAACCGGAAGCTTACTGCACAAAAATGTGCGGTAAGCCGGACAAAAAGTGATAGATAAAACACGCTGACCCTTAGGCGTGTTTTTTCTTTTTCAAGGACATCGTGAATCAGTATCGGTGGGTGGGGCAAGTTGTTTTTTGTCAATCAAGACTTTTTACATAGGGTGGTTCAATCAACTTTGGTATACTGATAGAAGTCAGATTGATTATTGTTTCGGAGGGATCGACCAATGAAGGTTTGCGGTATAGAACTAAAAGGCTCTGAAGCCATTGTAGTCAGCCTAGAAGGAACCAAGGGTGAATTCACCAGACTTGCACCAACAACGAAGAAAATAGCCCTCTCAGACAATAAAACGCAAGAAAGCGCACAATCCTTCCTCCAAACCATCCAACAATACCTCCGAGATGCCGGCATCGAAGCAGTCGGAATCAAAGAACGAGCAACCACCGGAGAGTTCGGCGGCGGGGCGATGACCTTTAAACTCGAAGGTCTGATCCAGAGCCTGGATCTCCCCGTACAACTGTTCCACCCTTCAACGTTAGCAGCTACGATGCGCCGTACCCCGGTCAGCATCGAAGATCAAAAACTGCACAAGTACCAAACGGATGCTTTCAAAGTCGCCTACCACTTGTTAGGCGAGTAGGCACTCCTATCTCCAATCTAAAAAAGCGAGCCGACGTCCCACGACGTCCGCTCGCTTTTTCCATCACAACAACGTGTTCCACTCTCGCTTTTTCCCACCTGTCACGCCTTCCACTGATACACGACCCCCGGCGTCTCTTCCTTCTCCGGATGCAGCAACTCGCCAAGCGGGGGCAGTCCCTCGGGGAACGTGGCCTCTCCCGGACGACCCGGCACCACAAAAAACGGCGTCCCCAGCGACACATACGGATACAGCGTCTCGATGTCCACATTGCGCATCCGCAAGCACCCCTTGGTCACATCTCCCTGCCCGATGAGCTCCAACTGGTTCGTCCCGTGAATGGCGTACCCTTCCTGCAACTCCATCCCGCGCGTGCCCCACGGGCCCTTGCCGCCGTTTGGATTCACAACTCGGCGCGACACGTACGATTTCGTAAACGGCATCGGCGGACCGGAAGCGACAGGGTAGAGCGTGAGAATCTCCTCCCCGCGCACCAACGCCAAGAGATTCGCCTCCGGATAATAATGCAACTCAAGTCCCACATCCTCCAACCCACAAGGACACTGCGTCGCCGTCAAGAGATCGGGCGACAACTCGCTGAGCACGTTCACCGGCTGTGGACGCATCAAGTCCCCGTATCCGTTGAGATCACGTCCGTACAACTCCGTAAACCGCTGACGCCCATTCTCCACCACCAACTTCGGCAAATCGCTCGGCTTTGTGTGCGACACCGAAAACATCTCATACAGCCGATCCATCCCCACAGACAGCGTCAACAAATGAAACAACACCAAAAACAGCATCGTCCCCGCCCAAAAACGCTTCCGCTTCTCCCGAGAGCGTTTTTTCAAAAAAGGGGGCTCCGCTGTCTGCCCATTCCTCTCTCTATCATCCGACCCGGAAAACGTCCGTTGCTTCAACCGAATGATCGAAGCCAAATGACCTTCCTGCGCCGCCAAACTGTACTGCTCCTGCGCCTCCCGCAATTTCCCCAGAGATTCCAAAAAACTTCCGTACTGGTAGCGCATCTCCGCATCGCGGGGGTGTTTTTTCAAATGATCCCGGTAGTCGGGCTGTTGCACGAGGGTGCCCCCCTCACGTCTGTGGTGGTCTGAACGAACAATCTTATAAGGAAGATATCGGTTTTTGGCATGCTTTCCCACATAGGTCTTCAGACTCATTTTCCACCGCTTGACAGGGAATGGATGAACCAAGTACAGTTAAAAAAAGTAGACATGTAGACCACTACACATAGATCGTAAAAAAGGGGACCCAGGGCTCCCTTTTTTCATTTGGTAAAGAGGTGTATCGATGAAAGTTTCCGTCTGGATCACCTGCCTCTCCGACGCCGTATACCCGCGTGTCGGGGAAGCGATGGCGAAGGTGTTGCACCGCTACGGGGTGCTCTTGCATTTTCCGGAAGTGCAGACTTGCTGCGGACAGCCGGCGTTCAACAGCGGCTATTGGGAACCTGCGCGTGTTGCTGCAAACACGATTCTCGAGGCTTTCGCAGACAGTGATTTCGTCGTCGTGCCGTCGGGATCGTGTGCGGGAATGGTTCACCACTTTTATGAAAAACTGTTCGCGGGCGATGACCAACTCGTCGCCCAAGCCCGCGCGTTGAAGGAAAAAACGTACGAGTTCTCCCAGTTCCTCGTCCACGTTCTGGGCGTCACCGATCTTGGCGGTGTATATCCTGCGCGGGTCACCTACCATCCGTCCTGCCACGCCACGCGTTTGCTTGGCATCGACGAAGAGCCTCTGACCCTCTTAAAAAATGTCCATCACCTCGACCTTGTGCCTCTGCCGTTTGCCGAGGACTGCTGCGGATTCGGCGGGACGTTTGCGGTCAAGATGTCTGACATCTCGGCGGCGATGGTCGAGGAGAAAACGGAACACATCTTGGAAACGCAAGCAGAAGTCTTGGTCGGGCTCGACATGGGCTGTCTGATGAACATCGGGGGCCGCTTGTCGTATGAAGGCAAGCGGGTACGAGTCCTGCATCTCGCAGAACTGCTCTGTGAAGCTGTCGGGTTGGCCGACGCGAGAGGAGAGTTGACGAGATGAGCGGCTTCAACCCGACGATACCCCTTCGCGAACGCGTGCAAGTCGCGCTCAACGACGAGTTCTTGCGGAACGCCGTCAAGTTCACCACGACCAAACTCCGCACGCAAAAAGCGGCCGCCACCGAAGAGCTCGGCCGCTGGGAGGACTGGCGGGAGCGGGCCCGGGCGATTCGCCTGCACACGATTGCAAATCTCGACTATTACTTAGAACTTTTCATTGAAAACGCCCGCCGTCACGGTACACACATCCACTTCGCCGCCACGGCAGACGAAGCGGTTGAGATCGCGATGCAAATCGCCAAAGCAAGCGACGCGCAATCGGTCGTCAAGTCGAAGTCGATGGTCTCAGAGGAAATTCACCTGAACGAAGCTCTTGAACAACACGGCATCGAAACCGTAGAGACCGATCTCGGCGAATACATCATCCAACTGGCGGACGAAACGCCGTCGCACATCATCATCCCGGCGATTCACAAAAACAAACAGCAGGTCGCAGACCTTTTTTCCCAAGAGGCGGGCATGACCTTGCCGCCCGACACGGAGGTGCTGGCGGGATTTGCTCGTCGCAAATTGCGGGAGAAGTTTCTTGAAGCGGACATCGGCGTGACGGGGTGCAACTTTGCAGTGGCCGAAACGGGGTCGATGGTGCTGTTCTCCAACGAAGGCAACGCCCGGATGGTTTCCACGTTGCCAAAGACCCAGATCACGTTCATGGGCATGGAGCGCATCGTGCCGTCGCTTGAGGATCTGGAAGTGATGGCGACGATGCTCCCGCGCTCTGCAACCGGGCAGAAGTTGACCGTCTACATGTCGGTTATCACCGGACCGCGCCGCACGCAGGACTCGGACGGGCCGGACGATCTGCACATCATCCTCGTGGACAACGGGCGCTCGAAACAACTGGGCGACCCGGAGTTTCAAGAGGTGCTGAACTGCATCCGATGCGGCGCTTGTTTGAATGTCTGCCCGGTGTACCGCCACGTCGGCGGGCATTCGTACGGCTGGGTCTACAGCGGCCCGATCGGGGCGGTGCTGACCCCGCGCTTGCAAGACGATCAGGAAAAATGGGGCGAAGTTGCGTACGCTTCGACGCTCTGCGGAGCTTGTTACGACGCGTGCCCTGTCAAAATTCCACTGCACGACATGCTGGTTCACATCCGCCGTCAGTACGTGGAAGCCGGGTACACGCCGAAAACCGAGCAACTCGCGATGCAGGCGTTCGGGTACGCGACGGGCGATCACAAGCGGTTTCGACGTTTGATTCGACTGGGCGTCACCGGGCAGAAATTTTTCGTGCGAAACGGCAAGATCAAAGCGAAGATCGGACCCCTCAAAGGCTGGACCGCTCATCGTCATGCGCCGGCCCTCGCAGAAGTTTCGTTTCGCGATTCATGGAAAGCGTTGGAACGCGAGCTAAACGGACACCCTGTCGAGATGGAGCCGTCCATGCGCGACCGAATGACCGAGATTCTGAAAAAAAGGAGGACGTCCGATGACGAACAAGCATGAGATGTTGGCGAAACTCAACGAGCAATCTCAGCAAAGGCAACACGCATTCTTGGACGGCATCGCCAACCGTCTCGGACGCCCGCGCCTCACAGAAAAACCGGCACACCCGCATCGCGGCGCGCCTGATTTCTGGCAACGGTACGAAATCTCGGAGGAGGAGCGAGTCGCGCTGTTCGTCCACAATTGGAACGGGCTCGGCGGCATCGTCAGACGTTTTTCGGAAAAAGAGGCGCTGTCGGCGTTCGTCGCAGAAGTTGCGGACACCCTCGGCGCGAAGAATCTCGTGCGCTGGGATCATGAGCTGTTGCAAGACCTCAACGTAGAAGCCCGGCTCCCGCATGTGGAGATGACTGTCTGGAACTCGGACGACGCTCTGAACTTGAAAGCCAAGGCAGCCGGAGCTGACATCGGAATCGTCGTCGCCGATCATGCCATCGCACAAACCGGAACGGTCTGCGTCACCTCGGACGCGGGCAAGGGCCGTTCCGTCTCTCTCTTGCCAACCGCTCTGATCACGATCATCCAAGTAGAAGACCTCAAAACGCGCATGGGCGAAGTGCTGACCGCTCTGCAAACGCAATACGGCACAACACTTCCCGCAGGTGTCCACTTCATCACGGGGCCAAGTCGCTCGGCAGACATCGAGAATGACTTGACCATCGGGGTACACGGACCGGGAATCGTCTACGCACTGCTCTTGGGGTAAAAAAAGAAGGCGTTACACTCGTGGGAGTGTAACGCCTTTTTTCGCTGCTTCGCTTACAGGTCTGCAACTTTGACCAATTGCTTGCCGATGTTGTCGCCGCGGAAGAGGCCGAGGAACGCTTCGACGACGTTTTCAAGTCCGTCGACGATGTTCTCGCGGTATTTGATCTTGCCTTCCATGACCCACTGGCCGAGTTGTTGCATGCCTTCTTTGTGTTGCTTGGCATAGTCGTTGACGATAAACCCTTTGGCGAGGGCACTGCTTTTCAGCAGTTGCGTGAACACGCGCGGGCCGAGGTCCGGCTTCTCCAAGTTGTACTGGGAGATTTGACCACAGATTGCGATGCGTGCTTGGAAGTTGATGCGGCTCATGACGGCATCGGTGATTTCGCCGCCGACGTTGTCAAAGTACACGTCTACCCCGTTCGGGCAGGCTTCCTTCAACGCAGCGCGCATGTCTGCCGTGGTTTTGTAGTTAATCGCGACATCGAAGCCGAGTTCGTGGGTGAGATACGCGCACTTCTCGTCGTCCCCGGCGATCCCGACCACACGGCAGCCTTTGATCTTGGCAATCTGGCCGACGATCGTGCCGACAGCACCGGCAGCACCGGAGACGACGACCGTTTCGCCCTCTTGCGGTTGGCCGATTTCAAGCAGACCGAAGTACGCGGTCAGACCGGGCATCCCGACAACGCCGAGCGCAGTGGAGATCGGCGCGACGGACGGGTCGATTTTCAACAGACCGCGCCCGTTGGAGACGCTGAAATCTTGCCAACCCAGCAAGCCGACGACCACATCGCCCGGTTGCCAGCGTTCGTTTTTGCTCTCCACGATTTCCCCGACGACGCCCCCTTGCAGGACTTCGCCGAGTGGATACGGCTCCACGTACGATTTCGCATCGCTCATGCGACCGCGCATGTACGGGTCAACAGACAGATAGAGCGTGCGCACGAGAACTTGACCGTCCTCCAAGTCAGGAAGAGTCACCTCGCGCAGTTCAAAGTTTTCATCGGCGGGCATCCCGACCGGACGGCTGGTGAGCAGGAACTGGCGGTTTTTTCGATTCGTCAAGGTACTTCACTCCTTGTGCAAAGATAGACGCAAGTTGCATATGTATGGGTGGTAGACGTGATTGTATTACTTCATGAATGTAACCTACTTTAGATTCGAAAGTCAAGCGTGGTTTGGGCAAGATTCGCAGAGCAAGCAGGAATGGGGCTTGTGTTAGCGAAACGTCTAATACTGTACTACTTATCTTTTAAAAAGGAAGGGTCGATCCATGAACATTAAAACAAAGCTCTACACAGGGTTTGGAGCGGTCCTTGCGTTGGTGATTTTGATGCTGTTGTTGGTTTTGAACATGCTCAGCAACTTGAACGGCAGCATGAATGACATCGTGAAGGACCGCTATGCGAAGCTAAAAAACGTAACGGCTGTGCGGTACGAAATCAGCAACATCAACCGTGAACTCTACTCTTTGGTGTTGGACAACAAGCAGAGTGCCCTGGACACGACGGTGCAAGACATTACCGCTTCCAAGACGCGGGAAGAACAAGCGATGCAACTCCTTGAAAAATCTGTGGAGATTGACGATGCCAAGACATACGTCGCCCAACTCCGCACGCAGAGCATCTCGTTTGACCGGAATCTCAACCGCTTGATCGAAATGGCGCGCGCCGGTCAACATGAGGACGCCGTGGCGTTGTTGCAAGGCAACTTGCAGATTGATCGGATCGCGTTGTTCGATACGGTGGAGCAGTTAAAAGCCGTGCAGGAAAACCGGATGGAGACTGCGTTGCAGGACGCGACCAAAACCTACAACTTGGCTGTAAAATTCACGGTGGGCTTGATTTTGTTCTCGCTGATCGTCGGCGGCTTCATTGCATTCGGGGTTGTGCGCAGCACGACCGGTTCCCTGCGCTATGTCGCATCGGTCATCACCCGCGTCACAGAAGGGTCCAAGGAAGACTTGCCGCGCATCGAAGTGAAAACGCAGGACGAGGTCGGTGAAATCTCCAAAGCTTTCAACGCCATGGCGGAGGCTCTGGAAGACCACGCCCGCCACGAGCGCGAGTTCCAAGCGGCCATCCAAGAGCAAAGCTGGTTGAAGACCAAGTTTGCCGAGATCACGACGATGTACCAAGGCGTGCAAGACCTGCAATCGCTCGCCGGTTTGCTGATGTCGAAGCTCGCACCTTTGGTTTCGGCCAGCTATGGAGTCTTCTATCTAAGAGAAGGAGTCCGCGACCAACAGCGTCTGGTGAAGTTGGCGGCGTACGCCGACAACGAACAAGACCTCGCAGCAGAGGGCTTCCGCATCGGCGAAGGCTTGGTCGGTCAATGTGCGCAGGAGAATCGCGCCATTCTGCTGACCGACATCCCGGACGGGTACATACGCATCACCTCGGGACTGGGTTCCGCCACTCCCACTTGTATCTTGGTCCTGCCCGTTGAGTACGAAGGTCAAGTGCGGGCCGTGATCGAGTTGGCGTCGTTCGAACCCTTCACGGACAGCCAACGCACCCTGCTCAACCAAGTGGTGGAAAACGTCGGCACCACGATCAACTCGATCGCCTACCACATGCAAGTGGAAAAACTGCTCAAAGAATCGCAGGCGATGACCGAAGAGTTGCAAAGCCAGTCCGAAGAATTGCAACTCCAACAGGAAGAACTCAAAACGATCAACGAAAAGCTGGAGGAGCAATACAACAACTCCGAGACGAAAACCCGCGAGTTGCAGAAAACCAAAGTGGACTTGGAAGACAAGGCCCGCCAATTGGTGCTCTCCTCGAAGTACAAGTCGGAATTCCTCGCCAACATGTCGCATGAATTGCGGACTCCGCTGAACTCGCTGTTGATCCTCGCCCAGATGCTGGCGGAGAATGTGGACGGCAACTTGAGTCAGAAGCAGATCGACTTTGCGAATACCATCCATGCTTCCGGCAACGACTTGCTGAACTTGATCAACGACGTCCTCGATCTCTCCAAAGTGGAATCGGGCAAGATGGACGTTCATTTAGAAGAAATTCTGCTCGAAGACGTGCGACGGTTCGCAGAACGACAATTCGAACCTCTCGCCCGTCAAAAAGGGCTTGCTTTCACCGTGAACGTTCACGCCAATGTGCCGGGCGCCGTCTACACAGACGAAGTGCGACTCCAACAGATCGTGAAAAACTTGCTCTCCAACGCGTTCAAGTTCACCGAAGCGGGCGGGGTACACCTCGACATTCGCCTCGCAGAAAACCGAGCATTTGCAGAAGGCACGCCCTTGGCGCAATCGCCGTCCGTGCTGGCGATTTCCGTCACCGACACCGGGATTGGCATCCCGAAATCCAAGCAAGAAGTGATCTTCGAAGCGTTCCGTCAAGCGGACGGCACCACATCCCGCAAGTACGGCGGCACGGGACTCGGCCTCTCGATCTCCCGCGAGATCGCGCAACTCTTGGGCGGAACTCTGGAAGTGATCTCGGTCGAGGGCCGTGGTTCCACGTTCACATTCTATCTGCCAACTGAGTATCAACCGACGCAAGGCGTAACGAGTGCGGCGCTTTTTGACGCAAACGAAGAGGCGGAAGTGGCCGTCACGCTCGCAGACGCTGAAACTGAGATTTCGACCCCCGACAACGTGACGGCTGCAGAATGCCCCTTGGAAGGGAAAAAAGTGTTGCTGGTCGATGACGACATGCGCAACATCTTCGCGTTGACGACCGCGCTGGAAGCTCAGCAGATGAAAGTGATCTTTGCAGAAAACGGGCGCGAAGGCGTGGAGATGCTCCGCGAGAACCTCGACGTGGACTTGGTGCTGATGGATATTATGATGCCGGAGATGGATGGATATGAGGCGATGCGCTTGATCCGCCAGATACCGGGCGGGGAAGACCTGCCGATCATCGCCTTGACAGCCAAAGCGATGAAAAACGACCGGGCGAAGTGCATCGACGCCGGGGCATCCGATTACATCTCCAAACCGTTGAATTTGGAGCAGTTGTTCTCGTTGATGCGGGTGTGGTTGTATCGGTAAGCGGGCAGAGAGGAGGAGCACGCCATATGGAAGAGTTTGATGACGTGCGGCGGGACGCTCATGACTTCTTGGAGATTGGAGAAGTCGAGCGTATCGAGATGCAGCTTCTCATGGAAGGAATCTACCGGCTCCACGGATTTGATTTTAAGAATTATTCGTTGCCGTTCCTCAACCGCCGCATCCAGCACCGGATGCGGGCGGAGAAACTGCATTCGATCTCGGCGTTGCAGGATAAAGTCCTGCACGATCCGAAAGTGATGGAACGCATGCTGAACGACTTTTCCGTCAATGTCACGGAGATGTTCCGTGACCCGTCGTTTTTCCGGGCGTTTCGTCAGCGCGTCGTGCCGATCTTGCGCGAGTATCCGTACATCCGCATCTGGCATGCCGGTTGCTCGACGGGCGAAGAAGTCTATTCGATGGCGATCCTCTTGCATGAAGTTGGTTTGTATCAAAAAGCTCGGCTGTATGCGACCGACATGAACGAAAAAAGCCTCCAGCGGGCGGAACGTGGTGAGTTTCCGCTCCAGCGCATGCAGCTTTACACCAAGAACTACCTCAACGCCGGAGGGTCCAAGGCATTTTCAGAGTATTACAGCGCTATACATGAAACAGTGGCGTTCCATCCATTTTTGCGAGAGAACAT
This sequence comes from Tumebacillus amylolyticus, assembly GCF_016722965.1. Lineage (NCBI taxonomy): Bacteria > Bacillati > Bacillota > Bacilli > Caryophanales > Alicyclobacillaceae > Tumebacillus > Tumebacillus amylolyticus. Next base: position 74,614 of record NZ_JAEQNB010000004.1, read on the forward strand.
CGTGTTCGCGCAACATAATTTGGTGACGGACCGCTCGTTTAATGAGTTTCATGTGATTGTTTGCCGCAACGTCATGATCTACTTTGATCAGTCGTTACAAAACCGTGTACACGGGCTGTTCTATGACAGCTTGAGCGACGGGGGCATCCTTGCGCTTGGCAGTCGGGAAGGGCTGGCGCTGACGAAACTCGCCGTTCACTATGAGGAAGTCGATCCAGCTGAGAAGTTGTACCGGAAGATCAAATAATGAGGCGATGACATGGGACTGAATCAACAGGAAGTCAACATCCTCATGGTCGATGACCGACCCGAAAACTTGTTGGCGCTCGAAGCGGTGTTGCAACAACCGCACTACCGTTTGGTCAGCGCAACTTCGGGAGAGGAAGCGTTGAAGTGTGTATTAAAGGAAGAGTTTGCGGTGATTCTGCTCGATGTGCAGATGCCGGGGATGAACGGATTTGAAACCGCCAAGCTGATCAAAGCCCGCGAACGCTCCCGACACATCCCGATCATCTTCATTACGGCGATTCACCAAGCGACCGAACATGTCCATCACGGCTATGCGGTGGGGGCGAACGATTATATTTTCAAGCCGTTCCACCCCGACACGCTTCGTCTGAAAGTGGAGAGTTTCGTAAAAATCCACCGCGACCGCGAGATTTTAAAGCAGCGCACGCGCGAGTTGGAGGAAGCCAACAAGTTGCTCAAACGGACTTCCTCGGAGTTGCGCCGTACAGAAGCGTTGGCAAGGATGATCGGCGAAACGTCACGGGACACCATCGTCACCTACGAGGAAGCCGGCACGATTCTCTCTGTCAATTCGGCCGTGGTTGAGATGTTCGGGTATGAGCCGTCCGCTTTGCAAGGAAAACCGGTGTCCACGCTCGTCGAAGTGGCGGGCCTGGGCATCGGAAAGACGGTGGAATCGACAGCTGTGCGTCTTGATGGGACCTCGTTCCCGGTGGACATGCAAATCGGGGAAGCGTCGCTTGAGGGCCAGCACATCTACGTCTGCTCGATTCGCGACATCACAGAGCGCAAGCAGATCGAAGCGGCACGCACCGAACAATACCACCTGTTAGAAAACTTGGTGGTCGAGCGCACGCAGGATTTGTTCCGCTCGCAGGAGCGGTTCCGCAAAATTTTTCAGTCGAGCCCGAGCGCGATTGCGATCCGTTCCTTGCTCGACTGTCGCTATCTGGACGTGAACGACTACTGGGTGGATGTGACCGGATACAGCGCGGACGATGTCCGTGGGGCGACCTCCGACCTGCTGCGCTTGACCCCTTGGGGCGAGGAAGAACGGCTGACACCTCATCAACCGGAATGGCAGCGAAGCGTGCGCAATGCACGCGTTTCCTATGAGACCGCCTCCGGCGTTGTGCGCCAAGGCTTGCTCTCCACAGAGGAGATCGAGTTGCACGGCGAACCGTGTCAGTTGATCTTGATCACCGACATCACCGACCGGATGATGTTTGAGAAAGAGATGGCGCGCTTGGAGCGTCTCAACTTGATCGGCGAGATGGGGGCGGGGATCGCGCACGAAATTCGCAACCCGATGACCACCGTGCGCGGCTTCCTCCAAATGTCCAGGAAAAACGCAAACCCGCCCTCGTACGAAAACATTGAACTCATGGTCGCCGAGCTCGACCGGGCGAACGCGATCATCACCGAATTCTTGACGCTTGCCAAGAACAAGACAACCAATCGCGAAGCCACAAGCCTCAACAACATCGTCGACGCGATCTTCCCGCTGATTCAAGCGGAAGCGTTGATGTCTGACAAAGACGTGAAGTTGGAGCTGACCGACATCCCGAACTTGGACTTGGATGAAAAAGAAATTCGGCAGGTCATCTTGAACCTCGCGCTCAACGGTTTGGAAGCGATGTCTTCCGGCGGGTTGCTCACAATTCGCACCGGACGTGACGAGGGAGACGTGGTGCTGGAAATCTGCGACCAAGGGCCGGGCATCCCGCCCGAGATGTTGGAGAAGATCGGCACCCCGTTTGTCACGACCAAGGAGACAGGCACCGGGCTTGGTCTCGCCGTCTGCTACAGCGTAGCCGCTCGCCACGGAGCCCGGATTGAGGTCAAAACGGGCGAGACCGGCACGACGTTCCTCGTGAGATTCGCGCTCTAAGTGCATCGAGATATGAAAAAAGCCCAAGGACGGAAGTCCTTGGGCTTTATTATGTGTAGTTTGCCAGACAGGAGTGACTGTCGAAACATCGCATGCCCTACCTCTCATGCGACCATATGGCTCCTGGGCCACGCCTGTTGTGAATCGTGGGAAAGTCTAAGATCTTGTACACACACCAATATGACAAATTAGATCTCTGCATTAACACTCTTGTCCAGCTACCTTGCGATTCACTTAGTATACACGGGAATTTACAGAGATGCAAGCCTTTGGCAAAACGTTACAGATCGGGTATGCTGAATTTACCAAATAAAACGAGGTTCGAAATGAGGCAGATTCATGTCGAAGTGGTTTACGATGCCCGTTGCGGTGCATCTGTTTTTTGTGCGCGATGGAGAAATTTTGCTGCTGAGACGCTTCAACACCGGGTACGAGGACGGCAACTACAGCGTGCCGGCCGGGCATCTGGACGGCGGGGAAGAAGTGATCTCGGCGGCGATTCGCGAGGCGCACGAAGAGTGCGGCGTGGTGATCAAGCCTGCTGACGTGCAAGTCGTAGGCGTCATGCATCGCCGTGCGAACGATGAACGCGTGGATTTTTACGTATCCGTTTCCGTTTGGTCGGGGGAAGTGGTCAACACCGAGCCGGACAAGTGTGACGATCTGTCGTGGTTTGGGCTCGATGAATTGCCCGACAATATGATTCCGTATGTCCGCAAAGCGATTGAAAATTACCACGCAGGGGTTTGGTTTGACAGTTACGGTTGGCAACCGGGAGAGTGAGGGAGTTCGATGTTTCAAGGAGCGGTGATTGAAGAGTTGGCGGTGCAACTGGCACGGGAGTATGTGTTTCCCGAAGTCGGCGAGGAGATGGCGGAAGTCCTCCTCGGCAAGTGGAAAGCAGGCGGCTATGACGGAGATCAATCGCCGCAGGAGTTCGCTTTGCAACTGACAGACGATTTGCGGGCGGTCTGTCGAGATCTGCATGTGCGAGTCGTCTACAACGAGACGCCGAGTGAACGTTCTCCAAGGGATGCCTCCTCGCTTCGGCGCCATCTTGAATTGATGAATTTTGGCTTTTCAAAAGTCGAGCGGCTGGCAGGGAATGTCGGCTACCTCAAGATGGACGCGTTTCATTCTCCAGATCTGGCCGGCGACACGCTGCGCGGGGCGATGGCCTTTTTGAAGCACACGGGGGCGATGATTCTCGACATGCGGGAGAATTCGGGCGGGCAACCGGAGATGGTGCAATTGCTGTGTTCGTACTTTTTGGGAGCAGAGCCGGTGTTGCTCAATACGATTTATTCCCGTCGCACGAACTCGACGCAAGAGTATTGGAGTTTGCCGTACGTGCCGGAAGCGCGGTATCTCGGGAAGCCGGTCTATGTGCTGACTTCTCGCCGGACGTTCTCGGCGGCGGAGGAGTTGACGTACAACTTGCAACAACTGAAGCGGGCGACCATCGTCGGAGAAGTGACGCGCGGCGGCGCGAATCCGGGCGGGATGGTGAAAGTACACGAGAATTTCTCCGTGTTCATTCCCATGAAGCGTTCGATCAACCCGATCACCCAAACGAATTGGGAAGGCAAGGGTGTCACACCGCATGTTGCACTCGAAGCGGACGCCGCGTTTGAGTGGGCGTATCGTGAAGCGCTGAAGGAGATCGCAGAAGAGGTCTCCCTGCGACCGGAGGCGTATGGGAACGGTCGTTTTTTAAAAGAATTGCATACGGCTGCAGATCGCGAGTAGTCTGTGAAAAAACGCATCTCCGCGGGGGAGGTGCGTTTTTGTGTGGACGCAGTGGTATAATATCTGTAGAAATCAAGAAAAAGTGGGGATTCTGTGAACATAACTCAGCTTGCCATCATCGACCTCGGCTCCAACTCGGCGCGTCTCGTGCTCTACGAACAGGACCAGCAGGGGATGCTGTTTGAAGCGGACAACGTCAAGCAAGTCCTCCGCCTCAGCTCGCACATCACCCAGGACGGCGTCCTCGACGACGAAGGCGTCCAACTTACGCTCGACTGTCTGCGCCGTTTCAAGGACATCTGCGACGGGCGAGGCGTCACCGAAATCGTCGGCGTTGCCACCGCCGCGATGCGTCAAGCCAAAAACGGCCCCGAATTATGCGAGGCCATCGAACGCGAAACCGGCATCTCCATCCGCATCCTCTCCGGACCTGAGGAGGCGCACTACGGCTATCTCGCGGTCGTCAACACGATGAACCTTCGCGATGCGTTCACCGTCGACATCGGCGGCGGCTCCACCGAAGTGACGTGGGTAGAAGACCGGGTCTGCGTACATAAAATATCGTTCCCCTTCGGTGCCGTGTCTCTGACACAGCGCTTTTTAAAAGGCGACTTGCCCACTCCCGAGGAACTCAAGAACCTCGAACAGTTTCTCCGCGAGCAATTCGCGAGTGCTCCGTGGCTGACCAAACGCTTACGTCCCGTTCCGCTGATTGCGATGGGCGGTGCGGCGCGCAACGTCGGGAACATGCACCAAAAGAAACGCAACTACTCGTTCCAAAGCTTGCATCATTATACGTTGAACTCCGCGGACATTGCGGACAGCTATCAAACGCTCGTCAAGACACCGCTTGACAAGCGCAAGAAAATCAAGGGCCTCTCCAAAGACCGCGGGGACATCATCGTCGCAGGCGTGGTCGTTTTTTCCGTGTTGTTGCAGGTGACGGGGAGCGAGCACTTCGTGATCTCGACGAAAGGCTTGCGGGACGGTTTGATGTTTGAACGAATCTTGCAAGGACAGAACGACAACGTTCTCGAAGACGTCTCGCTCTACAGCGCCCGCCAATGGATGAAGCGTGACCGAGTCAACAGCGTACGTGCCGAACAGGTCTCGCGTCTCGCGGTCTCGATGTTTGACCAACTGCAAGACCTCGGGTTGCTCCAAGCAGACGCCGGTCAGCGCCGCTTGCTGCAGATTTCCGGCCTCCTCCAAGACATCGGCCTCTCGATCAACACCTACGACGCCGCACAGCATACGTTCTATCTGCTGACCAACGTCTTGCTCTACGGCCTGACACACCACCAACGCTTGGTCACAGGGATGCTTGCTTCCTACAAGACCGACAAGAAACTGGAAAAACAGTTCAGCCAGCACAAAGACATGATCACGCCGGCTGAACTGCCGGCGATCAAGCGTCTCGCGCAACTCGGTCTGCTTGCCCGCTTTTTCAATCGCCCGCTGGCAGGCCAAGTCCGCTCCGTTCAATTGGAAAAACGCGGAGACCAGATTCTGCTCCAATGCCGCGTGCTTCCCAAACACATCATCGACCGAGCCCAAGTGAACGAACTCTTGGAGGCGATGAGCAAATCCTATGGACAGAAGTTCGCCTACGAGTTAATCGAAGTTCAACCCTAAGCGAAAAAAGGGGGTGGCTCACCGTGGACGACCTCGTTTCCCGGATGCAGGAGAAGTACCAAGCCAACATCGCCCACGCCCAACACGTCGCACGGCTGGCTCTGCGTCTTTACGACGGCTTGGGCCGTCTGACGCACGTGGTGACCGCCCATGACCGAGCGGTGCTGGAACATGCCGCCCAACTGCACGACATCGGCCATTACGTTCACAGCAAAAAACACCATCTGCACTCATGCCATCTGATCCGTCACGACCGCTTGTTGGAGAGTTGGCCGGAAGAGTTGCGCCTGTGGGTGTCTGTGCTCGCGCTGAACCACCGCAAGAAAAAAGTCCGCCTCGAAGACCTCCCCGCCAAACACCATGCCCGCGCCCTCACGCTGATTGCGCTGTTGCGCATGGCAGACGCGCTCGACTACGAACACGATCAAGGGACGAAACTCGAGCGTGTGGAAGTCGAGGAGGAGGAACGGCGGATCGACCTCTACCTGAGCGGTTTCGAAGTTGAAAAAAACGCCGAACACTTGCTGGGCAAGTTTCGGCTGGGGCTTTTAACGTGGAACGTCGACATCGTCCTCCACGGGGCCTCTGACTGGGTAACACTACGAACTCAAGGAGCACCTACGCAATGAAACAACATTTCGACCTCCCTACGTACTATATCAATCGGGAATTGAGCTGGCTTTCCTTCAACGAGCGCGTGATGGAGGAAGCGACCGATACCAGCAATCCGCTGTTGGAGCGCTTGAAGTTTTTGGCGATCGCCTCTTCCAACTTGGACGAGTTCTTCATGGTGCGCGTCGCCGGGATTCTGGACCTGTTCCGCACCGGGTCGACCAAGCCGGAAAGCAAGGCGGGGATGACTCCGGCGGAGCAGTTAGGTGCCATTGCACAGCGCGTGCATCCGTTTGTCGAGCGGATGTACTCGATCCTCGACGATCACATTTGGACGGAACTCCACCGCGAGAACATTCGATTTTTGAAACCGATCGAGCTGAATGCGGAGCAGGAAGCGTTTTTGGAAGACTATTACGAACGCAAGATCTTTCCGGTGTTGACGCCCTTGGCGGTCGATGCCTCCCATCCGTTCCCGCATCTCGCCAACAAGAGTTTGAACTTGGGCGTCTTGCTCCAAGCGGACCACAGGCACGATCAGCACCACCACAAGCCCAAGCATTTGTTTGCCGTCGTGCAAGTCCCGTCGGTGATCCCGCGCTTCCTCGAACTGCCGACGGACGACTCGACGGCGAAGCACTACATTCTGCTCGAAGACGTGATCTGCCAGCACATGAAGATGCTGTTCTCCGGTCACAAGATCATCGAGAGCGCCGCGTTTCGGATCACCCGCGACGCCGACATGTCGTTTGACGAAGAAACGACGGAGAACTTGGTGCAAGAGATTCAGAAGGAATTGAAAAAACGCCGCATGGGCGTCGCCGTCCGGTTGGAGATTGCCGCGACGATGAGCGAGACGTTGCGGGAGATGCTCACCGACTGGCTCGACTTGACGCAGCATGACATCTACGAAATCGACGGGCCGATCGACCCGACGTTTTTCATGAAGTTTTACAATGCGCTTCCGGGTGTCGAGCACTTGAAATTCGATGAGTTCGAATCGCAGCCGCCGCATGATTTTATCGGGGAGAACGGCATCTTCGAAGCGATCCAGCACAAAGACATCCTCGTGTTTCACCCGTATGAATCGTTCGATCCGGTGTTGCACTTCATCTCGCAAGCGGCGGACGACCCGAACGTGCTGGCGATCAAGCAGACGCTCTACCGGGTCGGCGGCAACTCGCCGATCGTAAGCGCTTTGGCACGAGCGGCGGAGAACGGCAAGCAAGTTACGGTGTTGCTGGAAATCAAAGCGCGGTTTGACGAGGAGAACAACATCGTCTGGGCCAAAAAGTTAGAAAAAGCCGGCTGCCACGTCATCTACGGGCTCGTCGGCTTGAAAACACACTCCAAAATCACACTGGTCGTCCGCCAAGAGGGACACCAACTGCGCCGCTATGTTCACTTGAGCACCGGCAATTACAACGAAGTGACCGCTCGCATCTACACCGACCTCGGGATGTTCTCCGCCCGCGAAGAACTCGGCTATGACGCGACGGAGTTTTTCAACCACTTGACCGGATACGGCAACGCCCCGGATTGGGAAGAGATCGTCACGGCGCCGATCGGGTTGAAGCAGAAACTGTTGGACATGATCGATCGCGAGATTGAAGTCTCCACGATCGACAAGCCGGGTTTGATCATCGCCAAAATGAACTCGCTGACCGACAAAGATCTGATCAAAGCGCTCTATCGCGCCTCCTGTGCGGGTGTGCGCATCGAGTTGATCATTCGGGGCATCTGTTGCCTGCGCCCCGGCCTCGAAGACGTCAGCGAGCACATTCAGGTCTCCAGCATCGTCGGGCGATTCCTCGAACACAGCCGGGTCTTCTACTTCCAAAACGGCGGGGACGAGGAAGTGTACCTCTCCAGCGCCGACTGGATGACCCGCAACATGGAGCATCGAATTGAGATTCTGTTCCCGGTCAAGCAAGAAGACTTGCGCGAGCGCTTGGTCCACATCTTGAACATCCAACTCAAAGACAACGTCAAACGCCACGTCCTGCATCCCGACGGCACGTATCACAAAGTCCGTCCCGGACACGGTGTTTGGTTGGACTCCCAGATGTATTTGGCGCAGGAAGCCGAGCAATTTGCACAAGCGAAGGAAATGCAGACCTACGTGAACCGCTTGGTTCCGAAAACGCACGTCAAATAAAAAAAGCCGACGGGTCCAAGACCGTCGGCTTTTTTCTTATTGGTGGATGATCGAATCTTTCAGCGTCGCCACGTGGGTGATGACCGCGTCGATGTCTGCCGCCGGGACGTTGAAGTCTGCGAGCGCATCGCCGAGGTGCTTTGCAACGGCGTTGAAGTGTTCTTCTTGCAGGTTCATGCCGGCATGAGCTTTCTCCATCGACTTGCCGCTGTATTGGTGCGGGCCGCCGAGAGCGAAGGAGATGAACGCAGCTTGGTGACGGCGTTGCTTTTCCATATCGGTGTGCTTGAAGAATTCGTTAATGGTCGGATCGGCGAGTACGCGGTCGTAGAAGTTATCGACTACCGCAGAGATGGATTCTTGACCGCCAAGTTTTTCGTAGAGAGACATGTTGAATTTCCTCCTTGTGTGTTCCGGTTGATCTCACGACTTCATCCTACCATCGGGGTCGGAGGGACGTTGTGACATAAATCACAGGAGCTGCTCTAATTTCCCAACATCCAAGATCAGATGCAGGTCCGGAGCTGTCTCAACCGCACCGTCCCGCTTCAATTGGTTCAATGTGCGGTTCACCGTCTCGCGCGAGGTCCCGATCATGTTCGCCAATTCCTGATTGGTGATCGGGATGTTCAACCGCGTACGAGCCTCCAGAGGTTCTCCGTGCAGGCGAGAGAGGCGGATGAGCATCAGCACGAGACGTCCGTGCGTGTCGTGCATGACCATCTCGGAGAGGCGAGACTGCAGCTCCATGTATTTGTGTTCGATGACGGCGAGCAACTTCAAACAGAGCGACGGAGTGGATTCAATCAGGTGACGGAAGCGTTCGGTGGAGAGCGTAAACATTTCGCCGCTCTCGATCATCACCGCATGGGCAGGATAGACACCGGTGGAGAAAAAGCCGACATGCGGAAACATGTCCCCCTCTTGTAACACCGTTACGACTTGTTCGCGGCCGCTCTCGTCATTGCGATAGATTTTCACTTTGCCGCTGACGATGAAATAGACCGTCTGCAACGATTCCCCTTGCAAAAAAAGACCCGTTTTCTCCGCGAAGCTTCGACGAACCAAGAGTTGGGAGATTTTCCCCAACTCCTCATCGTCCAACCCCCGGAACAGCGGGATGTGCGTTAACAAATGTAGTGTTTCCATAATCAGGCCCTTTCTTACGTACGGTTTCATCTTGGCGCATATGAATCAAGCCCCACTCGCACATCATCTTGAGCAGCGGACGTAGAGATTCCCCGTATTCGGTCATCGAGTACTCGACTTTCGGCGGGACTTCGGCATACACGGTGCGCAGGAGCAAGCCGTCCTGTTCCAACTCGCGCAACTGTTGGGTCAGCATCTTTTGCGTGATGCCGGGAATCATACGTCTAAGATCGCCAAACCGGATGACCCGGTCGCGCAGGTGCCATAGAATCAACGCTTTCCACTTGCCGCCGATCACCGCAAGGGTGGCCTCAATCGGGCAATTGAATTTCCCAGTATTCTCTGTATCCATGAGGATCACTCCCGAACTTAGTCATTCTACTTATTATAGAGGAAAATCGGCTGTTCGAAAAAGGGTATAGGTTGACGGTTGGAGTTTCGTGGAATATGATTCCTACCAGAAGGAGGGATGTCAGCATGGAACAATTCATCTTGAAAGTGGAAGGCATGTCCTGTGGACACTGCAAGGCCGCAGTCGAAACCGCCTTGATGGAAGCAGGCGCCCAGAAAGCGGTCGTCAACTTAGAGGCAGGAACTGTGGATGTACACTTCGACCCGCAGAAACTCACGATTGACGGAGTCAAAGAAGCGATCGAAGAGGCCGGGTACGACGTCGTCTAACCGAATGCCACACATATACGCGAAAAACGGCAGACGTGGGGAGCGTCTGCCGTTTTTCTTTGTCTCTCTGTAGTTCTCTCTGGTCCCTTTAACCATACCGTACTCCGACCGGAAAATCATCTGACGACTGGCACATCTTGCTCCAAAAACCAGCCCTTACCTTGCCGAGAGAGGTTCAATTCGTCGTGTTTCAACTCGATCGTGATTGTTAAGCAGATGTGTACGAAAAATGAAGATTGGACAATAAAACGAAAGCTACGTTGAACTCAATGTTCTATTTGTCTATTTTTCGCCGAATTTGTCGATTGAGAGACTGCGAGAGTGATGGTATAGTTCTAAGTGTCGCCGGTGACAAACGAAACAACACCGACGATGAACGAAACTTTACAAGTTTAACTCACGGAGAGATGTCCGAGCTTGGTCGAAGGAGCACGATTGGAAATCGTGTAGGCGGGAAACCGTCTCAGGGGTTCGAATCCCCTTCTCTCCGCCATCTTTAAACTTCCTGTGTGGCGGTGTAGCTCAGCTGGCTAGAGCATTCGGTTCATACCCGGAGGGTCGGGGGTTCGAATCCCTCCGCCGCTACCAATTTCATATGGAGAGATACCAAAGTGGCCAAATGGGGCGGACTGTAAATCCGTTGCGTAAGCTTCGAAGGTTCGAATCCTTCTCTCTCCACCATAATGGGGGATTAGCTCAGTTGGTAGAGCACCTGCCTTGCAAGCAGGGGGTCAGCGGTTCGAATCCGCTATTCTCCACCATTTGTTCCTCGATAGCTCAGTTGGTAGAGCGCCCGACTGTTAATCGGATGGTCGCAAGTTCGAGTCTTGCTCGGGGAGCCATTTGCCTTTTTAGCTCAGTAGGTAGAGCGCATCCATGGTAAGGATGAGGTCATCGGTTCGATTCCGGTAAAAGGCACCATCTGCGGAAGTGGCTCAGGGGTAGAGCATCGCCTTGCCAAGGCGAGGGTCGCGGGTTCGAATCCCGTCTTCCGCTCCATACGTTTGAAGAGAAGCGCCTTGATGATCTACGGATCATCAGGGCGCTTTTTTCGTGTGCCAATACTTTCATTTGTCGAAATTGTCTAAATACGGTATACTTCATCGTATAGCAATTGACGGGCAATGGGGTGAACGAGATGAAGAGAGGGTCTTACGTTGTACTTCTGGGGGTGGCTGCGGCGCTCCTGGGACTAATCATGCCGCATACGGAGCGGACAAGTTTTGCACAAAGAGACGTGAGCGCTGTTTCTCGCCTCCCGGGTGAGACGTTGAAACTGAAAGTGGCGACCTATAACATCCATATCGGCAAAGATGCGGAAAATAAACTGAATCTTGAGGAAACAATCAAGACACTCCAAGAAACGGACGCCGACATCATCGGGCTGCAGGAGATCGAGCGGCACAGCCCGCGCTCTCGTTTTGAAGACCAGCCGCGTTTGATCGCGGAAGCTCTGGGCTTGCACTATCATTTCGAACCGGCACTCACTGTCGGACCGTTCCAGTTTGGCAATGCACTGCTTTCCCGCTACCCGATCCTCTCCACCGAGCGCATTCAGTTGAAAAGCGCCAAGGAGGACCGTGTGGCCCTGCTCGCCACGTTACAGGTGCGAGGGGAGCCTGTGCGCGTGATGGTCACGCATCTGGGGCTTCTGCAAGGGGAGCGCGCCCGCGACGTCGAAGCGCTGGACAAGCGTCTGCGGGAGGAGGAAACTCCGTTGCTGGTGTTGGGGGATTTCAACACCGACCTCACATCTGTGGAGCTCAAACCGTGGCTTGCGAATCTACACCCGACGACCCCGGAGCGGATCGAGACGTTCCCCGGCAGCGGCGAGCAGATCGACTATGTGCTCACGTCCAAGCAGTTCAAAGCGACAAAAAGTTACACCGTCACCAGCAGCGCATCCGACCATGTTCCGCTGGTCAGCGAACTGGATTGGAACCAAGAGTAAGGGTCATAAAAAAACCCCTGCATCTCATACAATGCAGGGGTGATCTTCTTTTGAACGGTTGTGACAAACGTTGTCTTACATCACCAAGATGCGGTCGCGAAGGTTGGACTCCACGATCGTTTGCATCTTCTGCAGGGATTCCGTTGCGGAGAGGAAATCGCCGCGGGATTTGTAGATCTCGCCGAGCAGGGCATACGTCTTGGTGAGTTGCCCGATCATGTCGTTGCTTTGGAACAGTTCGATCGCTTTCTCTGCGAATTCAACGGCGGTGTCGAATTCTTCGGTCATCAGCTTGATTTCCGAGAGCGTGCGGTAGAGGAACGCAATTTCGCGCATCGACGGGTCCATCAACTGGAGAGCTTGCGTCGCATGCTTCTCCGCGTCTGCGTAGCGGCCCACTTTGAGCAAGAGGCGGGAGATTTCGGAGTGGACGTTTGCGATGTCGATCTCGGTGCCGTGCTTGGAGTAGCCTTCCATGCACTCGTCGAGCAGCGCAAGCGCTTCTTCGGTCTTGCCTTCTTCGCCTTTGATGATCGCCAAGTTGACTTTGTTGTCATACGAAGTCTTGACATAGTTGAGCGATTTGAAGATCGCAATCGCGTCTTGGGTGTGCTCAACCGCTTTTTTGTAGTTTTTCATTTCCTTGTTTGCGTGACCGAGACCGTTGTAGGTTTCGCCGATCAGCTTCAAGTAGTTCGTGCCTTGGAGCAGTTGGTACGACTCCGTGTAGTATTTGAGCGCATCGTTGTATTCGCCAAGCTTGAGATTGACCATCCCGAGGTTGGTGATGACGAACGCTTTGGTCGAGACGTCGATGTTCTCCGTGCGGGAGATGATCTGGTAGGCTTTTTTCCAGTGGAACTGTGCAAGCAGGAGATTCTCTTTGCGCAGTTGGATGACGCCCAGTTTGTTCAACGCGAGAACGGCGGTGTTGTGCTCGCCGGTGCGAATCGAGCTGTCGAGAACGTCCTCGAACAGTTCGGTTGCGCGTTCGAATTGCTCGACGTGCAAGTAGCAGTTCGCGAGGTCAAACGAGATGTTGGTGAGTTGCAAGTGCGGAGCCGGGTTCTCCAAGAGCTCTTCGAGCAAGGAGATTGCACGGTCGTACTCGCTGGATTCCATAAACGCTTTGGCCAGCTTGTAGGTGCTGGTCTGTTCGAGTTTGGTTTGCATGTCAGTCAAGAAGTAGTCGACCGAAGTCTCCAACTTTTCTGCGATGGCGCAGAGGAGTTTATGAGAAGGATTCGCTTTATCCGCTTCAATTTGAGAGATCATGCTTGGTGTCACCATGCCAGCGCCGAGGTCACTTTGAGTGAGACCCTTCAAAATCCGAAGTTCCTTGATTTTCTGTCCAAGTGATGTAGTAGTCATTGGGTAACCCTCCCACCCAGTAGTTATGAAACTAAAACTTTCGTGTGTCTATATTGTACTACAGCATTCCACTAAAGGAAATAGGTTTTCCTGTCAAAACATGAACAGCAGTCACGTTTTAAATATTATACAGGTTATACGAGTTTCCTGACAAATATACCAGATGGATTCTTCACTGTCCAGTCAAGACTAGGAAATTGACCGCATAAATTGTGAATAGAGATGCAAGATGTTCTGAAGGCTGTTGGAAAGGAGGGGTTTAGGTGTCCGACCGGTACCATCCGACTCTCTATCAAGCTTCGACCACGGCCACGACGCGAATTCTGGGCTGGGACTCCGTGAGTTGTGCCGTTGGCATCACCCAAACGGTGTATCCGGCTGCACGACCCAACGCCGTGTTGCTGGCGAGCCCGACGTGCTATCCCGAGGTGCTGGCCGCCACCCGTCTTATGCATCACCCTTATGACGCGGCCCTTTTGTTTACAGAGGGAGACGGACTTGAGGACACCGTGTCCCGCGAACTCATTCGTCTCTCACCGCGCGGAAACGGTCTGCCGGGCCAAGTGATCGTCATTGGAGTGATGCCGGCTCGCACGTTGCACGATCTCGCCGACCTTGGATTCAAACTCTGGCACGTCATCGGACATGATCTCTGGGAAACGATCGAATTTCTCAACGAGCTTGAGATTGGAAAAAAGTCGGGCAACGCTTTGCTCGTCTCAAGCGATCCCTGCGCGGGCGGCACGGTGGCAGGCGGTTATGCCGCACATACCGGTGCGCCGATTCTGTTCGCCTCTGAACAGGGTCTCTATCCAAGCACCGTGCGTTGGTTAAAAAAACACCCTCGCACGCGGGTCTTCGTCGCGTCTCCCGAAGCCTGGCTTCCGGCCCGGATCGCCGGTGAGATTAAAGCTTTAGGTTCGAAAGTGGAGGCGTGGGTCGGAGGAGCGGATGCGTACGACATGTCGGTCCGCTTCGCAAAATTCCGCCATAAATCACGATTCGGTTGGGGAAAGCGAGAACGAAGCTCGTCGCCCGTCACGCTGGTTCCGATGGAGCCTTGGCCGGTCGGTACGGCCGCGAGCGCCCTTTCGTACCGGGGCAAATACACGCCGCTTTTGTTGACCAAGCGCGATGTCCTCACCACGCCTGTCGAGGACTTTCTCCGCGGCTTGCATGCACGTGAGCAAACGCAGGGCCAGCAAGGCCACGGATTTATCGTCGGCGGGTTCGAGTTAGTGTCCTACCCGGTGCAGATGCGCATGCACCGTGCGCTGACCGAAGGAGGCCTCGACTTTTAGGCAGTATTCTATAGTAGAAAAGTAGTAGAGAGACTCCGGGTACAATCTCTTCCAATCGGGCATGATGAACCTATTGGAGGGATTGACATGAACCTGAAACTGCGAAAACTTGCCTGTCTGCTCAGTGTTGCCACCTTGGCACTCGGCACTGCGGGATGCACATCGTCCACAGCTCAGGGCGTGCTCATCTCCGCCCACGATTCGGCTCAAGAAACGGCAACCCCTGTAACGGCGGTCGTGGGGATGGTCTCCCCGAATTTCTCTCTCCTCGACTACGAAGGCAAACGGCACCAACTCAGCGAGTATCGCGGCAAACTTCTGCTGCTGAACTTCTGGGCCTCTTGGTGCGGACCTTGCCGCCAAGAACTCCCCGACTTGGCGGCTGCCTCTCAGGAATTGCGAGACCGTGTGCAACTCGTCGGGGTCAACCTCGCTTCGCAAGACGCCGCCAACGTGTCGAAGGACCTGCTTCAACGCCATCACATCTCGTACCCGAACCTGCTGGACACCGATGGAAGCGTCGCCGACGCGTATGGAATCATGGTCATCCCGACTTCGTTCCTGCTCGACGCAAACGGCAAAATCCTGCAAAAAATCCAAGGCCCGCTGACCAAAGACTCCCTCGAAAAACTCCTGCCCAAAACAAAATAACTCCATCGCGTATACAAAGCACCCCTTGTGGTCACACTGGTACTTCAGTGAGAACGGGAGGGGTTTTTTGTCATTCTGTCCCGCGAAAAATGGCAAGATTCCTCGAATGGATAGACGTTTTGTCGAGGGGGAGGAACCGGGAATTTCAAGGTAGAACTGTATGCCCAAGACGAGAAAAACTTCCTGAGGAGGGAGCCAACATGAGTTTGCAAATCGAGACGGTCGTCAGCGGAGATACGCTGATCGTTCGTATGTCTGGCGAATTGGATCATCATACGGCTGAGCAAGTGCGACAACAGGTGGAGGGTGAATTGGACCGCCACCGGACTCCGCACTTGATCATGAATTTTGAAGGGCTCGGGTTTATGGATTCCTCCGGTCTTGGCGTGATCCTTGGCCGCTACAAACGCGTAACGGCAGGTGGCGGTCGCATGTCGCTCTGCTCGGTCAACGATCAACTGATCAAGCTGTTTGAACTTTCCGGGATGCTGAAGATTCTCCGCATCTACGCAACGGAATCGATGGCATTGTCTGAGACGGGGGTGGCGTAAAGTCATGCAGAACAATCACATGGAACTGAAATTTTCCGCTCGTTCGCAAAATGAATCGTTCGCCCGCGTCACGGTGGCCGCGTTCGTCTCGCAACTCGACCCGACGGTAGAAGAATTGACCGAAATCAAAACGGTCGTCTCGGAAGCGGTCACCAACGCGATCATTCACGGCTACGAAGAGCAAGAAGGCCAAGTCTATATCCAATGCTCGCTGATCGAAGGCAACGTGGAGTTGATCATCGAAGACCAAGGCCGCGGCATCGACGATGTCGAAGAAGCTCGCGAGCCGCTGTACACGTCCAAGCCGGAGTTGGAGCGCTCGGGTATGGGCTTTACGATCATGGAGAACTTCATGGACGAGATCGAAGTGGTCTCGCGCCCCGGGGTGGGCACCCGCGTGCGCATGGTGAAATTCATGAAAAATCATTCCTTGGCCAAGCACTAGGCGCCGGGGCAACCACATGGAGAAAACAACGACTCCAAATCTAAAATATTCGGATGTGCAGGTAAAAGAGCTGATCGCCAAGTCGCAGTCCGGTGACGATTCCGCCCGTGAATCGCTGGTTCTGAGCAACCAACGGCTGGTCTGGTCAGTGGTCCAACGCTTTTTGAACCGGGGCTACGAGCCGGACGATTTGTTCCAGATCGGTTGTATCGGGTTGATGAAAGCCATCGACAAATTCGACCTCTCCTATGACGTGCGGTTCTCGACCTACGCCGTGCCGATGATCATCGGCGAAATTCAGCGCTTCTTGCGCGACGACGGCAGCGTCAAGATCTCCCGCTCGCTCAAGGAAACCGCCCGCCATGTGCGTCGCATGCGCGATGAGCTCGCCAAGAAACTGGGCCGCCAGCCGCACATCAACGAAGTGGCGGAAGCGCTCGGCATGGAACCGACGGAAGTGGTATTCGCCCAAGAAGCGATGCGCCAGCCGGCTTCCATCCACGAGACGGTGTTCGAAAACGACGGAGACCCGATCTACCTCATGGACCAAATCTCGGACGAAGCGCAGAACAAATGGTTCGACAAGCTCGCCCTGCACGACGCGCTCGCCCGTTTGCCCGAACGGGAGCGCCTGATCGTCTTCCTCCGCTTCTTCCGCGACAAGACCCAAGCAGAAGTCGCGGAGGTGCTCGGCATCTCGCAAGTTCAAGTCTCACGCTTGGAGAAAAAAATCATGCAGCAGATTCGTGATCAATTAGGGGGTTAAGGGGTCGAGATTCGTTCCATACTACGGACATCGAGCCTTTTGTTGAGAGGTGAACCGCAGGTTATGGAACCATCGATCCCGAAGTCCGCACGGTCACGCATCCTCTGGGTGGCGGTTGTGCTCTGCCTGCTCGCCGGAAGTGCCGGTGGGTACTATTGGTGGTGTGGACAAGTCGCCGTCAAGTATGATCGCATCACCAACGCCAAGCGCGTCTGATATACCGGGTTTTCACAAAAAAGGCACCGTCCGGCAACTTTTGCCGGGCGGTGTCTTTTTTGTTGAAATGGGTACTCTACACCTACAGGTAACCAAGGCATGGAGAGGGTGGTGGTCTCGTGAGCGTCAAAGTCAAGCGTGGTTTGCAAGTGAAGGCGGATTATCAAAAACGCGCCAAGGAACTCACGCCGAAACGGCCCGTCATCGCCAATTCGATTCGGGCGTTTCTCGTCGGGGGACTGATCTGTGAGATCGGACAGTTCATCCAGCAATTTTTCATCGCATACTTCGGATTCAACGAGAAAAACGCCGGTAACCCCACGGTTGCTGTTTTGATTTTCATCTCGACATTGTTGACGGGGATCGGGGTATACGACCGCATCGGCCAATGGGCCGGAGCAGGTTCGGCCGTGCCGGTTACAGGGTTTGCCAACTCGATGGCGTCCGCTGCGATTGAACATCGCAGCGAAGGCACCGTGCTTGGCATCGGCGGGCAGATGTTCAAACTGGCCGGACCTGTCATCGTGTTCGGCACGGTGGCTGCGTTCATTATCGGTTTGGTCAAAACGCTGTTCCAGATGGCCGCAAGTTGAGGTTGAAGAGAGGAGAGGTGCTGAGATGCCGCTGATCGGTCAACAGACTTGGCGATTTGATTCCAAGCCCGTCTTGCTTGGCACCGGCGCGATTGTCGGACCCAAGGAAGGCCAAGGGCCGCTGGCGATGGACTTTGACGAGATCAACGAAGACTCCTACTTCGGGCAGGATTCGTGGGAGAAAGCGGAGCGTCGCTTTTTAGAATCGGCAGTTGAAATTGCGATGCGAAAAGCGAATGTGACATCTGAGCAAATCGATGTGCTGTATGCAGGCGACCTGCTCAACCAGATCATCACGGCTAATTTTGCGGCACGTACGTTGGCAGTTCCGTTCTTGGGGTTGTTTGGCGCTTGTTCCACGTCGATGGAAGGGCTGGCGTTGGCCGCGATGACGGTGGACAGCGGGTTTGCCAAGCATGCGCTGGCGGCAACCGCTTCGCACAATTCCACCGCCGAGCGTCAATTTCGCTACCCGACCGAGTACGGAGGTCAAAAACCGCCCTCGTCACAATGCACCGTCACAGGCGGTGCTGCTGCCTTGGTCGGAAAAACGGGCCTCGGGCCGCGCATCACCCATGCCACGATCGGCAAAGTGGTGGATTTGGGCATCAAGTCGCCGTTTGAAATGGGCGCTGCGATGGCACCGGCGGCGGCCGATACGATTCTCTGCCACTTTCAAGACACGGGGCGAACGCCTGAGGACTATGATCTGATCGTCACGGGCGACTTGTCTCGTGTCGGCCTCCCGCTCGCGGTGGAGTTGATGGAAGAGCAGGGGTTGTATTTGGGCGACAAGATCAAAGACTGCGGGATCTTGATCTTCGACCCTGATCAGCCAGAAGTGTTCTCAGGGGGTTCCGGATGCGCTTGCTGCGGAGTGGTCACGTACGGGCATTTGATGCGTCGCATGCAACAAGGCGAGTTGGGGCGCATCCTCGTCTGTGCGACCGGAGCTTTGCTTTCTCCGCTCTCCAGCCAGCAGGGGGAATCGATTCCCTGTGTCGCCCATGCGGTTGTGATTGAGAGGGGGAGCGGAGCATGACGTTTTCCATGACGTTTGTCTGGGCGTTTCTGATCGGCGGAGGCATCTGTGTCATCGGTCAATTGCTGATGGACTTGACGAAATTGACCCCGGCCCATGTGATGGTCATCCTCGTCTGTGCCGGAGCCGTGCTCGACGGATTGGGTCTGTATGAACCCTTGATCAAGTTTGCAGGAGCCGGTGCCACCGTGCCGATTACGTCATTTGGCAACGCGTTGGTGCACGGGGCGATGGCCGAAGCGAAAACGCATGGCATCGTGGGATTGATCACCGGAATTTTTGAAGTGACCTCTGCGGGGATTTCAGCCGCGATTGTCTTCTCGTTCTTCGCCGCGTTAGTCTTCCGAGCGAAGGGCTAAGGGATCACAACTACCGACAGAAGGAGTGATGGGAATCATGGCTCAACACCAAGGTACTGGGAAACGCAAGGTGATCGTGGTAACAGACGGCGACCAAGTGGCTCGTCGCGCCGTTGAGGAGGCAGCGCAGCAAGTGGGTTGCCGCGTAATCTCGCGTTCGTCCGGCAATCCGACCCCGCTGGACGGCGAGCAGATCGTGCGACTCGTTCAACATGCGAAGCACGACCCGGTCGTCGTCATGTTTGACGACAACGGCAATGGTGACTTCGGATACGGCGAGCAAGCCATCCAGTACCTGACCAACCATCCGGAGATTGAGGTGTTGGGTGCAGTGGCCGTCGCTTCGAACACACCTTTTGTCGAAGGGGTGCATGTTAACTTTTCCATCGACCAAAATTTGCGCCTCATCGAGGATGGGGTGGACAAAGACGGCATCCCTGCCAATACCGGGGATGGCGTTGTCTACGGAGACACCGTGGATGTGCTGTCGGAGTGCGACATCCCGATCATCGTCGGCGTCGGCGATATCGGAAAGATGCAGGGCAAAGACCATTTTATGAAGGGCGCACCGGTGACCAAAGCGGCCTTTTTAGAAATCTTGAAACGGAGTGGATATGAAAATGCCACAGATCCTCAATAACGTGGACATCCCACCGTCCGATCAGGAGTTGCCGCTCGAGAAACGCTTGTCGGAGAACTTGAAGTTCTTCGAGCGGGTGCTCGGGATCGGACAGAGTTTTGATATGGTCAAGCGCGAAGTGACATTTGGGGGACACGATATGTGTCTCCTGTATGTCAATGGCTTCGTCAAGGATGACATTCTCGACGAGCTCTTGCGCAACCTCTCAACGTTAAAACGGGAACAGTTGGCTGTCGATACGTATGACAAACTGTTCAGGACGTTCCTGCCGCATATCCAAGTCGATAAAGTCGACAAAACGAACAAGATCATCACGGCGATTCTCTCCGGTCAGACGTGCCTCTTGATCGACGGATACGACGGGGCGTTCTTGATCGACGCCCGCAGCTATCCGGCTCGAACACCGAGTGAGCCGGAGTTGGAGCGCGTCGTACGCGGTTCTCGTGACGGCTTTGTCGAGACGATGGTGCAAAACTGCGTCCTTACGCGCCGCCGAATTCGCGACCCGCGTCTGCGCATGGAGACGTTGCAAATCGGGGCACGCTCCAAAACGGACGTCTGCGTGGCCTTTTTGCAGGACGTCGCCGACCTGGAGCTGGTCGAGGAAATCAAAAATCGGTTGAAAAGCATCGAGATCGACGGGATTCCCATGTCGGAGAAAACGGTCGAGGAGTTCTTGATCCGCCGCAACCGCTTCAACCCGTATCCGGTCGTGCGTTATACGGAGCGTCCGGACGTGGCGGCGATCCATCTCTTGGAAGGTCACGTGCTGATCTATGTGGACACATCTCCGTCTGTAATGATTACGCCGACGACGCTGTTTCACCATGTACAGCATGCGGAGGAATTTCGAGAGAACCCCGTTGTAGGGGCCTATATACGCTGGATTCGGTTCGCCGGGATTCTCGCGTCGATGTTCTTGGTGCCGTTGTGGATTCTCTTTACGTTGATTCATCGGGAATGGATGCCGACGCAATTGGAGTTTCTCGGGCCTGAGAACGTCGGGGCGATTCCGATCGTGTTGCAGTTCATCTTGGCGGAGGTTGGGATAGACCTCATGAGGATGGCGGCGATTCATACGCCGACCCCGCTTGCCACTGCGATGGGCTTGGTGGCCGCCGTCTTGATCGGGGACATCGCCGTCAAAGTCGGGCTGTTTTCGCCGGAGGTCATTCTCTATCTGGCCGTATCGGCGGTCGGGACTTTCGCGACGCCAAGTTACGAGTTGTCGATGGCGAACAAGCTCTCGGCGATGTTCTTCATTATTGCGGTCGGCATCTTCGATTGGATCGGGTTGGCGGTCGCCGTGGGCATCTGGATGATCTTGCTGCTCACCACGAAATCGATCAACCGTCCGTACCTGTGGCCGCTGATTCCGTTCAACGGTCGTGCCTTCCTCGACATCCTCGTACGCGCACCCGTTCGTGAGAAAAAAGCTCGACCTTCGATCGTTCACCCGCGTGACAAGGACCGTCAACCGAACTAGAAAAAGTCAGGAAAAAAGTGTCGCACCCAATTGCGACACTTTTTTGTATACTCGTGCATATCCTGCATTGCATTGTATGACGATTCTTTGTATAATCGACGTAATAAAAAATCTAGATACGTACCGTAATAAGAGTACCTGCAACGGTCGACGACATTCGGATTCGTCGGCTTTTTTACGTATAGAAGCGTGGCCAGAGACGAGAGGAGACGACAGCACATGTATTTGCACGGGACGAGTCGGGTAAATGAGCACGGGCATCTTGAGATCGGAGGCGTGGACACCACGGAGCTCACCTCCAAGTTCGGAACCCCTTTGTATGTGTTCGACGAGCAGTTGATGCGCGAGACGATGCGTGCCTACAAGTCTGCTTGGGACGCTACCGGTCTGCGTTATGAAGTCGCCTATGCATCGAAGGCGTTCTGCACGTTGGCGATGTGCCGCATCGTGGCGGAAGAGGGGTTGGCGCTCGACGTCGTGTCGGGCGGCGAACTGCATACCGCGCTGAAAGCGAACTTCCCGTCGGAGCGCATCCATTTCCACGGGAACAACAAGACCCCGGACGAAATTGAACAGGCGTTGAACGCGGGCATCGGAGCGTTCGTCGTCGACAACTTCCATGAACTTGCGCTGCTCGGCGCTTTGGCGGTCGAGAAGGGCGTCGTCGCCGACATTTTGCTTCGTCTGTCTCCCGGGGTTGAAGTTCATACGCATGAGTACATCTCGACCGGTCAAGAGGATTCGAAGTTCGGGTTCGATCTGCAGAGCGGGGCGGCACAGCAAGCGATTCAGCTCTCCCTGCAGACCAAGGGCGTTCGTTTGGTCGGGTTGCACTCGCACATCGGGTCGCAGATCTTTGAAACGGAAGGCTTTAAGCATGCGATCGACATCGTGGGGAATCTGTTCGCCCAAGCGGTGAAGGAATGGGGCGCGAAAGACCTCTCCGTTCTGAACGTAGGCGGCGGCTTTGGCATTCGCTACACCGAAGGCGATACCCCGCTCCAAGTTCAACAGTACATCGAAGCGATTGCGGAAGGCGTGAAAGCAACGTTTGACTCTCTGGGTCTTGCACATCCGGAAGTGGTCATCGAGCCGGGCCGATCCATCGTCGGCAATGCAGGTACAACGCTGTACACCGTCGGTTCCTCCAAGAACATCCCGGGCGTGCGCAAGTACGTGTCGGTGAACGGCGGAATGTCTGACAACCCGCGTCCGGCGCTGTACCAAGCGGTCTACGAAGCGATGCTCGCCAACCGTGCGACCGAAGAACCGACCGAAGTCGTCTCGATTGCGGGCAAAGCGTGTGAATCGGGCGACATGCTGATTTGGGACGCGAAGCTTCCGGAGGTACAAGCGGGGGATATCCTCGCGGTTTCTTGCACCGGCGCTTACAACTACAGCATGGCGTCCAACTACAACCGCATCGCTCGTCCGGCGGTCGTGTTCGTGCAAAACGGAGTCGCGGATGTCGTCGTCAAGCGCGAAAGCTTCGATGACCTCGTGTCGCTCGACGTCGTCCCAGCGCGGTTGATGGACGGAGTTTTGAGCCAGTCGTAGGGGAAGTAACGCTTCCGATGTGGACAGGCGCGGAGGGCAAGTCCTTTCTCCCAGGCATAGGATAGCTTGAGAGGAGGGATGACTACGATGGCAACTCTCTTGTTGTTCTTGCCGCGTTTGTTCACATTCTTTGGAACGTTTCGGAGTTTCTACGGGTTTATCAGTCCGTTTTGGCCGGCAATCTCCGGAATGTTTGGTGGTCGTCGGGTAGCTGCGAAAGCGTAACGAGAATACAAAAGAGCACCGAGGAATCGGTGCTCTTTTTGTGTACCTGCGTTACTTTTTCGGATTCGGAGTCGTGACCGACCAATCGGTTGACGTGTTGGTATCAACAGTCGGGTTGGTGCGGGAGAGAACTTGACCCGTGCCGGTGGCAAGACCCCAGCCGGATACGTAGTTCATCCATGCCACTTCGTCTACGGCGGTGCCGGACGCGTTTTTCAGATACAGGTCGTCGCCGGTGTTGGTCAGTGTCAAGCTCAGACCGGAGACGTCAAGGCCAAAGCCTTTGAACGAAGTAAATGCGGTGCTGTCCTTGCCGACCATGAGGAAGCTGTGCGCCGGGACCACGGTGCCGGACGGGATCGTGAAGGAACCGGACTTGTTGCTGAGTTTGTAGCCGGAGAGATCGACGGAGACGTTGTTTTTGTTGTAAAGCTCTACGTATTCTTTGGTCGCGTCAGAGCCGTTGGTGTCATAATCGACCTCGGAGATGACGACGTTCGAAGTGCCTTTGGTTTCGTCCGGGCTCCAATTTTGCATGCCGGCCGTCCAGTCATACCAGAACAATTGCTCGTAGTACGCGTTGACTTCGGTGTTGTCGATGATCACGCCTGCTTCGCGGTTGTTCTCCGGCGAAGATTCCGACCAGTTGATCGAAGAGACGAGGGTTTTTTTGCTGTCGACGAGCACGCCTTTGTTGTGGACTTTTTCAAGTCCCAGCGTTTTCAAATCGATCAGTTTCGCTTGCATGTCGAGGTGTTCGGAGGCTGCGATGTCGTTCACGTATTGAACGGTGTACGTGTTGTCACGCGGATCGGTCGTGTCCAAGAACGCAGAGTCGAGCAAGATGCGAACTTTGACGCCACGGCGAGCGGCGTTGATGCATTCTTCCAGATAGAGGTCCGGGGTGGTCGTCGTGCTGCCGGTCGACGGCGTGCCCCAGAATTTGTGAGCGTAGAGCTGTTCAACGAGCAGGCTCTGGGTGGCCGACTTCGCGAGACCGAGGATCGAGTTGTTTTGCAAGAACGTGCTGTCCGGAGCGAAAATCGGACTCGCGGTGAACTCGCCGTTGATCGGCTTGTTCTTGAAGTTGCCTTTGTACGTCGAAGTCGGGGTGGAAGTGTCCGCCACGAAGCCGGCCGTCGGCGCACCCCATTTGGTGCTGGATGCCGTGTACGGGAACGAGTCCTTGGCGTTGACGTTCCAGTCACCGTTGAACGTTGTGGAGTAGAACGACGCGACGCTTGCGTTGTTCATGATAATCCCCCAGCCGCGGTTCCCGTAGTTGGTGTTGAACGGAAGGCTGGAAGCGGCGAAGTTCTCGGATTGAACCATGACGCGGTTGCCGTCGATGATCGCGTACTTCGCATGGTCGAATCGGTAGCGCTTGAACGCACCGATGGTGGTGTCGTTGATGATGAAGCGCACTTGGCCGCCTGCGCCGACGATTTGCTGGGCGACGTACTTGCCTTGGTCGACGAGGCCGCCGACCGGAGCACCTTCGAGGAAGACGCGGACTTTGACACCGCGCTTGACGGCGTTGGTGATCGCGTCCATCAGTTGCGTTGCTTGGAATTCGTAGACATTGAGATCAATGGATGTCGTCGCACTGTTCAGCAAGCTCACGACGGTATTGAACCCGTTGTCAGGCGAAGAGTACGGTTGTACACTTCCTGCAAACGTGTAGGTCGGGGCTCCATAGCGCGATTGACCGGCTGCGTAGACACGCAAATGCTTCCAGTCGGCCGCCGTGTTGCTTTCCGGATACAGTTGGGACGTTTCATCTTTCTCACGAACGTAGATTTCGCCGGCTCCGACAACCGGAACGCCGCTACCCGACCAACCGGTCGTTGTGGTACCCGTGCCATAAGCCATCGTGTCCACGTTGGCGCCGCTTGCGTTGTACAAGTAGATGACGCTGCCCGCATTGGCGATGGCGGGAGCGGACCCGGTGACGGTCATTTGAGGGACGGTGGAGTCGGTGTCAGCCCCGTATTCGAAGTTGGCGGGGAACAGCATCTCCGTTTTGAAGTTTGCAGCTTGCTTGGTGACGTATACAGTTTGTCCCGCGGAGAGCGAGGTTCCGGTGGGGAAGCTCAATTTCGCGGTGGAGGTCCCGATCTGGAGATACCAACCGGCGAGGGAGATCGAACTGGCCGTAGGGTTGGTGATGGCGATGTATTCTTCCGGTTCGTTGGTTTCGTTGGTGTCCGAATAGACTTCTGTGATCAGCGGGGTATTGACGGCAGCCGCGTGGGTGCGAGTTGTCGGCAGAAGTCCTGCGATAAGCCCCGCAGACAACAGCGCGGTCATCAACGTGCGGGACATGCGAAGTTTACGAGTTGTAAACAAGTGGAGCACCATCCTTTATGAGGTTTATAGGAATATCACGAATGATTCACATTCATTCTACTTCATTGTTCGTATTCAATGCAATTGGAAATTTTCTTTTTTCTGAAAAAAAGCCCTGCGACGAGTGGCGCAGGGCTTCCTTTTTTGTCCATAAATTTAGTTTCCATCATAGGTTACGGTTGATTTCCGGGTTCGGCGAATGCGTCGTTGCCACATCCAGAACGCGAGTGCGGCGAACACGGCCGCTCCGAGAGCGAGGTAGCCGAATGTTCGTGTTTTGAGCTGACTGGTCGGAAGTGTCGGGGAGAGGACGTCTTGAGGCGAGAACAAATCTGCAGAAACGACCGATTGGTCGTCCAAGTGGAATTCAACTCGCCCGACTTTCGAACCCTTGGGAAAAGGAGCCGCGGGAACCGAGAGGTGAACGGACGGCTCTTTTTTGGCTGTGGACGTCTTGGGGGTTGTGCCGTAGACGTCTTGGTGCAGAATGGCCGGGACCTTGGTGCCATTGACTTCGAACGTCGCGAGGGAATCGCCCGCGTGCGCGAGTCGTTGCGTGGTGAAATGGTCGAAGCCGTAGTCGAGCAGTTGCGTAGTTTCCAGTCGAATGGTCTGTTTCAACTGAACGCCCATCACGACCGCCATCACTTCGCGGTCGCCGCGTTTGGCAGATGCGATCATCGTCTGCTGGGCTTGGTCGGTGAATCCGGTCTTGACGCCCGTGACTCCGTCGTAGTTCCAGAGCATCGGATTGATGTTGACGAGACGGGATTCCCAGGCTTGGCCGTGCCAGTCGTAATATTGGGTGGAGACAATTTCCCGAAATTTTGAATTTTTCATCGCATAATTGGCGATCAAGGCCATATCGTACGGCGTGGTATAGTGATTGTCATCGTGAAGTCCGTTGGGAGTGACGAAGTGCGTGTGGGTTGCGCCGAGTTCCTTGGCTTTCGCGTTCATCATCTCGGCAAATTTCGGGACGGAGCCCCCGATGTGTTCGGCGATGGCGACGGCTGCGTCATTGCCGGAGTTCAGCATGAGGCCGTAGAGCATCTGTTCCAAGGGCTCCTGTTCGCCGACTTCGAGGTAGACGCGATTGCCCTCTTGGTTTCGGGCGAGTTCCGAGGTGGTGACCATGTCCTGGAGACCGCCTTTTTCCAGAGCGAGGATACAGGTCATAACTTTCGTGATCGAAGCGGGGAAGGCTTGAATGTCTTTATGATCATCAAATAACACTTGACCGGATTGCATGTCGAGGACGACCGCGCCCTTGGCGGTCAATCCGGTCGGAGTCTCATCACTTGCGTTTGCTTGGGGAATACTAGTTGAGGACACCAGACCGATCAGGAGTCCGACGGTGAGGCACCAGGTCCAAACTTTTTTCATTCGCTCACACTCCACCGGTTGAGAATCATGTCGCTATGTTTGAGCCATCTCTTATTGTAGTACACGATATTGACCAATGCAAAGTTAGTAATTTACAGGAAGTGCTTGCTAGACTTGCGAATCCCATGTAAAATCTTCCTGTTACAGATACATAGGGGGTAGAACAATGCAAAAGACGAAGAAATGGCGTTTCTTCACCCCTGCGCGGGTATTGGTCATCGGGTTTGCAGGCCTGATCTTAGTTGGGGCGATCTTGCTCTCGTTGCCAATCGCGTCGCAAAGCGGCGAAAGTCTGCGCTTTCTCGATGCTTTGGTCGAGGCGACGTCTGCCGTCTGCGTCACCGGGTTGATCGTCGTGGACACGGGCACCTATTTTAATCATTTTGGTCAGATCGTCCTCATCTCGTTGATTCAAATCGGGGGCTTGGGATTCATGACCCTCGCGACGTTCATAACGATTATGACAGGGCGCAAGATCGGGTTGAAGGAACGGTTGTTGCTCCAAGAGGCGCTCAACGTCTCGACGCTGGAAGGGTTGATCCGTCTGGCGCGCAACGTCGTGTTGATCACGATGGGGATTGAGTTGGTGTTTGCCGGTATCTTGGCGACTCGTTTTTCATTCGACATGCCGTTGGGACGTGCGATCTATTACGGTGTGTTTCACTCGATATCGGCGTTTTGCAACGCGGGGTTTGATTTGTTTGGCGACTACAAGTCGATTTCTGACTATGTCGGCGACCCGACGGTCAACGTCTGCATCGGTTTCTTGATCATTCTCGGCGGTTTGGGATTCACGGTACTCGCCGACATGCCGCGTCTGTTTCGTCGGGAGCGGACGATGTTGCATACCAAGTTGGTCCTGATCACGACGGCGTTCTTGCTTGTGGTCGGTACGATTGGATACTATTTGTTTGAGAACGACAATCTGGGAACGATCGGCTCTTTCTCGGAAGGAACGAAGTGGCTGGCCTCGTTCTTCGCATCGGTAACCGCTCGTACAGCGGGGTATGCGTCGATTAATTATGAGACGATGACCCAGGGCGGTCTGCTCTGGTCGGTGATCTTGATGTTCATCGGGGCGAGCCCCGGTTCGACAGGGGGCGGGATCAAGACGGTCACGTCGTTTGTGATCATGCTCTATATCATCAACGTCATTTCGAACCGTGAGAATACGGTGGTGTTTGGCCGTCAAGTTGCACGGCAGACGATTTACAAGTCGTTGGTCATTTCGGTGATGGCCGTTTTGCTGGTTGTGTTCTCGACGATGATCTTGACGATTACAGAGCACGTCGATTTCCTGAGACTGCTGTTTGAAACGACATCGGCGTTTGCGACGGTCGGTCTGTCAACGAATTTGACCCCGACGTTGAGCGATCCGGGTCGCGTGTTGATCATCATCTTGATGTACATTGGACGTCTTGGCCCGCTGACCATTGCGGTGGCATTGGCCGCCCGTCAAGTGGACAAAGCCAACCTCAAGTATCCGGAAGGCAACTTGTACGTTGGGTAAGGTGGGTAGACGCATTGGGAAAGTAAGGCTATACTGAATACTGAACTCCATGTAGTTCCTTCAGGGTGTGGTGAGGCTTCGGCCAATTCCCAACCGGCGGTGATGCTCCTGTTCCTACAGGAGACGAGTCCGCGAGCCTGCAAGCTTGCTTGCGGTGCAGGATCTGGTGCGATTCCAGAACCGACGGTACAGTCCGGATGGGAGAAGGAATGTGTTTGGACGGCAGACGGGGAAGTGTACCCTTTTTTAGACAAGGGGGGAAGTCTGTCCGTACGCAACGCAATCAAGAGCCCTGAAGTCAGTTTTTTACTGATTTCAGGGCTTTTTTTATCTCATTGTTCTCTATAGAAGGGATGGATGTTCGCCATGACCGATGTACAGTACATGCAGATGGCGTTGGACCTCGCAGCTCAGGCGAAA
Source organism: Tumebacillus amylolyticus (assembly GCF_016722965.1). Taxonomy (NCBI): domain Bacteria; kingdom Bacillati; phylum Bacillota; class Bacilli; order Caryophanales; family Alicyclobacillaceae; genus Tumebacillus; species Tumebacillus amylolyticus. Next base: position 103,557 of record NZ_JAEQNB010000004.1, read on the forward strand.
GGGCAAACCAATCCGAATCCGCTGGTCGGCGCCGTACTCGTCAAGGACGGTCGTATCGTCGGTTTCGGTGCCCATCTGAAAGCGGGCGAGCCGCACGCAGAAGTACACGCGTTTCGAATGGCGGGCGAGCATGCGGAGGGCGCTACGTTGTACGTGACGCTGGAACCCTGCAGCCATCACGGCAAGACGCCGCCCTGTGCAGATCTTGTGATCTCGTCCAAAGTCAAAAAAGTCGTCGTCGCGATGACCGACCCGAATCCGCTGGTTGCCGGAAACGGGATCAACCGAATTCGTGCGCATGGGATCGAAGTGGAAGTCGGCGTGTTGGAATCGCAGGCGGTGGCGCTCAACGAGCGCTTTTTGCACAACATGCGCACGTCGAGACCGTTTGTCGTGATCAAAACCGCGATGACACTCGATGGCAAAATTGCGGCGCATACGGGCGACTCCCGCTGGATCACCGGCCCGGACGCTCGCGTCGCCGTGCATCAACTGCGAAACGAAGTCGACGGCATCCTCGTCGGGATCGGCACCGTCCGTGCAGACGATCCTGAATTGACGACTCGAATGCCTGAGGGCGGAGGCAAGCATCCGACTCGGATCATCCTCGACTCCTCGTTGCAAATCGAGGAGACGGCGAAAGTTCTGGACACAAGCATCGCTCCGACTTGGATCATCACGTCCGGGGGAGCGGATGCGGAAAAAAGTGCCCGCCTGCGTGCGCGCGGCGTGCAGATTTTGAAGTCTGCGCCGCACGATGTCGCCGCCGTGCTCGACCTGTTGTACGCAAACGGCATCACCCACTTGCTCGTCGAGGGCGGGGCGACGGTCAACGGCGCTTTTTTGCAAGCGGGGTTGATCGACAAAGTAATGGCCTTCATCGCGCCCAAGCTCATCGGAGGCGCAGGAGCGCCGACGCCGTATGCCGGAGCAGGTTTTGAAAAAATGTCGCAGGCCGTCACCCTGCGCGACATTTCCGTAACTACATATGGTGACGACATTTGTATCACCGGCTACCCGGTGTATGAAGGGGAGCAGCAGTAGATGTTCACTGGACTCGTTGAAGAGGTCGGGACGGTTGCGGAGATTCGCCCGTCCGGTCATGCGATTCATCTGAAAATCAAGTCTACGAAAGTTCTTGACGGCGTCGCGCTCGGCGACTCCATCGCAGTCAACGGCATCTGCCTGACCGTCACGGCGTTTGACAAGTCTTCGTTTACCGTCGATGTCGTGCCGGAGACGATGCGCCGGACCACGCTGCATGAACTGTCTGCCAACTCGCCGGTCAACTTGGAGCGGGCAATGCAGATGGGGGGTCGTTTTGGCGGGCACATCGTGTCGGGGCATATCGACGGCGTCGGACGGTTGGTCTCTCTCCAGGAAGAGGACATCGCCAAAGTCGTTCGTTTCTCGGCACCGCCGAACGTCTTGCGCTACGTCGTCGAGAAAGGTTCGATCACCATCGACGGCGTTTCGCTGACCGTCATGGACGTGGACAGCGAGTCATTTCGCATCTCGGTCATCCCGCATACGTGGATGATTACCGTCTTGCGGCATCGTCGGGTCGGGTCGACCGTCAATTTGGAAGTCGACATCATCGGCAAATACGTCGAGCGGCTGTTGGGGCCGCATCTGCCGGGAGCCAATTCCCAGAGCGAGAGTACCCGCCTGAGCCTTGACTTCCTGCGCAACAATGGATTCGCGTGAGGGGGAAATTCCCATGTTTCACACCATCGAAGAAGCGGTAGAAGACCTCAAGGCCGGCAAAGTCGTCATCGTCGTGGATGACGAAGATCGTGAGAACGAAGGCGACTTCATCGCGCTCGCCGACCGCACCACAGCGCAGACGATCAATTTCATGATCACACACGGCCGCGGACTCGTCTGCGTGCCGATTACGGAAGACCGTGCGGCGCAACTCGAGTTGCGTCCGATGGTTCATGTGAACACCGACCAGCACGGTACGGCGTTCACCGTCTCCGTCGATGCCAAGCATAGCACGACCACCGGCATCTCGGCACACGAGCGCTCGGCGACGGTGGCGGCGCTGATCGACGAAAATGTCGGCGGCAAAGACTTCAAGAAACCGGGCCACATCTTCCCGCTCATCGCCAAAAACGGCGGCGTGCTTCGCCGCCCCGGTCACACCGAAGCGGCGGTCGACTTGGCTCGACTGGCAGGCAGCTATCCGGCGGGTGTGATCTGCGAAGTGTTGAAAGCGGACGGCACGATGGCCCGCGTACCGGACCTCGCGTTGATCGCACAGGAATTCGATCTGAAGATGATCACCATCGCGGAGTTGATCGCGTACCGCAAGGACCGTGAGAAATTGGTCGAGCGCTCGGCGTCGACGAAGGTGGAAACCGACTCCGGCACGTTCGACCTGCATGTCTACACCAACTTGTTGGATGGACAAGAGCATCTCGCGTTCGTCAAGGGCGACATCGACTCCCAAGCACCGACCTTGGTGCGCGTGCGCAAGGAATGCCCGATGGGGGATATCTTCGGTTCGCATGCCTGCCAGTGCGGGACGCAATTACAAGCTGCGATGCGTGCGATTGAAGAGAACGGCAGCGGTGTGCTCCTGCACATCCGCAACACGTCGCAAGAGCGCAGTCTGGCGGCGAAAATCAAAGGGCAGGACATGGCAGATGCGCAAGACTACGGCATCGGCGCGCAAATTCTGCGCGACCTCGGCGTCAGCAAGATGCGCCTGCTCAGCAACAACCCTCGCAAATTTGCGGGGCTCTTGGGATACGGGCTCGAAATCGTCGAAACTGTACCGCTCAAGAAGCTCATTCAACTGTAATCACGAAGGGAGAACAACTTACAATGGCGAATTTCCTCGAAGGCAATCTGATTGGCACCGGCCTGCGCGTAGGCGTGGTCGTCGGTCGATTCAATGAATTTATCGGAAGCAAACTGCTCGGCGGTGCTCTTGACGCATTCAAGCGTCACGGGGTAGACGAAGATGCGGTGGATGTCGCGTGGGTACCCGGCGCATTTGAAATCCCGTTGATCGCACAAAAAATGTCCGCTTCCGGCAAGTACGACGCCGTCATCACTCTCGGCGCCGTCATCCGCGGGTCCACTCCGCACTTTGACTACGTCTGCAACGAAGCGGCCAAGGGCGTTTCCAAAGTCGCTCTTGACACCGGCGTACCGACGATCTTCGGCGTCCTGACCGTTGATTCGATCGAACAAGCCATCGAGCGTGCCGGCACCAAAGCGGGCAACAAAGGCTGGGAAGCTGCCGTCACCGCCATCGAGATGGCAAACCTCGGGAAACTGTTTTAATAAGAAAGAAGCCGTGCTCTCCTCATGAGGAGCACGGCTTTTTTTTGTGACTTCCAGTACAATCGCATATGGTAAATATACTAACCCACCTGTATACTGAGGGTAGTTCATCAAAATAGGGCACTCTACAGAGTGCGAACGTACCAGAAAGGGGATCTTCACTGGCATGCCAAACCAAACGAATCGCAAAGCGGTGTTGATCGCCGTGTTGCTTGCGAACTTCCTGTCAGCGATCGACGTGTCGATTGTGGGGACTGCGATGCCGACGATTATCGGGACGCTCGGGGGCTTGCCGATCATGTCGTGGGTGTTCTCGGCGTTCTTGCTCGCTTCAACCGTCACCGTGCCGATCTACGGCAAGCTCTCCGATCTCTTCGGGCGCAAGATCATCTTCATGCTCGGTGCGGCGTTCATCATCTTGGGCTCCGTTCTCTGCGCGATGGCAGGTTCCATGGAGCAGTTGATCATCTTCCGCGTTGTCCAAGGTCTCGGTGCCGGGGGCATCATGGCGGTGGCGACGACGATCATCGGCGACATCTTCACCGTGGAGGAGCGAGGCAAGTTCCAAGGGCTGCTCTCCAGCGTCTGGGGCATCTCCGCCATCATTGGGCCTTTGCTCGGCGGTCTGATCATCAAGTTTCTCTCGTGGGAGTGGGTCTTCTACATAAACGTCCCGTTCGGGATCATCGCGATGATCGTGCTGTTCGTCGCCCTCCACGAGAACATCGAGCGCAAAACACACAAAATCGACTATATCGGCTCGTTCACGCTGGCCGTCTCGATGACCACGTTGTTGCTGGCGCTTCTGAGCGGGGGGTCGCAGTATCCGTGGATGTCGATGCAGATCATGGGTCTGTTCGCGTTGGCTGTTGTATTTTTCATCTGGTTCTTCCTGAATGAACGTCGAGTTTCGGAGCCGATGATTTCCTTTGACCTCTATCGCAATCCGACCATCGCCGTCTCCGCCGCTGCGAACTTCCTGTCAGGCGCTGTGCTGATGGGGCTGAATTCGTACATTCCGTCCTACATCCAAGGGGTACTCGGAGAAAGCCCGACGATGGCAGGAATGGTGTTGATGCCGCTGTCGATCGGCTGGCCGCTGGCGTCGTTTATCGGCGGCAACCGCCTGATCAAATGGGGGTTCCGCAACACATCGATTACAGGACTTGCTTTCATCGCGGTCGGTTCGGTGCTGATCAGTTTCACCACCGAGGCGATGGGCACTTGGTATCCGATGGTCACGCTGTTTATCATCGGATTTGGCATGGGGTTGTCGACGATGTCGTTTACTGTCGCGACGCAGTCGGCCGTCACGTGGAACCAACGGGGCATTGCGACCGCCTCTCTCCAATTCGTGCGGTCGCTTGGGTCGGGTGTCGGGGTGGCGATCATGGGGGCGCTCATGAACGCCAAGATTCTCAACGACCTCTCGCAAAAAGGCATTCCGAACCCGCTCGATGCTTCCAACGCGTTGCTCGATGAGAGCCGCAGACCGCACCTGCCTCCGGAGTTGTTGAATTCCTTGAAGGATGCGTTCGGCAGCGGGTTGCACTACACGTTCATCCTCACCGCCGTGTTCGGCGTACTTGGATTTGTGATCACCTTGAGCTTCCCCAAGAATCAACAAAAACCTAACATTTCCTAGTCGAAAAGGACCATGCCATCGGGGCAGGGTCCTTTTTTTTGTGGGGCAAAAGTCTCGCTTTTCGTATATTCGTATTTGAATACCACTTTTAGGAATCGGCGCAGAAATCGACTGTCATTCGACGGCGGTTTGACAAGAAACGCTCTAATTCGAAAATCACTGTATTTTAAGCGATGATATAGTAAACGTAACCCAAAAACATGACAACAAAAGAGGTGAATCAACATGGGAGTTATTCTAACAGCTCTCGGACGTTACCTTCCCGAGAAGATCATGACGAACCGAGATCTCGAACAAATCGTCGACACGTCCGATGAATGGATTCGCTCGCGCACCGGCATCCAGGAGCGTCGCATTGCGGCACCTGAGGAAAGCACGTCGGTCCTGGCGATCAAAGCAGCGCAAGAGACGATTCGCAAACGCGGCATCGACCCGGCGGAAATCGATCTGGTTCTGGTCGCGACGATGATGGCGGACAGCCCGTTCCCGTCGACCGCTTGCAAAGTTCAACATGCGATCGGTGCAACCAACGCGGCGGCCTTCGATCTGGCAGCTGCTTGCTCCGGATTCGTTTACACCTTGGAAACGGCGGCGCAGTTCATCAAAGCAGGCACGATGAAAAACGCGCTCGTCATCGGCTCCGAAGTCTACTCGCGCTTCCTCGATTGGGAAGACCGCGCAACCTGTGTCCTGTTCGGTGACGGAGCTGCGGCTGCATTCCTCGAAGCGGACACCGTCGATCACTTCCTTGGCAGTGTACTTCGTTCGGACGGATCGGGCGAAACTCTGCTTCATATGCCGGGCGGCGGCACCGCAATGCCGGCCTCGCCCGAAACCATCGAGAACCGCCAGCACTTTTTGAAAATGAAAGGCTTGGAGTTGTTCCAGCAAGTCGTACCGATGGTCTGCGATGCACTCCTCGACACGACGGAGAAAGCGGGTGTGGATCTCAGCGACGTGGCCCTGATCGTGCCGCATCAAGCGAACGTCCACATCATCGAAGCGGTCTCGGATGCACTGGGCATCCCGATGGACAAGTTCATGATCAATATCGAAAAATACGGCAACACCTCTGCCGCATCGGTACCGTTGGCGCTGATCGATGCTTCCGAGCAAAACCGTCTGCAACCGGGCGACCTGGTCCTGATGGTCGGGTTCGGCGCAGGTTTGACCGTTGCTGCCTCTCTGATTCGCTGGTCTCCCGCGTTCGTCGCGTGAAGATCGGAATCGACATCACCCACCTCGATGACTTTGAGCAGTTTGACGAAGCCTCGGTTGATCTGGTGTTCACCCGGGCGGAATGGGCGGACGTCGACGGCGATCCGAACCATCTCGCCCGCAAGGCGGGTCGATTCGCGGCGAAGGAAGCTGTTCTGAAAGTTCTCGGGTGCGGGCTGGGGGATATCTCCCTCGTAGACATTGAAATTCTCAGCGCTGAAAACGGTGAGCCTCGTGTCCGACTCAGCGGTCGAGCCTTGGAATGGTTTCAAACCCTTTCCCTCGACCAACTAGAATTGTCAATTTCGCATCATCGAGAGTACGCGGTGGCGGTTGCCGTTGCCACCCCGAAATGAAAGGAGTGAGTTCCATGCCGAAAAGACTCGAAGGAATCGTCTTTGAAAACTCCCGCGGTCAAGAACTGGTCGGGGTCATGCATCATGGACAGGGCGAAGGCCCGCACCCGTGCCTGATCGTCTGCCACGGATTTGCAGGAACCAAAGTTGGAGGAAGCCGCCGCTTTGTCGAGTTTGGCCGCTACGCAGCGGAGCGCAACGTGTCGATTTTCCGCTTTGACTTCGCCGGTTCCGGTGACAGCGAGGGCGACCTGATCGATCTGACCTTGGATCGTGAGTTGGATGACCTCGAAGCTGCCGTCCGCGCCATCTCCGCTCTTCCGAGCGTCGATTCCTCCCGCGTCGGAGTCGTTGGACACTGCATGGGCGCTGTAACAGCCCTTCGTGCCGCGTCCCGCAACCCGGAAATCTGGCGCACGATCGCGTGGGCGCCGTTCACCGATCTGTCGGACACGATGCGCCGCCTGATCGGGGAAGATGCGATGAGCGTGTTGGAAGAGGGCGACGAAGCGGATTTCCTCTACCAAGACCAACTGTTCACCGCAGGTCCGAAGATCTTGGATTACGCGACCGACCTCGACATGGTCCAAGAAGTTTCCCGCATCACGCATCCGCTCTTGATCATCCACGGCACCGAGGACGCAACCGTACCGCTGTCCGCTGTGGAAGAGTTGATGACAAAAATCGCAGATACCCCGGGCCTCAAACGTCTGGACGTGATCGAAGGCGGACACCACTCCTTCCCGTATCACCAACAGGAACTGTTTGAACTCACCCTCAACTTTGTGCAAGAAAAAATTGCTGCCGGAATGGAGAGATAACGATGCCTGATTTCGATACGTTTGCTGCGGCTGTTGCCGAGCGCTTGAACCTCGATGCTGAAAAAATCCAACCGCAAGCCCTGTGGGTGGGCGATGTCGGTGTAAGTTCCGTTGACATCGTAAAAGTCGTCATGCTCATCCGCCAAAAGTTTGGGGTCAAAATTCCGACCACCGCAGCGGGCAAGATCAAAACCGTTGATGACGCGTACCAACTGCTGCAAGGGGCGTCCGCATGAGTCAGGTGATCACAGTCGAACAGTCGCGGCTGGTCGAACAGATCCAAGCTCTGCCGGAGCAGACGTACAAACTGGTTGCGTTCGACATGGACGGGACGTTGCTCAACGCAGAGCATGCCCTCTCCGAGCGCACCATCAAAGCTGTACAGGCGGCGGCGGAGCAAGGCTTGCATGTTCTGCTGGCAACAGGTCGGATGGCGAGTGCCGTTCGCACGCATCTGGACCTGTTGAAAACACCCGGCCTCGTCGTTTCCCACAACGGGGCGGTCGTCAAAGACCTGCACACCCAAGAGATCTGGCACAGCCAGTCCATCGCGCAAAACGTGGTGGATCACGTGTTGACCTTGGTTGAAAAAGTGGAGGTCACCGCGTTGCACTTCAACTATGACGAAGAGATTCTGCTCGTTCACCCGAACCCGCACAGCGATGATTTCGCTCGCGACCTCGGCGTCGAGCTGACATATGTCACGTCGCTTCGGGAGCGCAACGAAGGTCCGACCAGTATCTTGTTCATGGATCGCAAGTCGGTCTGTGACGAACTGCTCGCAAGTCTCCAAGAGGCTTGCCCGGATGGGTTCGATTACGTCTTGATCCCTTGGAACGAAGAGCGTTGGCAGTTCCAACTCTTGCCGACGCAGACCTCGAAGGGTCACGGCGTACTGCGTGTCGCAGAAAAACTCGGCATCTCGCCCGCTGAGATCATCTCGTTCGGGGATTCCTACAACGATTTGGAAATGATCTCGGAGACCGGTCTTGGGATCGCGATGGGCAACGCGGTCCCTGAATTAAAGCATGTGGCACGCTTGATCACGCTGTCCCACGAACAGGACGGTGTGGCGGTCGCTCTGGAAGCGTTGCTGGAGAGGGGACGCCGATGACGGCCCTCCGTTATGTCGTGATGTTCCCCGGTCAAGGCTCTCAGTACGTCGGAATGGGGCAGGAGATTGCTGATCATTCTCCCGCCGCCGACCATCTGTACGAAGTCGCCGAGAAATTCAGCGGCATGCCGATTCGCTCCATTTCCTCCGAAGGGCCGGAAGATCTGCTACAAGAGACCGCCAACACGCAACCGTGTCTGCTGGTCGCCTCGATTGCATGTTTCGAAGCGTTGCGCGAGGAGTTCCCCACGCCGCCGACGTACGTCCTCGGACACAGTGCCGGTGAGTTTGCCGCACTCGTGGCTGCAGGAGCACTCTCCTTTGAAGATGCCGTGCTGCTCATCCAGAAGCGCGGGCAATTGATGGGGGAGATGGCCAACGGCGGAATGGCCGCTCTGAAAAACGTAACGCTTGAAACGGCGCAACGCATTTGCAAGGAAGCAGTGGTTCCCGGTGGCGCTCTCGTCACTGCGAACCTCAACTCACCGAATCAGATCGTCATCTCCGGTGACGAGGATTCGATAGAAGAAGCGGTGATGTATTGTCTCGAACGAGATATCGAAGTTGTGCCGCTGGCCGTCTCGGGTGCGTTTCACTCCCCGCTGATGCAGCCGGCCGCCGAGGAGTTCGCCGAAAACCTGTCCCGTGCGACCTTCTCGTCGACTACAATTCCGGTTATCTCCAACGTGACGGCAGAACCGACCACCGATGGAGACGCTTGGCCGGAGTTGCTCGCCAAGCAGATGGTCTCCCCGGTGCTGTTTGAACCGTCCATTCGTGGGCTTGGTGAGGCTGGCATCACCACGTTTGTTGAAGTGGGCCCCAAAAATGTGTTATCCCGTCTGATCCGTCGCATTCTGCCGGAAGCACAAACCCTGCATGTGCAAGACCTTGCAAGCCTGCACGAAACGGTCGCTCGTTTGCAAGCCCTGGCTGAAAGCAGCAAAACCCGAGAGGAGATTTCCAATGCCATTTCTTTCCGTTGATACGTGGTCCGGTCTGTCGGTCGAAACGAAAAAAGCGTTTCTCTACCAAGCAACCCGCCGCACGTCCGAACTTCTGAACATCCCGCCGGACAAAATCCAAGTTCTGATCCGCGAGTCCGCTTCGGAAAACTGGTCGAAAGCGGGCGCACACGTGACCGATTCCGACTTCGCCGCGAAGACCCGCCTCACCGACTGGAACACGTCCTACGACGACGGTCAATCGCCGATCTCGAACATGACGGTCATCACGATCGACGTCTGGAACTTCTACAACCAAGAACAAAAAGACGCATGGGTTCGCGAACTGACCATCCTGTCCGGCGAACTGCTCGGCACTCCGGCTGACAGCGTGCTGATCTTGATCCGCGACATGGTACCGGGCAACTGGGGCCAAACCGGCGTCACCGGCGCTTCGTCGAACTTCCTGACCGATTCGCGCCGCCTGAACGTAGATTTTTCCGTAAAGTCATAATTCCATACTTTTTTGTAACCGAATTTACATTATTCTAGAATAGGGAGAGATTACAATAATGAATATCGACACCAAACAACTGATCGTCGTCAACCACTTTGAAGTGGCAGCCAACACCCAGGAGCAAGTAGAGCGCCTGTTCACGGAAAGCGCGGCGCGCAAAAGCCTGAAACACGCTGTGCTCTACAAAGGTCTCGATGACAACAAGTACGTGCTGCTCTACGAAGTTGCTGACTTTGCCGAACTGCAAGCCAAGCTGGAGTGCGAAGCGTATCGTGAGTTTGTTGCCGAACTGACCCCGCACCTCGCGTCCGACTTCCACCAAGAGATCGCAGGTCTCGTTGAAGCGGTTCGCGACCGTGAAACGCTGGTTCCGACCACGCCGTTCATGCAACTTCGTCACATCGAAGTACCGCTCTCCGGGATCGAACCGTACCTCGACTGGCGCCGTCGCCGCATCTTCGAATACGTCAAGAAAAACGACCTCGTCGGTTCCTTCTTGGCCTTCCACAGCGTCGTTTCGACTACGCCGGGCGTTCTGTTCGTCGTCGAGTTCTCCCACGATCCGGTCGAATACCGCAACAGCTTCTTGACCCCGGAATACCAAGTCATCATCAAAGAAGCAGGTCACGACCACATCAAGGGCGGTCTGAACACGGTTGAATACCAACTGGCAGTCGCTCCGCTCGCGCTGCAAAGCTCGCACTAATCTGCACCTGGAAGGGAGTTCTTGAAAACATGGAAGCATTGAACGGCAAAGTCGCGATCATCACCGGGGCCAACCAAGGCATTGGCCTCGCCATCGCGCAACGCCTCGCCGAACAGGGCGTCGCGATCGGTATGGGTTCGAACAAAGCAGAAGAACTTCGTCAAGCAGCGGAGGAAATCCGTGCAGCAGGCGGACGCGTCGTCGCAGTTCCGGTCGATGTGCGCAACCCGACTGACATCGAAGACCTCGTTAAGCAAACGCTGGAAGCGTTCGGCACGATCGACATCGTGATCAACAACGCAGGTGTCACCTACTTCGGCGGCGTGCAGCAATGCACGGAAACCGAGTGGGACAACACGTTGAACATCAACGTCAAAGGCTACTTCCTGCTGACGAAAGCCGTTCTCCCGACCCTGATCGAGAAAAAAGGCGGTCACATCATCAACATGTCCTCCATCTGGGGCAAAAAAGGTTCCGCCACTATGGTTGCGTATTCCACCTCGAAATTCGCAATCGAAGGCTTCACGCAAAGTTTGATCGACGAAGTCAAGCCGCACGGGATCAAAGTGACCAGTGTCGTGCTCGACAAAGTCGACACACCGTTCCGCGACAACATGACGGAGTTCGTCAACTTCTCGGAGGAGCAAAAGCAACGCATGCTGACAGCAGATGATGTGGCGGACAGTGTGATGTTCGCGCTGACCTCGTCGCCGCGCAGCTTGCCCTCCAGCATCCATCTGGATGCGTATCTCTGGAAGTAATATCCGATTTCTGTGGACGAGGCTTTGAAATTCAAAGCCTCTCTACCTATTCCTAGGAGTGATTCGTTCATGAACAATTGGCTGATTTATATTTTGTTGGTCTGTTCCACCGTCTTCTGGGGCGGTAACTTTAACGCCGGTAAGCTCGCGGTCGACCACTTGCCGCCGTTCACCGCAGCAGCGTTGCGCTTCGGCCTGGCTTCCATCGTGATGTTGCTGATCTTGTTCGCGAAGGAAAAAATCAACAAAGAAGCACTCAAACAAAACTTCTGGTCGTTCGTACTGCTCGGTTTGATCGGGGTGTTCGGTTTTAACGTCCTGTTCTTCGTTGGCTTGAAATACACCTCTGCGGTCAACGGCTCGCTGATCATGGCGACCAACCCGTTGATCACCGTCCTGTTTGCGATCTTCATTTTGAAAGACAAATTCACCGTGCAACGTGCCATCGGTTTCTTGCTGTCCCTGATCGGTGTCGTAGCCGTCATCTGCAAAGGCTCGCTCGACACGCTGACCTCGCTGAACTTCTCCGGCGGCGACCTGATCATCCTCGGCGGGAACATCTGCTGGGCCCTGTACGGCGTACTTGGCCGTAAGATTGTCAAAAACTCCACGCCGCTCTTGACGACGACGATCACGATGGTCATCGGTGCTGTCGTCATGATTCCGTTCGCACTGGCTGAAACGCAAAAAATGCCGCTGCTCGACCAACCGGGCTCCCTCTGGGGCGCGATCTTGTTCATGGCGTTGCTCGGCTCCGTCCTCGCGTACCTCTGGTGGAACCAAGGGATCGCGAAAATCGGCGCAGGGAACACCTCGATCTTCTTCAACCTCGTTCCGGTCTTCACGATGCTGATCACCGTCGTTACCGGCTCCACGGTTACGGTGGCTCAAATTGTCGGCGGTCTGCTCGTCATCTCCGGCGTTGTGTTCTCGTCCGGTCTGATCAAATTCAAATCCAAGGCTCAGGTGGCGGAAGCAGGCCTGACTGCCAAGGGCAAGTAGGGAGGACGCACTCATGGTACATGTCCTCGTCACCCTCAAAGACAATCCGAACGAACCGGAAGCTTTGGCGGAATACAAGCGTCGTGCCACGCAAATTCGTGACGAATACGGCGCCGAGCTCGTGCTTCGCATGAATGCGCAAGAACGTCTGGTCGGCGAGTTGTCGGAAGAATCGGTGCGTCTGCTGAAGTTCCCGTCTGCAGACCATGTGCGCGGCTGGCTGAACGATCCGCGCTATCTGGAGATCATTCCGCTTAGAGAACGCGGCTACGAACGGGTCACCGTCACGATTCTCGAAGACATTCGCTAAGGCGCGGCAAAGGAGAGATTCAGGATGGAAATGCGCACCCTCGGTGCATCTGGCCTGCAAGTGAGCGCGATGGGCCTTGGCTGTATGGGCATGTCCGAATACTACAGCGGCCGCGATGAACAGGAATCGCTCCTGACCATCAACCGTGCGCTGGAATTGGGCATCACGTTTTTTGACACCGCCGATCAATACGGTTTGGGTCACAACGAAGAACTGGTGGGGAAAGCGCTTCGCCCGCACCGCCGCGAGATCACGCTCGCAACCAAGTTCGGATTCGTGCGCGATGCACAGGGGAACTTGATCGAGATCAACGGTCGACCGGAGTATGTGAAGCAGGCATGTGACAACTCCCTGCGCCGTCTCGGGACGGACGTGATCGACCTGTACTACCTGCACCGTGTCGATCCGAAAACTCCCATCGAAGAGACCGTCGGGGCGATGGCAGACCTCGTGAAAGCAGGCAAAGTGCGTGCCATCGGCCTGTCTGAAGCGTCTCCGTCCACGATTCGCCGCGCCCATGCGACCCATCCGATTGCTGCGTTGCAATCGGAGTACTCGCTGTGGAGCCGCGACGTTGAGGACGAAGTTCTGCCGACCGTTCGGGAATTGGGGATTGCTTTCATCCCGTACTCGCCGCTGGGTCGCGGGTTCCTCACCGGTTCGATTCAACGCTTTGAAGACCTCGCGCCGGACGATTACCGTCGGACCTCGCCGAGATTTCAAGGGGAGAACTTTGCCAAAAATCTCGAACTCGTCTCCCGAATTCGAGAGATGGCCGCAGAGAAGAACTGCACCGCGTCGCAACTCGCGCTGGCATGGCTCCTCGGTCAAGACAAAGGGATGATTCCCATCCCGGGCACGAAGCGCCGCTCGTACCTCGAAGAAAACGCAGGAGCGCTCACCGTCTCTTTGACGAAGTCTGACTATGCGCGCATCGACGAGGTTTCTCCGAAAGGGGCGGCCTCCGGTGTTCGCTATCCGGAAGGCGCCTTGGCGTTGCTGGATCGCTAGACCCTGTAAACTCAAAAAATCCCTTTTGTGTGCCCGACACACAAAAGGGATTTTTTTATGCCGAATACGCTTGCAGCTTCGCCTCGACGATTTTGGTGAACGGTTCATTTTCCTGCAAGGCGAAGACGGCAAGTGATTTCTCAAACATCGCCAAGATGCGGTTGCGATCTCGTCCGAGCTGTTCCAAGGCGATTCCACGCTGGAAGTACAATTCTCCCAGCAGATACATCGTGTCATCGCGCAGGCAGATCAGGATGCCCTGTTGCGCCAATTTCATCGCTTCTGTGAACTCACCGGAATAATACAGCGCTTTGGCGTAGTTGTACAACACGCGAATCTTGATCTTGGGATCTTCGAGGATCGGCATCGATTGCAACGCTTGCAAGCATTCGCGAAACACGTCGCAGGCATGAGGGTAGTCATTCTCTTCCAAGTACAGAATGGCGAGAGAATTCATGATCTCGACGGTACGCTTGCTGACAAACTTGGTTCCTTTGCCGATCTCGACGGCGGAAGTCAGGAGTTCCACGGCAGCTGTCAGGTCATGGTGGATATAATAGGCCACGATACCGCGATGCCAGAGAAAGAACTGTCGGGCAAACGGAGCTTGGAACAAGAGATTGTCCCGCTCGTTTTCCAAGAGTTCGGCGAGAAGTTGATAATTTCGTTCCCGAACCGCTTCCCGCATGAGTTCGAACGTTTGCTTGGCATAATCATAGCGGGGATTTGCCGCCATGCTGTACAGATAGTCGATCGTCACATCCAGACGACTCGCCAATTCGTACAAGGTGTTTGAATTCGGGATCACCTCGCCCTTTTCAATCTTACTAAGTTGTCCCTGGGTACAGATTGAGGAGGCGAGTTCCTTCTGCGTCATCTGCAAGGAGACGCGTAGGTCTTTGATGATTTTACCGATTACAAATTGCTCCATGCAAAACCTCGCTACCATATATTCGAAAATGAATACCTACTCAGAGTATACCATAAAAAAATTATAAAGAGGTAAGTCAGTTGTTCTGAATGAGCGGCATGGCAAACGCATAGTTTGTGGGAATTATATAAACTCTTACTAGAAGCAGTAAAAAAATAAATAGTAGAATAACAAGGAGAGATTACCATGAACAAGCTTGCAAAATTCCGTCTGACGTTACTCGTTGCACTTACGCTGGTAGGAGGGGCCGTGTACACCGAAATCGCACAAGCAGATGCTCATTCCGTATATCTCGCCGTAGACGTTGACTTGCCGCCTTGCCACTAGAAGTTTATATAGAAGAAAAAGGACCTCGTTCACGACTGTGAGCGAGGTCCTTTTTCATATCTGTCTATTTCTAACGATTGTGAACTATTTCAACTCTTCCACAGCTTCGACGAGACCGTCCGCCGTGTGTCCGATCTGTTCGAAGGAAGTCTGCAATTCCTCCATGCTCGCAGATTGCTCCTCCGTGTACGTCGCCAGTTGCTGGATGGTGCCGTTGATTTGCACGATGGAACTCTGGATCGTATCCAGAAGTTCTTGAATTCCGTGTACCGCGCCCTTGCTTCGTTCGGCCATCTTGCGAATCTCGTCGGCGACGACGGCAAACCCGCGCCCGCTGTCACCGGCGCGTGCCGCTTCGATGGCGGCATTCAGTCCCAAGAGGTGCGATTGATCCGAAATCTCCGTGACAAACGAGAGAATTTGGTACACGCTCTGAATCTGTTGGGCGAGATGCTTGGACAGATCCGAAACGTCGCCCAACTGTGTGGCCACATCTTGAGTCGAAATCGTCATCTGGTTGGCCGAGGCGGTGACGGTCTGCAACGAAGCTGTCAGCTCGGTGGCACTTCGACGCAGTGTATCCGACTTCTCATTGGAAACAACCGTCGAGAACACCCCGACGACCGCACCATCGTCGAAGATCGGAATGGCGGTGGAGACATAGGAGATGCCAAACGTCTCCGGACCGCGCTCTTCCCGCAGTTTTTGCCCGGAGCGCAACGCTTTATATGTAACGGAACCTTCAAATCTATGAATGGGTGTGCCGACCACGATCTTGAGGTCGATCTGACGGCCCGGCAGGTAGCCCAAAACGGTCTCTGTGTCAGCTACGATCAGACAAGCATCTTCGGGTAGGGAATCATGGAAGAGTGACATATTCCGTAAACATTCCTGCAATTTATCAGACACGTAAATATTCCTCCCTTACCACGTACTTGTCCATTAATTTTACTACGATTCATTTCCAAGGTAAAGTCAAAGTCGCCGAGAATCCGGCAAGAGTTTGCAGATTCGATTGTCGGACAATTCCCCACTATGGTATGATACTCTGGAACTTATCTGCCCAGAGAAGTATTGTTGATTGGTTGCCAAAGGAGGGCAAGTATGTTTTTAAGTGGAATGGACTTCAATAGTTTTCTGTTTCGTGCGCTCGCGTTTTTGATTGCGATCACGTTTCACGAGTATGCACACGCGATTGTGGCGTATCGCCTCGGAGATCGGACACCGAAAGAGCAAGGTCGCCTGACGTTGAATCCGATCGCTCATTTTGAGTTGATCGGGACGCTGATGCTCTTGTTTGCTCCGATTGGTTGGGCGCGGCCGGTTCAGTTCAACCCGAACAACTTCAAGGGAAACAAACGCGTCGGAACGATCCTTACGACGCTTGCAGGGCCGATGGCCAACTTGATCGTGGCGTTTGTGTTCGCTGCACTTTACACGGGCATGATTCGTCACAATTGGGTGACCGATCCGGCTTGGACCAGTTTCTTCGACAATTTCTTTTTCACGACGTTCTCTCTGAACCTCTATCTGTGCGTCTTCAACTTGATTCCGATTCCGCCGCTGGACGGGTATTGGATTTTGCGTGACCTCTTGCCGCGCAAAGTGGCATACGACCTGACGCCGTTTGAGAAGTACGGTTCGTTCATTCTCTTGCTCTTGATCTTGACTCCGTTCTTCGGATTTGTCGTCACGCCGATCGTCTCGTCGCTCGCTCAAGGGATCGCCGGCCTGTTGACGTGGATCTAACGCATGGAAGCACTGAATCTCAGGCTCGACTCCTTTGAAGGTCCGCTCGATCTGCTCTTGCATCTGATCGACAAGTCGGAGATTGAGATCACCGACATCCCGATCTCCCAGATCACCGACCAGTACATGTCGTACTTGCGGACGATGCAAGAGTTGAATTTGGAAATTGCCTCTGAGTTTCTCGTGATGGCGTCCCAGTTGCTCGCGATGAAGTCCGGCCTGTTGCTGCCCCGCCCGATTGAGATGGACATCCCCTTGATCGACTATGACGAGGACACCGACTATGACCCGCGCCAAGCGCTGATGGAGCGCCTCATCGAGTACAAGAAATTCAAGCAACTCGCCGAAGATTTGCGCGACCGCGAAGACAGGCGCAACCGCGTCTTGACCCGCCCTCCGGAGAACTTGACCCACTTGATTCCCGAAGTGGAGCCCAACCCCGTGGAGGGCGTCTCGCTGTTCGACCTGCTCGATGCGTTTCGCAAGGCGCTCGCCAAAGCCCAACCGGATGAGTACGTCGCCGGCATTCAACGCGATGAAATTTCGGTGGAGAACCGCATGCAGGAAGTGTTGGACCTCATGGCGTTCTCCGGTGGACGCGTGCGCTTCTCCGAGTTGCTCGGCGGGTATTACCGCCGTTCGGACATCGTCGTGACGTTTCTCGCCCTGCTGGAATTGATGAAGGGCAAGAAGGTCGTCTGTTTGCAAGACCGTCTCTTTGACGACATTGTCATCGAAGCGATGTAAGTTTGGAAAGTAAGGGTGGAAGAACCATGGATGCCAGTGAGAGGAAAGCCGTCATCGAAGGCTTGCTCTTCGTCAGCGGCAGTGAAGGCATGGAGGCCAAACAGGTCGGCCTGATCCTCGACATTTCGGTTGAGGATGCTCTAGACCTGCTCTACGACCTCCAAACCGATTTCAACCGCGAGAAACGAGGCTTGCAGATCGTCGAAGTCGCAGGGGCGTTTCAGCTCACGACGCGACCGGAGCATGTCCCGTTCTACGAGCGCTACGCCTACGAGCCGCAGAATTCCGCGCTCTCGCAAGCGGCGCTGGAGACGCTTGCGATCGTCGCCTACAAGCAGCCGATCACCCGTGCGGGCATTGAAGAAGTGCGCGGTGTGAAGTCGGAGCGCGCGATCAACACGCTGATCTCCAAGCAGTTGATCAAGGGCGTCGGCCGGGCAGAAGGGCCGGGGCGACCGATCTTGTTTGGCACGACCAAGGAGTTTCTCGAATATTTTGGGCTCGGCGCACTCAGCGAGTTGCCGCCGCCGCCCGCCTTCGTTCCGAGCGAGGACTTGGAGGACGAGGAAGAACACATGCTCTTCCAGACCCCTCCGGACTTGTTCCGCGACGAATAAAAAGAGCCCGAGCCGGGAAACGGCCTCGGGCTTTTTTTGTATGAAGTGGTAGTTGTTGGGCAAGCTAAGACGGAATCTGAATGTCTGGAGGAAGGCGACCATGACCTGGGGTTGGGGACTCCTGCTGGGACTCTTGGCGGTGATCGTGATCCTGCTGGTGTTGCCGGTGCGCTTGGAAGTGCATTACAAGCGCGAAGGCGCAGACGACCGGTTGCATCTGGGTGTGCGTGCCTTGTTCGGGATCGTCCGTCTCGGATATGACATCCCCGTGGTCGCCCTCATGGAGCGCAAAGGAAAACTCGCCGTCAAAAAGGACCCGGCCAAACAGATGCCAAAAAGTCAAAAAGGCTGGACGACCGTCACCGTCGAGATGATTGAGAAGGGCATCCGCAAGTTCAACGAGATTCGGAAAAAACTCAAGAGATACAAACGGGCCATCCGTCGTCTCACCAAATCGTTTCACTTGGACCAGATGAAGTGGTACACAAAGTTTGGAACCGGTGACGCGGCGCAAACGGGCGTGTTGACCGGGTTTGGCTGGGCGTTCAAAGGTGTGATCAACGGCCAACTGCACCACTATCTCAACGTGGAACAGCGTCCCGTCTACCGGGTGCAACCGCACTTTCAAGCCAAAGGGTTTCGGACGGAGATGACTTGCATAATTCGATTTACGCCCGGTAAAACTATGGTGGCAGGACTTACATTGGTGATTTTATGGTTGATGGAGGGGATCAAATGTCGGAGCATCCGATTCAAGGACTGATGTCCACGGCCATGGAGAATTTGAAGGAAATGGTCGATGTTAACACCATCGTCGGCGATCCGGTGGAAACCCCGGACGGCAGTGTCATTCTCCCGGTGTCAAAAGTCGGTTTCGGCTTCGCGGCGGGCGGCTCAGAGTTTGACCCGGAAGTCGAAGGCAAGAAGGATAAAGCGGACGTCGAGCTACCGTTTGGCGGTGGTGCAGGCGGCGGTGTGTCGATCACTCCGATCGGCTTCCTCGTCGTCGGCAACGGCCAAGTCAAGATGCTTTCCACCGAAGGCCCGAACCAAATGTACGAAAAACTGATCGATCTCGCGCCGCAAATGTTTGACAAAGTGTCGCAGATGATCAAAAAGAACAGCAAGCAAAACGACAAGCAGCAACAAGCCGGGAGCTCGAATGGAAACGGCAACAACGGCGGCATGCGCAAGTCGGAAAACCAGCAATACGAAATGTAAGAGCTTCATAGCGAGTGCAGAGGCGTCCCGATCGTGGGGCGTCTTTTTTTTGTGGCCTGTACATACAGTTAGGACAAGGACAAATCTGAGGAGAGAGTAGGAGGACCAGATGAAAGCAAACATGCTCGCGGCCACGCTCACGCTCGCAGTCGGTGTGACGATCTTGCCGATTTCTGCAACGGCGGCCTCCCATGATCCGGCGGCCACCACGTACATTGATGTCGCGCCCACGACCAACAACGTCTACGCAAGCGATGTGTCGGTCAGCGCCCGTTCCGCTGCGGCAATCGATGTGCAAACCGGACGTTTTCTGTACGAGAAAAACGGCGATGACAAGATGCTGATCGCCTCTCTGACCAAGATCATCACCTGCATCGTCGCCATCGAATCAGGCGTCGACCTCGACTCCGAAACGACCGTCTCCAACCGTGCGGCGGGCAAAGAGGGTTCGTCGATCTACTTGAAAGTCGGCGAGAAGCAGAAGATCCGCGACCTGCTCTACGCCGTGATGCTTCGCTCCGGCAACGATGCGGCCACCGCGGTCGCCGAAGCGTGCGGGCAGGGCTCCGAAGCGAAGTTCGTCGAGATGATGAACGCCAAAGTGCAAGATCTCGGACTCACCGGCACGCACTTCGCCAACCCGCACGGCCTCGACGCCAAAGATCACTACTCCACGGCGCACGACATGGCCGTGCTGACTGCGTATGCCCTGCGCAACCCGACGTTTGCCCAGATCGTCGCGACACAAGTCAAGACGATCCCGTATCCGGGAGAGGACTACGCTCGCAAACTGTACAACAAAAACAAGATGCTCACCCGCTACGAAGGAGCCGACGGTGTCAAAACCGGCTACACCAAAGCAGCGGGACGTTGCCTCGTCTCCAGCGCCACCGTCGACGGTCGTCAAGTCGCCGTCGTCACACTCGACGCCCCGGGAGACTGGGTCGACCACCAACGCCTGCTCGACTATGGCTTTGAAGCCTACACGAATTTCCCTGTCGCCAAGGAAGACGAAGTCGTCAAAACCTTGCCGCTCGAAGACGGAATCGAACCGCAGGTCGACGTGAAGGTAGGCGTTGAATTCACCTACCCCGTTCGCAAAAACGAACAGGACAAATTGCGCACGGAGATGAAGCTGGACGATCATCTGCAAGCGCCCGTCGTCGGCGGGGAGAAAGTCGGCGAGATGAAAATCTACTACGAAGACAAGTTGCTCGGCGTCGTGCCGCTCGTCGCCGCCAAAGACGTGCGGGAGAAAACCTATTGGGAACGATTCAAGCAGTTTTTCAGCGGCATGATCCGCAACTGACGAGGGAGGGGGAGTCTCCATGATCAACGCGATCTGGTTGATTTTGCTCGTCACGGGCATCATCGTGGCCGCCCTCAACGGCCGGATCGACGTCGTGACCGAAGCGGTGCTCAACGGGGCCAAGCAGGGTGTGGTCGTCTGTGCCGGGTTGCTTAGCATCGTCGTGTTCTGGATGGGATTGATGAGGGTCGCGGAAGCGGCGGGCCTCGTCCAATCCCTCGCCAAACTGATCTACCCGCTGGCCCGCTTTTTGTACCCTTCGGTGCCCAAAAACCACCCGGCGATGGGCTCGATCGTCGCCAACATGAGCGCCAACATGCTCGGGCTCGGGTCGGCCGCGACACCGCTCGGTTTAAAAGCGATGCAACAACTGCAAGAACTCAACCCGCACAAAGACCGCGCCTCCGACGCGATGTGTACCCTGCTTGCCATCAACACCTCAGGACTTACGATCATCCCCGCGACCGTCATCGGTCTGCGTTTGCAATACGGCTCGGCACGTCCGACGGAGATCGTCATCACCACGCTGTTGGCGACGTTCCTCGCGACGACCACCGCCGTTTTTCTCGACCGCTACTTCCGGGCTCGTGAACGGCGCAAGGGCGGGTGGCAAGAATGATGCAAGTCGTGCAATGGTTCGCGTCTTGGTCGTTGCCTTTGATCATCGCCTTCATCCCGACCTACGCGTTCTTGATCAAAAAAGTTCCGGTCTACGATACGTTCATCGACGGGGCCAAGGGAGGCTTCGGCACCGTCATCAAACTTTTGCCGCACTTGGTCGGGATGCTGGTCGCCGTCACCGTGTTCCGCGAGTCGGGGGCGATGGAGTATTTGATCAAGCTCCTCAACCCGCTGTTGCAACCGCTTGGCGTACCGCCGGAATTTCTGCCGATGGCGCTCTTGCGCTCGATCTCCGGGTCTGGCAGCATGGCGATCATGACCGACATCTTCCAAGCGCACGGGCCGGACTCGTTCCTCGGTCGTCTCGCGTCGACGATGCAGGGCGCGTCTGACACGACTCTCTACGTTCTGACCGTCTACTTCGGCTCTGTGGGCATCCGCAAAGCCCGGTACGCGGTAAAAGTCGGCCTGCTCGCCGACCTCGCCTCCGTCATTGCGGCGCTGTTTGTGACACACTGGATTTTCGGGTAACCAAAACTCCTTCCTCCTGCATAGGATGTGGATACGCAAGGGGGCGGGAGCACATGAAGTTCTCGGGCATCGTGTTGCATGATTCCAGCTGTCCGACTCTGAGAAAGTCAGGGTATGATTTCTTTGTCAGTCGTGACGGACTCGTGACGCCGTCCAACGACTTCACCGACGACGACTATTTGCATGTCTGCGTGGAAGGGGATTTTTCGCGACCCATTCAGACGGGGGAGTATCCCAAAGTCCGGGAGCAGATGTTTTGTTTGGTGAAGCTCGCGATTCGTCTCGCCTCGCTGTTCGAGTTTGATCCGCAAGCGATGATTGCCCACGGCGACACCTGTCCGGGCGAAGAATTTCCTTGGATGGACCTCAAAGTCCGCGTCGGACGCCCCCCTCACTAGGGCCTAGTGAGGGGTATTTGCTTTTCCCAGCCACTTCCTGCATAATGAACTCTCGAAGTATCAGCATGGGGGTGTCCCGATGGAAGAACGTTTGCAAAAAGTCTTGGCCCAAGCCGGTGTGGCTTCGCGTCGCAAGTGCGAAGAGATCATCTTGGCAGGAGACGTAACAGTCAATGGACAAGTGGTGACCGAACTCGGTACCAAAGTCAATCCGCTGGAAGACCATATCGAAGTCAACGGCCAATCGATCTCGTCTGAGAAGAAAGTCTACATACTCTTGAACAAGCCCCGCGGCGTCGTCACCACCGCGTCCGATCCGCAGGGCCGCCAAACCGTCATCGAACTGATCGACGTGCCGGAACGCATCTACCCGGTCGGACGTCTCGACCTCGACACGGCAGGTCTGTTGATTTTGACCAATGACGGTGCCTTGGCGAACGGCCTGATGCACCCAAGCCGCGAGATCAACAAAGTGTACAAGGCGTGGGTGAAAGGCAACGTGAAGCCGGACGCGATCAAAGCGCTCACCAACGGCATCGAATTGGAGGACGGCATGACCGCGCCGGCGAAAGTCCGCCTGTTGGAAAAAGGGGAGCTGGAGTCGCACATCGAACTCACGATCCACGAAGGCCGCAACCGCCAAGTTCGCCGCATGTGCGAAGCGGTCGGTCATCCTGTGAAATCGCTGATGCGCACCCAGTTGGCGTTTCTCAAAATCGGGCGCATGCGCTACGGAGAGTATCGGGAACTGACCCCGATGGAAATCGAGCGCCTGTACGCCGTCGCCGGGATTCAAAACTAACAATGCGGGCATCCTATGGGACAAACACTGGTTCCATTAGGAGGGCTCACCATGAAATCCATCATGCAAGCGGTGCTCTGCCTTGGCATATCCGCCGGTCTCGTGGCCGGTTGCGCCCCGAGTTCGAGTGCGGGACCGCGCGAAACGAACGAAACCCGTTCGGACAAAGGCATGAACGCGTACGGAGCTTACCAAGCTCCGGCCGCTCATCGGCAGGTCGTCACCGACCTTCGTGTTTCGCAATCCGGCGTTACGACGCGTTCGGCACACGGTTTGGCGTATGAATTGGAGTCGATCCCGGCGGTCAAGGGGGCGGCTGTGCTTGTGGTCGGCCCGGATGCGTTTGTGGGGATCACGACAGACCCCAACCATGCCCTGACTCCATCGGATGAGCAACTTGTGCGTCGCAAAGTCTTCACACTCGACTCGACGATCAAAAGCTGCCGTTTGACCGCTGAGCCGCGCGCTGTCCAATACCTCAGCGGGTACACCGACGCTTTGGAGAAAGGCCGTCCTCTGACCACATACCAAGAACAATTCCGCTCGTTCGTGGAGCAGACGTTCCAAAACGCCGCGCAATAATGAATTCCGGAAGCCGATCCTATCTATGGAGAGGCTTCTTTCATGCTCGCAATTCATAAAAATGTCACTTCCTGTCGCTCGGGAAATGCATGCCTTCCTGTATAATTAGATCCGGGTGTATTAGAGAAACAAGAGGTGTCATTCATGTCTACACGATCGAATCTTTCCAGAAACATCACGATCCTCGTGTTGTTGGTGGCGGCCATCGGGATCATGTACTCGGTGTTTGCCTTTACCAAAAAAGAACCCACCGTGCTCGAAGTCGGACAAGCCGCACCCGATTTTCAACTTGAGACGTTGGATGGACACAAAGTCCAACTTTCCGATTACAAAGGGAAAGTCGTGCTGCTCAACTTCTGGGCGTCTTGGTGTGAGCCGTGCCGCCAAGAGATGCCGGATATTGAAAAAGCATACGAAACTTACAAAGACCAAGGACTGGTGGTACTCGGCGCGAACCTGCAAGAGAACAACGTCTCGATCAAGGGCTTTGCTGACAACATGGGCATGACCTTCCCGATCCTCATGGACAAGGATGGCAAGCTCGCCGTTCAGACCTACAAAGTCAAGCCGATCCCGACTTCGTTCTTCATCGATCAGAACGGAATTCTGCAGGCAAAAGCCGAGGCCCCGATGACGCTCCCGTTTATCGAGGACAACGTCAAACCGCTCCTTGCTGGAACCGGGGGATGACGCAGAAGTGAACAACGGGAAGAAACGCTCCGTTTTTGACGGGATTTGGGACTTTTTTGCTTCCGTCAAAGTGGGGGTCACGATCATTGTCCTGCTGGCCGTCGGCTCTGTACTGGGCACGATCTACCCGCAGACCAATGCGATCCCCAGTCCCAACCCGGAATTTTATTACTATGACACATACGGCAAACTCGGCGATTTCTACTACCGGATCGGTCTGGCGGACACGTTCAATTCGTGGTGGTATCTGACGCTGGTCTTGATGCTCTTCATTTCCCTGATCATCGTTTCCATCGACCGCGGGATTCCGCTCTACAAGTCGTTGAAAAGACAACCTGTCGCCCGCAAAGTCATCGGGATCAAAGGCGACCGCCTCTACACCCATGTAGAGGGTCCGGAAGCGCAAGTCAAACTCGATGAACTGGCCGCCAAATTGAAAAAACGCCGCTACAAAGTCCGCCGTGAAGACGGAGCCCTGATGGCGGAAAAAGGGCGCCTCGCACGCTTTGGCGCCTACGTCATCCACTTGGGTCTGATCATCACGATCCTCGGTGTGTTCTCCCGCCTGATTCCGGGCTGGTACTACACCGACATGATCTGGCTCAAAGAGGGCGAGACCAAAGCGGTCGGCGACCTCGGCTTTTCCGTTCAGAACAACGGCTTCACGCTGGAGTTCTACGACAAAGAACAGACGCGCGCCAAGAAATTCGAAACGGACGCCGTCGTGTTCGAAGACGGAAAGCAGACGGCTGCCAAGCACCTCGCCGTCAACGACTATCTGACGTACAAGCACACGAACATCTACCAGAACAGTTACGACCCGCAACCGATGTTCCGCACGGGTACGATTGAGTTGCTCGATACCAAGAACAACAACAAACCACTCGGCACTTTCGTTCTGGATTTCAACGATCCCAAGCGTGAATACAAAGTCGGGGATTACACCCTGACGATGACGAACTACTTCCCGGACATCAAGATCGACCCGGAGAAGGGCGTGTTCACAAATTCGCGCGACCCGTACAACCCCGGCATTCAGTTTGACATCACCGGCCCGGATCAAACAGAACCGGCTCGTCAGTGGATGCTTCCGCTGGCCGGACCGTTCGTCAAACAGATGCTCGGCCAAGATTACCGCTTTGACCTGCAATTCAAAGATGTGGACCTGTTCCATATGACCGGCCTCAAGATCGAACGCGACCTTGGTTGGTGGCCGATCGTCTTCCCGGGCCTCATCATCGCTCTCTATGGCCTCGTCCTCGCATTCTACTTCCAACATCGCCGTGTTTGGGCTAGACTGGAAGAGGGCGTCCTGCACATCGGGGCAACTACGAACAAGAATTGGCTCGGCATAACCGGCGAACTCAACAAAGTGCTGGTGCCGCTCGGCATCGAACCGGTGTCGCAGAAGAGAAAGGAGGAGCCACAACAGTCATGATGCAGTTATCGAGTATCTTTTTCGGAACGGCCTTTTTCTCGTACTTGGCCGCTACCATTCTATACGTCGTCGGTTTGACGGGACGCAAGATGAAAGCCCAGTCGGCCGCTCTGGCGACATTTTGGACGAAGTGGGGCTACATCGTCATCATCATCGGGGTGGTCACGCAAGCGCTTGCGATTGCCACTCGAGGAATTTACGGCGGGTATACGCCGGTCTCGAACATGTTCGAATACATGAGCTTCTGGGCGTTTACGATCATGCTCGCTTTTGTTATCATCAACGCGTTTTACAAAGTTCCGGTGCTCGGCGCATTCGTCGCTCCGATCGGACTGGTTATCCTCGCGTACGCATCCGTTTTCCCGCGCGATTCCAAGCCGCTGATCCCGGCTCTGCAATCGTACTGGCTGAACATCCACGTCACCACCGCCGCACTCGGCGAAGGGATTTTGACGATCTCCTTTGCAGCAGGGCTCATGTACCTGTTGGTGACGAGCGATCTCACCAAGAACTCGCGCACCGCGAAGTTCTTGGAATTCACCGTCTATCTGTTCTTCGCCTTGCTGTCGTTCGTCGCCACCTCGCTTGGTTTCCGTGCGGCAGGTTATGAAGTCAACCTGACCGGCACGATGGGCGACTTGCTCTACCATCTGCCGCCGTTCATCGGGACGTCGGGTACGGAACTTGGCACGGCGACTCATTTCCTCGGCCTGCCGCTTCCGTTCTTCGATGCACCGGCTTGGATGCATGCAGCTGACGCAGGTCAGCAGCTCAACACCATCCTCGTCACGATCATCGCGTCGCTGATCCTCTACGGACTGCTTCGCCTGCTGGCTCGCAAGCCGATCTCGATGGTGATTCAGAAGTGGGTGCGCGGTCTCGACGCGGACATGCTGGACGAATTGTCCTACCGTGCCGTTGCGATCGGCTATCCGGTCTTCACCCTCGGGGCGCTGGTGTTCGCGATGATCTGGGCCCAAGAAGCATGGGGTTCCTACTGGTCTTGGGACCCCAAGGAAACCTGGGCTCTCATCACCTGGTTGTACTACACGGCGTACTTGCACTTCCGCCTGCAACGCGGCTGGGAAGGCAAGAAAACCGCATGGATGGCTGTCGTTGGGTTTGTCGTCATCCTGTTCTTGCTGGTCGGTGTCAACTTGGTCATCTCCGGCCTGCACTCCTACGCAAAAGCCTAAGTGATAGAAAAAACACAAGTCACCGCACGCGGTGGCTTGTGTTGTATAAAAGAGGAGAGTGCGTCTGAATGGAACAAAATCCGAAAATCCTCATTGTCGACGACGAAGATCGCATCCGCCGGCTCGTGCGCATGTACTTGGAGCGCAACGCACTGGATGTCGAAGAAGCCGAGGACGGCCAAGTGGCGCTCGACATGGCACTGGAAAACCACTACGACTTGATCATCCTCGACCTCATGCTGCCAAGCCTTGACGGTCGTGACATCTGCGCTCAACTTCGCCAGCAAGGCAAGGATGTGCCGATCATCATGTTGACCGCGTCCGGCGATGAGATGAACCGCATCCACGGGTTTGAACTCGGCGCGGACGATTATGTCGTCAAACCGTTCTCACCGCGTGAACTCGTCATGCGCGTCAAATCTCTGCTTAAACGCTCCATGGCGACCCAAATCGGGGAAAAAGAAACACCCGCCGCGATTTCCAGCGTTCTGACCTTCAAAGGCCTGACCATCAACATGGACTCCCGCCGCGTGGTTTGCGAGGGCGAGGAAGTCTCGCTGACACCGAAAGAGTACGAACTGCTCTGCTACTTGGCACAGCGTCCGGAGAAAGTGTTCTCCCGCGAAGAGCTGTTGCGCGACGTCTGGAACTACCAGTTCTACGGCGACCAACGCACCGTCGATACGCACATCAAGCGTTTGCGCGAGAAATTGGGCAAAGCTTCGGAGCGCGCCGCTTCGATGATCGTCACCGTCTGGGGCGTCGGCTATAAGTTCGAGGTGTCGGAGTGATTCGCAACAGCGTCGTCGCCAAGATCTGGCTGACGATTATCTCGCTGTTCATCGTTGTGCTGCTTTTGCTCTCGATCTTCTTGGAGCAACTTTTCGACAACTACTTCTTGAAATCGGAGGAGGACCGCCTCGACGAGCGCATGGCGCACATGGCGGAAGTCCTCACCAACCCCGGCTATTCGCAAACGGAAGCAACGTTGATCATCAACGAGCTGGCGGTGGAAGAGAATGCAGAAAAACCGATGCAGATCGACCCGCCGTCCAGCGAGACGCTCATCGCCCATCTGAAGCCGGAAGACCTCAAGATTTTGGTCTCCGGCCAGGCGGTCATCCAGCGTGGCAAATCGCCGTACTGGGAGCCGAAGCTGGACAAAACCGAAGATTCGTTCTGGGTGCTTCAACCGTTGATCGTGCGAGGAGAGGTCGTCGGGCTCTTGTTCGTCGTCCAGCCCATTCATGCGGCCCAAGCGGTCGGAAAACTTCGTGAACTGCTGTTCTTCTCGGCGGGCCTCGGGGTTGTGCTGGCGACAGGTCTTGCCTTCGTCGTCTCCAAAAACCTCTCCAACCCGCTGCTGCAGATGAACAAAGTCGCCAAGCAGATGATGGAGGGTGACTTTCACGGCAAAGTGCAAGTCGTCACCCAAGACGAGGTCGGGATGCTCGGTCAATCTCTGAACACGCTGGCGTACAAGTTGGAGGAGAACATCGACAACCTCGAGCGGGAAAAGGAACAGCTCGCGTCGATCATCACGTCGATGAGCGACGGTGTCATCTCGGCAGACCTCAACGGTGCGATTACGCTTGCCAACCCGCAAGCTCGTCGGATGATTCGCGGGCAATGGTTGGTCGAGACGGGGGACCCGTCAGGCAAGACCTTGCCGCGCGACCTCTACGATTTCGAACAATCCGTGATGAAAAACCGCCAAATCCTGCTGGACGAATTGCACTGGCAAGGCCGCGTCTTGCTCATCACGATGGCACCGCTCTATGAAAAAGACGGCGACACCCTCCGCGGGGTCGTCGCCGTCCTGCGCGACGTCACCGAAGAACGCACGCTCGACAAGATGCGCAAGGACTTCATCGCCAACGTCTCGCACGAACTGCGCACGCCGCTGGCGATGATGCAGGGGTATTCGGAAGCGTTGCTCGACGAGTTTGGGGACGACCCTGAACAACGGCAGGAATTGACGCAGATCATCCTCGACGAGACGCACCGCATGCGCCGTCTCGTCAACGACCTGCTCGACCTCGCCCAACTGGAATCCGGACAGTTTCAGATGTCGGAGGAGGAGCTCGACATGGCGAACCTCATCCGCCGTGTCGGACGCAAGTTTGCCACCGTCTCCAACGAGCGGGGCGTAGGGCTTGACTTGCACATCGATGAATCGAAACTGCCCATGCTGGTCTACGGTGATCCGGATCGCTTGGAGCAAGTGTTTACGAACCTCGTGGACAACGCATTTCGTCACACGCCGTCCGGTGGTCGTTTGACGCTTGATGTGACGGCGGACGACACGCTGATTCGCATCGCCGTCAAAGACACGGGCGAAGGCATCCCGCAAGAGGACCTGCCGTTTGTCTTTGAACGTTTTTACAAAGTCGACAAAGCCCGCACCCGCAGCAAGGGCGGCACGGGCTTGGGTCTTGCCATCACGCACAACATTGTCAAAAGCCACCACGGCGACATCGTCGTGGAGAGCGAAGTGGGCAAGGGGACGACGTTCAATGTCCTCCTGCCACGCTACAACGGCTAAAAAAGCGGTGTCCCACAGGAGTGGGAACACCGCTTTTTTTTTACATCTCCGGGAGCAGGCGCGAGACGATGTCGGCAATCTCGTCGCTGAGGCCGGTGATCGGTTTGCCCGCTCGTGCGGCGTTGATCAACTCACGCGTGCGGGTGATGGTGTCGATGTCGGAGGAGACGATGGCTCGGTATCCCTTGCCGGTGCGCTCCGCCGCTTCCTTGACGGAAAACTTGATCGTGTCGATCTTCGAGCCGGTGATATTGTCGGCGAGGTCGATCCCGACCAGCGCCGTTTTACCGGTCAAGAGCACGGCTGCACGTTCTACACCGTTGATGCGCGTGACGACGTTCGAGATTTCGTTGGCTTGTTGAGTCAGCGTCTTGCCGGCAGACGTGTTGTAGTCGGCGATCTTCGGTGCGCGCAGGGAGTAGTCCGGCTTGCGGATCTCCGAGACTTGCGCTTTGTTCGGGTTTTTCTCGGCAGGCGATGATTTGTCGGCCTGCTGGTTTTGCACGCCTTCGGACGTGCGTTGGTTTGGCGTGTCTTTTTGCAAAGCTTGCGGGAGAATTTTTTGGCTGCAACCTGTAAGACCCGTCGCGAGGACGAGCGACAGAGCTACAGGGAGTAGTCGAGAGATTTTCATAGTCGGCACCCCTCCTTGTCGGTAGTGTGCCCAGCATGAAAGGAACGATATCGGGTAATTCTTGACTATAGAAGCGTTTGGAAAGGAGATCAAAACAAGCATGAGTTGGGTGTATTATGGCAAACTGTTCGACACGAAGTTCCAAGCCGGTTGTCTCGCCGACCGTTTTCGTCAAGATTGGTGGAGCAACGGGTACACCTCCCCGTCGTTTGTAGGCATTTACCGAACCAACAAGGGCAGGTACGGAGTGAAATACCTCCAATAAATTGTGTTTCCACGTGGAACAATTCTAAATATTATAGAAAATTGTCGAAAAAAGGAGTGTTGTCACATGTCCAATTTCCAAAATCCGACGGATGAAGAACTGGTCAACGTCCTCAAAAGAAGCAAAGACATCGCGGTGGTCGGTCTGTCCGGCGAAGTGACCAAACCGTCCCACAAAGTGGCAGAGTATCTGCAATCGCAAGGGTATGAACTCATCCCGATCAATCCGAATCTCGACTCCGTGCTCGGTCGCAAGTCGCACAAAAGTTTGCTGGATGTAGAAGGAAACGTCGACATCGTCAACGTGTTCCGTCGCAGTCATGAATTGATGGAGATCGTCGAACAAGCGATCCAAATCAAAGCAAAAGTGGTGTGGGCGCAATTGGAGATTGCCGATGAAGCGGCGGCCAAGCGAGCACAGGAAGCCGGAATTACCGTCGTGATGGACAAATGCTTGAAAATCGAACACGCCCGCTTGTTGGGCAAAGAAAAGCTCTAAACTCCCTCAGGGTACACCCCAAAAAACACCTCCGCCCACACACTTTACAAATGCTTCGTTGTCTGTAAAATGTGTGGAGGGGAGGTGTTTTGGCTTTTGATGAAACAACTTGCAATGTTTTTGTGTGTATTTGGAATTCTCGGACTGGTCTATATCGGAGCTGTTGAGAAGCGGATTCCGATCAATACCGTCGTCGCGGCGGCTGTGTCACGCTGAACGGGGCATACTAGGCGAAAAGGAGTTGCGCCTAATGCCGAATGTTGACAAAAGCCAAGACAAGAGCAAGGACAAGAACCAGCCCCCTTCCACATTGCCTAAGGCGATGGAGAAGCGCATCTCGCTGAAATGGCTGACCCTGCAGGCGCTCGACAACGCCGTCGCCCGCTTGCAAGCGCAGGGCGGTCAACCCCGCGTGACGATCTTGACGGCATACGGACGGATTGCAGGTGAACTGCAGGAGATTCAATCTTCGTACGCGGAGTCGTTTCACGAGGCGGAGAACGGGCGATTGACCCCGGACGTCTCCTCGATGGTCACGCACTTGCGAAGCGAGATGTTACGCACGTTGGAAGAGCAAGAAAAGCAACTCGAAATCATCGACACAGCCCCGATCTTGTCCTTGAAGAACGTCGTGCTCACTCAAGGGGGACAAGAATCGGTCTCGATGCCACAGTTGACCCTGTTTGCCGACCAAGTGATCGGGTTCACGCTGGAGGAAGTTCCCACCGTGCACTAAATCTTGTCAGAGGTAGGGAGCTATGGTAGGATGGGAGTGCTGAAATGTCCGTCTCCAAGTATGAGGAGACGGTTTTTTGTATGTGATATGACGGACAAAGAGCGAGGCTTGGGGTACAATGGATACAAGACTCTATGTGATAACGGGTCATGCGTTTTACAAGGGACGCTCGTTGGAAGATGTGATCGCGGCCGCCATTCGCGGCGGTGCCGATTGCATCCAATTGCGCGAGAAGGACTATACCGGGCGTCAACTGTTGGAAGCCGGACATGTGTTGCGCCGCTTGACTCGTGAGGCGGGCGTAAACTTGATCATCAACGACCGGATCGACGTGGCGAAAGCGGTCGATGCGGACGGCGTCCATCTCGGTCAAGGCGACCTGCCGATCGAAGTGGCGCGCGAGATCTTGGGCGCGGGCAAGATCGTCGGAGTCTCCACGCACAACGTCGAGGAAGCGCTGGCGGCGGAACGTGCCGGAGCCGACTACATCGGCCTCGGACCGATGAAACCGACGCAGACGAAGCTCGACACCGACCCGGTCGTCGGACCGGCGGGCGTGCTGGCCGTACGACGAGCGGTGCAACTCCCCATCGTGGCGATTGGTGGAATCAAGGCAGAAGACACCGCCGAGATCATTCGCAACGGCGCGAACTCCGTAGCGGTTATTTCCGCTGTGGTCGGAGCTGAAGATGTGGAAACTGCGGCACGTGTGATTCGCGGGATCGTGGACAGAGAGAGGGGGAACCGGGCATGAAGCTGATCATTAACGGTCAAGAGCGCGAAGTGGACAACCTGACCACGCTTGCAGACGTGGTGGGGCACTTCGGCTTGAACGAGCGCATCATCGTCATTGAGCACAACTTGAACATCATCCCCCGTGAGCTGTATGCAGAAACGGCTGTGTCCGACGGGGACAAGATCGAGATCGTCCATTTCGTCGGCGGCGGCTGCTAAATAACTTTTTTTGTACATAGAAGGAGTGTCGAAACAGCATGGCTGAAGAACATCTCAAAATTGGCTCGTACACGTTCAAATCCCGACTGTTGCTTGGAACCGGCAAGTTCTCAGACTTGGATGTCCAACAACAGGCGGTTGATGCTTCGGAAACGGAAGTGCTGACGTTTGCCATCCGTCGTCTGAACATCGACAACCCGGACAACCCGAACTTCTTGGAACGACTTGATCTCAAAAAGTACACCTTGCTCCCGAACACCGCCGGTGCTCAAACTGCGGAGGAAGCGGTTCGGATCGCCCGTCTGGCGAAAGCATCCGGACTGTGCGACATGATCAAAGTCGAAGTCATCGGGGACATGCGCACGTTGTTGCCGGACCCGATCGGCACTTTGAAAGCGACGGAGATGCTCGTCAAGGAAGGCTTCACCGTCTTGCCGTACACTTCGGACGACCCGATTCTGGCGCGTCACTTGGTGGAAGCGGGCGCTGCGGCGATCATGCCGGGCGCGTCTCCGATCGGTTCGGGCCTTGGTCTGTTGAACCCGCACTATCTGTCGTTCATCATCGAAGAAGCGAAAGTCCCGGTCATCGTCGACGCAGGCGTCGGCTCTCCGGCTGACGTCGCCGCCGCGATGGAATTGGGCGCAGATGCGGTGCTGTTGAACACGGCAGTTGCCGGCGCGAAAAACCCGGTGTTGATGGCGGAAGCGATGAAGCTCGCCATCGAAGCGGGTCGCAAAGGGTTCTTGGCAGGTCGTATCGCCAAGAAACGCTATGCGAATGCGTCCTCACCGATGGACATGATGATTGAATAGCACAAAGTAGAGCTGAGGAAAGGTGAGTGGGAGAGATGAGAACCGATTACCACGTACATACGGAACGCGGTCCGTATACGGTGGAATGGCTTGAGGAATTCATTCGCACAGCAAGCGAACGCGGTGTGGGAGAACTGGGGATCTCGGAACACGGGTACCGATTTGCTCAGACTCGCCCACTGTTTCACAACGCGTGGACAGACGAGCGGCGGACGGAAGACCTGGACGAGTACATGCAGATGTTCAAGGACGCGAAGAAAGCGGGGCACAACGTCAAGTTTGGCCTCGAGCTCGACTACATCCCCGGCCGCGATGCCGAGATGCGGGACTTTATCAAGAGCTATCCGTTCGATTATGTGATCGGCTCGATTCACTGGATCGGCGAAGACTTTGGGTTTGACACGCCGCAGTACTTGGCGCAATGGAACGACTGGGACGTGAAGGACGCGTACCGCGAGTATTTCGAAATTCTGCTGCAACTCTCCGACTCTCGGATGTTCGATTTCGTCGGGCACCCCGATGTGATCAAGGTATACGGTCACGAACCGGACGATGCGGTGTTCTTGCAACGCTGGTACGAGCGTCTGGCGAAGTCGTTTGCCACCAACGATCAGGTGATCGAAGTCTCAACGGCCGGGTGGAGGAAGCCGGTGAACAAAGTCTACCCGGCCCCGAATTTCCTGCGCGCTTGCTTTGCGGAGCGGGTGCCGATCGTCTTGAACTCTGACGCCCACCGCCCGGAGGACGTCGGAGCCGATTATGATCGCGCTGTCGAGTACATCCAGAGTGTCGGCTACAAGCAGATCGTCACATTCTCTCAACACGAGCGGACCCTCGTAACGCTCACCTAACTCTACTGATTGCACGAAAAAGGAGACGGACCGCACGCGCGGACGTCTCCTTTTTTGACTTCGTGCTTGCTTACGGGGTGGTCGGGGGCTGTTCCGGGCAGGTGGTTGTCGTCGACGTATCTGTGGTGGTGGTGGTGTCCGTAGGTTCGGTCGTGGTGGTCCCGTCTGTAGTCGGCGTTGTGGTTGTGGTTGTGGTTGTCGAGGTGGGGCACGTCATCCAGTACGGCGGTTCGTTGTCAGCCGGTGCCGGCGCCGGGACGAGTGCAGTCACAAAGAGCCCGATCAGTGCGAGGATGCAGAGACTTTTTTTCATAACGATTTCCCCCTCTAGCTATTGGTCAAGAGCTTTCGATAATTGCGAAGCGCTTTCTGCAGGTAAGGGACTGCTTGTGGCTCCCTGCCTTTTTCCAGATAGAATTCTCCTAACTTCTCCGCACTTTCCGCCAATTCAGTGGAACAACCCAACTTTTCATACAGATCGATGGCTTTCTCATAGAACGCGACAAATTCCTCTCCACGGCCTTCGACAAGCGCAACGTCTCCCAGTTGCCGCCACGTGTGGGCGATATGCAACGAGTTGTCCTTGTCACGAGCGGCTTTCATCGCTTCCTCCAAATGTTGCTTGGCTTCGGACAATTGGCCTTCTTCGAGCAAGACTTTGGCGAGCGCACGGATCGAGTTCAACACGCCGTCGCTGTCTTTGACTTGACGCTTGAGTTTGATCGAGCGGGCGTAGCTTTTGCGCGCCTTGTCGAACTGTTTCATCCGGAATTCCAATTCGCCGAGGTTGTGGTAGCAGCGACCGAGCGACCCGATGTCGGAGGTTTGGCTCAAGATGCGAATGGAGCGCTCCAGATGAAAGTGCGCTTTGTCATAACGGCTCTGGTTCATGTAGGCGTTTCCGAGCATCATCTGCGTCCGTCCGATGTTGATGATCATGTCATGCTGTTCGAAGATCGGCAACGAGCGTTCGCAATACCAGATGCAGCCCTCCCACTTGCGGAGCATCTGGTTGATGATCGCGAGGTGATAATAGAGCCGGCCGGCTTGTACAGAGGTGTCCTGCGTGGCATCGACCAAACGTTCTGCTTCGCGAAGCAGGTCATAGGAGTCCCAGACTTGGCCGAGGGCGTAGTAGTTGTTCCCCATCGTGGCGTAGATGTTTAAGATCTTGTCGAGCAAGAGATGGTTCCCGTCCTCCTGATGCAGCCGTAACGTCTCACGGCCCCACTCGGTGGAGACCCCATACTTTCCGCTTGCGTTGTAGAGGACGCAGAGATAATACGTACTTTCGACCAGATATTTGGCGCTGTTCTTGGTGAGTGCTTCTGAATAAAGGGTGTGGGCTGTTTCCGTGGCTTCCGGGAATTGGTTGTTCGAACGGTGCGAAATGACGAGTTGGAGGAGTTCTTCCAGCCAGTCATCCTGAAGATCGTGCATGACCAACAGATCGTCCACGCTGCACTGCAAGCGCTCCGCCAAGTGCGAGAGTGTTTCCGGCGTTACCTTCAACTTGCCGCGCTCGATGAGCGAGATCGATTGAATGGAGAAGAGATCCTTCGCCAGATCACCCTGCGTCAACCCGAGTTCCTTTCGACGGTCTCGGATGTTGCGTCCAATTTGGACGGCTTGACGTTGTTTCCATGGTTGCACAATGCTACCCCCAAGAATATGGCTTCGTATTAGGTAGTGTAACAGAATTTTCCCTCGAATCCTAGATGGGCCGTCTCAATAAAGTAGAAATTTGTCGAAAATTGTCGATGGTGTTTTAATTAAAGTAAATCCCCCAAAACGTCGACACAATATGTTATAAAATAAGTATAGATCAAACACGTTATTGATCTTTGTAACTGGGGATGGGAAGGGGTATGAAGTATGAGTGATTTAACCATTGGGATGCAGTTGAAAAAACTGCGGAAGCAAACAGGTCTGTCGGTCAAGGAATTGGCGGATCGCGCTGGGGTTTCGCAATCTTATATCTATGCAATCGAATCGGGCACGCGTGGGGCGCACGCCACGAAACTCGATTGCATCGCAAGTGCTTTGGGCGTACCTGTAGCGGACCTGTATGGGTTCTGGAGTTATTAAGGGTTCTTCGTACTCAATAGGGTGAAAATGGGAGAGGGCACTGCTAGGGGCGGTGTCTTTTTCCTTTTGTGTTAGAATGAGTGTAGTGACAAGCACAGAGGAACGTGCTTTGGAAAAAGGGAGTGTACATAGGATGCAGGTACAAATTTTTGCGTTGGGGATGTTTCAGACGAACGGCTATCTGCTGGTCGATGAAGGAAGCAAGCAAGCGGTCGTCATCGACCCCGGTCAGGACCCGGATGCATTGCTTTCCGCCATTGAGGAGCAAGGGCTCAAGGTGATCGGCATCTGGTTGACGCACGCGCATTTGGATCACATCGCAGGGGTTGGCGAGCTCAAGGAAGCGACAGGGGCTCCGGTGTTGGTTCATGAGATTGAGAAGGATTGGATGACCGATCCGATGTTGAACGGGTCGGGGCGTTACACCGAGTATTTCGAACCGATCACGGGTCCGGCGGCCGATCGTTTTGTCGCGGCGGGGGATCTTTTGAAATTGGGCGATACGGAGTTTGAAGTCCGTTTTACGCCGGGGCACACGCCGGGTCATGTGGTGTATGTGACCGAGGGGATGGTGTTCGCGGGCGACACGCTGTTCAACAACGGCATCGGGCGGACCGATATGCCGGGAGGAGATACGGCGCAGTTGGTCAAGAGCATTCGGGAGCAATTGTACACGTTGCCGGAGGAGACCGTGGTGTTCTGCGGGCATGGTCCGGAGACGACGATTGGGCACGAGCGCAAGAACAACTGGGCGGTGAATGACCAGACGGACCTGCTGCAAGGCGGCGGGGGAATGATCCGTTTTTAGAAAAAAAGCCCTCTTACACGCCTGCTTGGGCGTGTGAGAGGGCTTTTTTTGCTTACAGGGTCACGTCTCGAACGCTGAAGATGCCTTCCAACGCTTCGATCGTGCGGCAAGTTTCTTCATCCGGAGCGCGGTCGACGGCGAGCACCATGAGGGCGATGCCGTTTTCAAGCTTGCCGACTTTCATGGAGTCGATGTTGACGCCGCCTTCGCCGAGGATCGTGCCGACTTTGCCGATCATGCCCGGCTGGTCACGGTTCTCGGCGAGGATCAGAGTGCCTTGCGGTTCGAGATCGACTTTGAATTCGCCGATCTGCACGATGCGGGAGCCAAGCGAGGCTTTGTGCGTGCCGGCGACCGTGATGGTGGTGTTCTCGGTAACGACGGTCACTTTCAGCAACTCGTTGTACGTATCATGGCGCGACGCTTTCGTTTCCTTCAATTGAATTTGGCTTTGCTCCGCGAGGAACGGCGCGTTGACGTAGTTAACTTCGTCACCGTGGTAGTAGGAGAGCATGCCTTTCAAGAAACTGCGGGTCAGCGGTTCCGTTTGCTGCTCAGCCAGCGTCCCGTAGAACCCGATCTCGATCTTGCGCACGCTGTCCACCGCCAAGTTGGCCGCCAAAGAACCGAGCTTTTCAGCCAACGTCAAGTACGGTTCCAAGGTGCGCAACGTGTCGTTGGACAGCGACGGCAGGTTCACCGCGTTGCGGAACGGAAGACCTTGCAAGATGTTCAAGAGTTCCTTCGCCACGTCAATCGCGACGTTGATTTGCGCTTCCTCCGTCGAAGCGCCCAAGTGCGGGGTGACAACGACGTTGTGCATGTCGATCAACGGATTGCCATGCGGCGGCTCTTCTTCAAAAACGTCAAGGGCCGCAGCCGCGACCTTGCCGTTCTCCAGCGCTTCGGCGAGGGCTTTTTCATCAATGATCCCTCCGCGCGCACAGTTCAAGATGCGCACACCGTCGCGCATGCGGGCGAACTGGTCGCGGCTGAGGAGATGCTTGGTGTCTTTGGTCAGCGGAGTGTGGACGGTGATGAAGTCGGAGCCTTCCACGATCTCATCGACGGTGGACATGCGCACGCCGAGGCTCTCCGCACGTTCACGAGTCAGGAACGGGTCATAGGCGAGAACGTTCATGCCAAACGCTTTGGCGCGCTTTGCCACTTCCGAACCGATCCGACCGAAGCCGAGCACGCCAAGCGTTTTGCCGTTGAGCTCGACACCGACGAACGATTTGCGGTCCCACGTACCGTTTTTGAGCTTCATGTGCGCTTGGGGAATCTTGCGCGCCATCGCCATCATCATTGCGAACGTGTGCTCACACGTCGAGATCGTGTTGCCGTCCGGAGCATTGATGACGACGACGCCGTGGCGGGTTGCGGCAGGAACGTCGATGTTGTCAACGCCAACTCCGGCGCGGCCGATGGCGCGGAGTTTTTTTCCTGCTTCCAGAATTTCAGGCGTTACTTTGGTTTGGCTGCGCACGAGCAGGGCATCGTACTCGCCGATGATCTCACGCAGTTCAGCGGGCGTGAGGTCGGTTTTGAGATCCAACTCGACGAGCGGGGAATCGATCAGAGCTTGCAGGCCTTGCTCCGAGATCGGGTCACTGACGAGAACGCGATACTTAGACATGGGCGGTCACCTCTTGTTCTTGCAGATAGACTTCCTGAGCAGCGCGTACGCCACGGCCGAGTTCGATGTCGGCTCCGGCTTTGCGCAACGCGATTTCAAGTGCGGCGAGAACTTGCAGCATGTCGGCCGGCGTTGCGTAGCCCATGTGACCAATTCGGAAGATTTGGCCTTTGAGATGTGCTTGACCGCCTGCGACGATGATGTTGAAGTCTTTTTTCAAATGTTTGCGAACGGCTTCCACGTCGAATCCGTTGCTGCCGATCGACGTGACGGTGGGGGAGGCGACATGGTCTTCGGTGAACAGCGGCAAGTGAAGTGCTTTGATGGCGGCACGGGTCATCGCTTGCATTTTTTGATGGCGGGCGAAGATTTTCGGGAGGCCTTCTCCTTCGATCAGGGCGAGAACTTCCGCGAGGCCGTAGATCAGCGAAACGCTCGGGGTGTACGGAGTGGTGTTGGCCGCCAGTTGCTTGCGA
The DNA here is from genome assembly GCF_016722965.1 of Tumebacillus amylolyticus. NCBI lineage: Bacteria > Bacillati > Bacillota > Bacilli > Caryophanales > Alicyclobacillaceae > Tumebacillus > Tumebacillus amylolyticus. The sequence continues at coordinate 142,727 of NZ_JAEQNB010000004.1, forward strand.
TAGGAGCGGAGGTCGAAATAGAAGCGCGGCGCTTCGTTTTTCTCGATCAGGTTCCAAGCTTTTGCAGAAGCGGCGAGGAAGCAGAGGCCCGGCGGGAGCATCAGGGCTTTTTGCGAGCCGGTCACGACGATGTCCAAGCCCCAGTCGTCCATCGGGAGTTCCACGGCAGCCAGCGAAGAGACCGCATCGACGACGAGGATCGCGTCCGTTTTGCCGACTTGAGCCGCGATGCCGCGAATGTCATGCAGCACGCCCGTCGAGGTCTCGCAATGGGTGGCGAAAACGACTTTGACATCCGGGTGTTCTGCGAGCGCCACGGCGACTTGCAAGGGGTCGATCCCTTCGCCCCACGGAGCGGTTACTTCTACGATGTTTGCGCCGTACGATTTGCAGATCTTGGTGAACCGATCACCGAAGTTGCCCGCCGTGCAGACGAGCACTTTGTCACCCGGTTGAACGGTGTTGGCGACGGCCACTTCCAAGCCTGCGGTGCCGGAACCTGCGAGGATGTACACGTCTTGCTCCGTCTGGAATACGTATTTCAAACGCTGTGCAGTTTGGGCAAACAGCGCGGAGAACTCGCCGCTGCGGTGGCCGACCATCGGGCGTGCCATGGCACGTTCAACTTGCGGGGGAACCGGGGTCGGGCCTGGAATTCGGAGGATCGTCTGGTCTTGGAACATCTCGTAACACTCCTTTTGTGGGAATTAGAATGAAGCTAAACAAAAAAATCCTCCCGTCCCTTTCCGCGCAGAACTCGATTCTGAACGGAAAGGGACGAGAGGATCTACAGCTCCTTCGTGGTGCCACCCTTGTTCGCATCCAACCGTCTCGGGGGAGAACGGGGGATGCCTCTATGACCGATAACGAGGTCAATCGACTGCCTCTACGACCTGCCGCACATCGTGCGAACAGGGATTCAAGGAGACGCTCAGGATTGCTGAGTCCAACGAAACGGCGTACCGGTTTGCAGCAACCACCGGCTCTCTGAAACGCCGCGATCAGGGGACGGTTCCTTCATCGCGTTTGTCGTGTGAAGATGTCGTGGAAATTATCTGTATCTTAGCATGGCGATTTAAATGGAGTCAAGGATATTGAGCTAATGATTTCATCGTGATTAATGATGAAAAGGCTTTCATTACTTATTTCGATGCAAACAAATTCAAACGCTCAAGATCAGATAGACGCCGTTGGAAAGGGAAACGACTTCTCCTTGCAAAGCGCGGGCGAGTTCCATCGTGAGTTTGTGGCAATTTTCGTCGGAGTCGGCGAGGAACGCTTGCGCTTTGCCGCCGGCGAGATGCTTTTTGTCGGTGGCTACGACGGCGATGATGTCGCGGGAACGGGTCGGGCTGGACATTCGGGGTTAGTCTCCTCCTTGGTCGGGCAGGACATTTTGGTTGCTCAAGCGCTCGCTTTTGCGCGTGGATTCGAGAAGCGGCACTTCAGCCACCAACTCCAGCAGGGACCCGGCATCGCGGCGGATCGGGACGAACGCAAAGCAGAAGCGCCCGTTGTGGAAGTCGCGCCGCATGTAGAGATAGCGTTTCAAGCCAAACGTGCGCGAAGCTTCATGAATGATCGTTTGTCGCTGACCGTAGTGGGCGAGTGCGATGGAGGCACCGACGGTCCGCGGCGTAATCATCACCGCCAAGCCTTCTTGTTTTAACAAGTCCTGCGCTTCCGGCAGTCCCACATTGGCGACGGGGATGTCATCGACATGCAACATCGAGCCTTCAAACGATAGCGTTGCCAATTTGATGTCGGCAAAGTCGCCGATGTTTTTCCCTTTCGTATAGCGGCGCAGCAAGTAGACGACGAGAAAAGCGAGCAGCGCCCCGGCGGGAATTTCCAATACGTACTGGTGGCCGGGGATGAGCATCATCGTCAGCACGCAAAGCAGAGAAGCGACCAACGAGAGATAGTTGCGCGATTCAAACGTCTTGGCGATTCCGTCGATGTACGCCGCCCCGCGCGGAGTGTACTCCGATTGCTCCAAGTCCTTCAACGATTCCCGCTCGGTCTTGCGCACGTCGCGAAACTGTTGGACGGCGAGCATGAGAAACGACACGCCGACGAAATTTTGAGTGATCAACGTAATGGGAAAAACGGCTCCAATCGTCGCCGCAACCGCTCCGGTGATTACGTTGATGAATTTGCCGTTGGGGTACGACGGGTATTGGCGCGTGTCTTCCTTGATCGTGGACATTCGTGCGGCCGTGCCCACGACGAAACCGGTTGCGATCATAGTCAGATATTCGGGCGACAGCAATGCTTGCGCCAAAGTGGGCACCTCCTCCGAGTTTTGCAATCGTTAGGTGTAGTATGTGATCCTTGGGCAACTTGCCATACTGTAGAAAAAAGGGAGGGATGCGCACGTGGACGTGAGCGCAGAGTGGAAGGAATGGGCAAGAGCGGCGCAACGGCCCGTCGCCATCACGGGAGCGGGAATCAGCGTGCCGAGCGGCTTGCCGACGATCAACCGCGAGTGGCGAGGGGTGCCGTTGCGAGAGGTTTTTACCGAGGAGATGTTCAAGGACGACCCGGCGCGATTTTACCAGTGCTACCGAGAGATGCTGTTGGATTGGCGGGAAGCACGTCCCAATCCGGCGCATGAAGCGTTGGCGGCGAGAGGGGTACGGATCATCACGCAGAACTTCGACGGTCTGCACCAAGAAGCGGGATCAAAGGAAGTTCTCGAAATTCACGGCAACTTGCGCGAACTGGTTTGCTTGCATTGCCGTGAAGTCTACCCGGCTCATGTGGCGGAAACCAACCACCTCCCGCATTGCCCGACGTGCGGGAATTTGCTCAAACCCAACATCGTGCTCCTTGGCGAAAAAGTCCGTCACATCGTGATCGCCACCGATTGGGTGGGGCAATGCGACCTCCTCTTGGTCATCGGGACGAAGCTGGAGATGGCGCCCGTGCGTCTGCTGCCGGAGATCGCCGACGTCAGAGGGGTGCCGATCATTCGCTGCAACAAGGGCTCCGAACTTCTCTTGCCTGAACTGTTTGCATAAAAAAATCCCTGTGCCGCCGGAGTGGCGGACACAGGGACTTTTTCGGTTATGTGTGGTAAAACTACCAACGGGATTCCGGACCCGAGGTGATAAATGCGATCGCCATGAAAGCGCCGGCGAAACCGACGAGAATGGTCGCATACGCTGCGGAATGCTCGGAGAGCAAGACGCCGAAAGCTGCGAAGATAAGTGACATGATTGCAATGCCCATATAGTAACGATACACGGGAATCCCCCCTCACGGTCTGAAGTCGAACTCTGTCATCAGTCATGATACCACTATTTTTCAAACCTATGCAACAGATTTCACATACTCGCCATATTTTTGAAGGTTTTGGACCGCATCTTTTTTTGAAAGAATAGTAGGAAATTGAAGTGGCTTGTCGAAATAAAAGAGCAACCACGAATATTCCGAGGGAACGAGGGAGAATCATGACAATTGCGGCAAGCCAAAAAGAACTGGTGTCCGACCTGCATCGCGGGATCCGTGCAATCGACTCTGCAGTAGCGGAGATCCAACGCACCGAGGAATCTTCGCTTCGCACCAAGGAATTGGCAGAATATCTCAACGAGAAGATCAAGGAAATTGATGCGATCACCGTCTCGATCAACCGCATCGCGTCGATGACGAAGATGCTCGCCCTCAACGCAGGGATTGAAGCAGCACGCGCAGGTGAGCACGGTCGCGGCTTCTCCGTTGTCGCAAACGAAGTTCGGAAATTGTCCGAGCAGTCGGCTGAGGCGACCACTTCTATTAAGAACGTGATTCAGGCTGTACAAGGTCTCACCGGCGATTTGTTCAACTCGGTCGACGAAGAAACCAAATCGGTGCAATCTTCTGTCACGGCGATGCACGAAGCGAAGGCTTCGTTCCACACCATCGTGGAGAACTTGGCTGAAGAAGGCTCCGAGGAGTAAGACAACACGAACTTATACGTCATGACTGTCGCAGCCGATGAGACTGCGACAGTTTTTTTAGAGGAGGAGAACGGCGTGTCGGACAAACGCTATATCTTGGCGCTGGACCAAGGCACGACTTCTTCGCGGGCGATCTTGTTTGACGAATCCGCGGTGGCGGTGGGCGTCGCCCAACTGCCGTTCCAGCAACACTACCCGCAGCCGGGTCATGTCGAGCACGACGCAGTTGAGATTTGGCAGACCCAACGGGATGCCATGCACCAATGTTTGCAAAACGCCGGTGTCCGACCTGACCAGGTCGCCGCCGTAGGCATCACCAACCAGCGCGAGACCACGGTGATTTGGGATTCTGCGACGGGAGAGCCGATCGCGCCGGCGATTGTTTGGCAATGCCGCCGCACGGCCGAACGTTGCGACGAGTTGGTGCAAGGAGGATGGGGAGACAAGATTCGGAGCAAAACAGGACTTGTCGTCGATGCGTACTTCTCCGCAACCAAGGCGGAATGGATGCTCAACCAAAGTCCCGAGTTGCGCCAACGAGCAATGCGCGGCGAGTTGCTGTTCGGCACCATCGATTCATGGCTTCTGTTTCAACTCTCCGGTAAGCGCTTACACATGACCGACGTTACCAATGCGTCGCGCACGATGCTGTTCAACATCCATACGCTCGATTGGGATGATGAACTTCTGGAGTTGTTCGGCATCCCGCGCGCGATGATGCCGGAGGTGCGTCCCTCTAGCCTCGTCTACGGGCTGACCGATCCGGGCGTGTTCGGGGCTGAAGTTGCGCTTGCGGGGATTGCCGGTGACCAGCAGGCCGCGCTGTTCGGACAGGGCTGTTTCCAACCCGGCATGGCGAAGAATACATACGGCACAGGATGTTTTCTGTTGATGAACACGGGAAGCAAGCCGACCGCTTCCACTCACGGTCTCTTGACGACCATCGGTTGGCAGATCGGCGAAGAGGTGACGTACGCATTGGAAGGTTCTGTGTTCATCGCGGGGGCGGGCGTGCAGTGGTTGCGCGACGAACTCGGGCTGATCAAGGACGCGGCGGAGACAGAAGCGTTGGCGTATTCGGTGCCGGATGCCAACGGAGTCTATCTCGTTCCGGCCTTCACAGGTCTTGGTGCGCCGTATTGGGACCCGTATGCGCGAGGCACGATCTGGGGCTTGACCCGAGGGACCAACCGAGCGCATCTTGCACGAGCTTGTTTGGAAGCGATCGCCTACCAGACGCGCGACGTGCTGGAGGCGATGGAGATCGACTCCGGCATGGAAGTTCAACGTCTGCTCGTCGACGGCGGCGCGGTGCAAAATAAGTTCCTCATGGAGTTCCAAGCGGATTTGCTTCGCCTTGATGTCGTGCGCCCTGAGCAATTTGAGAGCACGGCACGTGGAGCGGCGTTTTTGGCGGGTCTGGCCGTCGGATTCTGGCCGGGGTTGGATGTCTTGACCGAGTTGATCGGCACGGCAGCCACCGTGTTCACGGCGCGCATGTCAGACGCCCGTCGTCAAGAGTTGTACAAGGGATGGAAACAGGCCGCCCAACTTTCGCAAGGTTGGCTGATCAAGAAAAACTGATTGGTTTTTCGTGCGGCGAAGCGTTATAATGTTTGAGAAGGAAAAAGTTGACGATGAGTAGTTTTTCATACTCAGATACATAAGGAGGAGACAGCATGAAATTCCAACTGGGCGCATTTGCAACCGGTCGTACCACCATTTTGCCGGTATTCGTGGGTCAAAAGGGAGAACAATTCGGTCTGAACCTGACCGATTATCATGGCAAGAAAAAGGACCACGTCGTTTGGTTTGACAAAGACGGCACCCGTTTCGTCGTCGTCGGCCTCGGCGAACAGAAAAACTTCCATCTGAACAAACTGCGTGACGCGATGGCATTCGGCGCACGCGCAGCCGTCAAGGAAGGCGCTACCGAAGTTACCGCCCTCGTCCCGACCCTTGAGGGCTTCACCACCGAGCAACTCGTACACACGTCCGTCGAAGGCTACAAACTCGGCGAATACCGTTTTGACAAATACAAGAAATCCAAAGAAACCATCACCGTGGAAACCGTCACCCTCGCAGGCTTTGACGGCGCTCTGAGCGGTGTTGAAGGCGCGATCAAAACCGGCGAAATCTACGCAGAAGGCACGATCATCGCCCGCAACTTGAAAAACGAACCGTCTAACAAAATGAAGCCGTTCGTACTGGCTGACTTTGTACAAGACCTGTTCAAAGACTCCAAGAACACCTCCATCGAAGTCTTCAAAGGCGATGCGCTTCAAGACAAGAAATTCGTGGGCCTGATCGAAGTCGGCAAAGGTTCCGTCAACCCGCCGGCGATGATCAAAGTCACCTACCAAGGCGACGCTTCCAAGCCGCTGACCGCACTGGTCGGCAAAGGTCTTACCTTTGACACCGGCGGGATCTCGCTGAAAGTCGGCGTTCGCGACCTGTCCAACATGCGTATGGACATGGGCGGTTCGGCAGCGGTTATCGGCGCACTGTACATCTTGACCCGTCTCGAAGCTCCGGTGAACGTCGTGATGCTCGTGGCATCGGCTGAGAGCATGCCGGACGCAGCGGCGTTCTTGCCGGGCGATGTGATCGAATACCCGAACGGCGTCTCCGTACACGTGGGCAACACCGACGCAGAAGGCCGCCTCGTGCTGGCTGACGCGTTGATCTACTCCAAGGAACTCGGCGCAGAGCGCGTCGTTGACATCGCAACCCTGACCGGTGCTTGCGCGGCAGCCCTTGGCAACAAACTTGCAGGTCTGTTCGGTGAAGAATCTGTCGTGGAAGGCATCAAAGCTTCTGCGAAAGTCACGGGCGAGAACGTCTGGGAACTGCCGCTGTGGGATGACTACGAAGAACTGTTGTACTCTCCGATCGGCGACATCCGCAACATCACCGAAGGTCCGGGCGCTCTGACCGCCGCTCTGTTCCTGCGTCGATTTGTCGGCGAGAACCAAAAATGGGCTCACATCGACATGGCAGGTCCGATGGACGGCGCGAAAACCCACACGTACAGCAACGAAGGCGCGACCGGTTTCGGCGCACGTCTGCTGGCGGACTGGGTTCTCCGCTAAGTCGGGAGTCACGCACACATGTCCAATCAACGCCTCTCTTCCTATATTCGCTTTTGGTGGCGGACTTGTGTCGTGTTCTGCCCGCTGACGTTTCTCATTCTCTACGGGAGTGACGTGATCTGGTGGAAAGCGTTGCTCTCGGCCCTTGGGGTCGGGGTAGGCGGGCTGTTGCTCGTCTTGCCTTTTATCCTGTCGTGGGGCAACGTGGACCGCAGCCTCTGGTCGCAGGAGGAGTACATCAAGCGCCAGATCCGCTATCGGGAGAAGTTGCGCCAATGGGAGAACCAAGAGGAGGACGACGAACAATGAATTACGCGTACATCTTGGAGCAAAGCCGCAAAGCCAAGGCAACGCGCTCGCTCTACGAATACCTCAAGACACACACCAAGCAACCGTTTCTGCCGGCGGCAGTCGTCGCCGATTTCCCGATTACAGACGGGATTCAAGTGCAGAACCAAGATAAGCACCGCGTGATTAACCTCCGTTTGCATGACGAGCACTTGAGCCCGTATATGCGTTCGGACATGAGTTTGTTCCATCTGCTGATGATGGATGAGAAAGCGGACATTCGGATGTTCCGCGCGGAGGCCGGCTGGATGCTGGTGTTTGAAGGCATTCAAGTCGCTCCGAAACCGTTCGGGCAGAGCGGGTACGACATGCGATGACAACTCAGAACCTCTTCAAGTACCCTGAATGTGTACTGAAGAGGTTCTTTTTTGCATATCATTCCTCACTTAATTCGTGACGAAAGGGGTCGCTTGCCCATGAAAGTGAGCTTTTCCAAGCAGACGAGGGAACAGGACCTGCAGGAGATGGCGGGGAACGGTGTCGACGTACTCGTAATCGGCGGCGGCATCACCGGGGCGGGGATCGCCTGGGATGCGGCGCAACGCGGTTTGCGTGTCGGTGTTTTGGAGCAACGGGATTGGGCGTGCGGCACTTCCAGCCGTTCGACGAAATTAATTCACGGAGGACTGCGCTACCTCGCACAGGGGGAGATTGCACTGGTGCGTGAAGTCGGTCGCGAACGAGCGCTCCTGCATCGCCTCGCGCCGCACATCGTTCACCCGATGAACTTGCTGCTCCCGATCTACCGTGGCGGGGCGTATTCCCGCATCGGAGCCTCGATCGGACTTTGGCTCTACGACCGTCTCGCGGGCGTCAAACATGCGGAGCGTCGCCGGATGCTTTCCAAAATGCGCACCCTAGAGGTCGAACCGGGTCTCAAGGCAGAAGGACTTCGCGGTGGGGGACTCTATGTCGAATACCGTACCGATGACAGCCGTTTGACGATGGAAGTTCTCAAAACGGCAAACCAAGAGGGTGCTCTCCTCGCCAACTATGCAAAAGTGACAGAATTGCTGTACGACTCGGGACGTGTCTGCGGCGTGCGAGTGGACGACCAACTGGGAGACCGCAAACTCGACATCCCCGCCAAGATCGTCGTCAACGCCGCCGGACCGTGGGTGGATGAAGTTCGCGAATTTGACGGCGAAGTGACCGGCAAACGACTGCACTTGACCAAGGGCGTGCATCTGACGGTCGATGCAGTCGACCTGCCGTTGCGCCATGCGGTCTACACGGGGACGGATGACGGTCGGATGATGTTCTTGGTGCCGCGTGGAAAGCGCGTGTACATCGGCACGACAGACACCACGTACACGGGTGAGATCGCGAAGCCGATCTGCACAGAGGAAGACATGGAGTATCTGCTTCGCGCCGTCAACCAGAACTTCCCTGATGTGAAGCTGTCACGAGAACATGTAAAAAGTTCGTGGGCGGGTCTGCGTCCACTCCTGCACGAAGACGGCAAGTCCCCTTCCGAGTTGTCGCGCAAGGAAGAAATTTTCCACAACGAATCCGGTCTGTACTCCATCGCGGGCGGGAAACTGACGGGCTTCCGCAAGATGGCGGAAAAAATCGTCGACCTCGTCACCCAAGACCTCGAAACCGCAGAGGGCCGTACTTTCAAGCCTTGCAGCACCGATCTCACTCCGCTATCCGGGGGCTCGACAGGCGGGCTGGGATTTGAGCCGTTCTACAGAGCGATGCAGATCATCGGGCAGGAGGAGTACTATCTGCAAGAGGATGTGCTGGATGCGCTGCTGAATCGCTACGGCTCCAATGTGCGCACGATCTTGCGCTACATCGAAGACGACCCGCGCATGGCGGAACGAGTCGGTGGACGTCTGCCGGTTTTGCGCGGGGAGCTGAGGTATTCGGTTGAGCACGAGATGACGCTCTCGCTCGCCGATTTCCTCGTTCGCCGCACGGGCGATCTGTTGTTCTCCGCCGAAGAAGCGCTCGATTCGGCACCTGCTTTGTTGGAAGCCCTCGCAGAGCTTCTCGGCTGGGGAGAGCGAGAGCGTACACGCCAATGGGACGCATGGGAAGAAGCGGTGGAGGAAGCCAGAGGGTGTTTGTCGGGCAGGGAAGTGCGAGTGTAGGAAAAAGAGCTCTCGACCGCTACGGTGGTCGAGAGCTTTTTTTGTAAAAAAAGGAGGATGTCGTCAGATGTAGAATCTTGCAGGTGAGGTGAAAGACTTTATGAAAAAAGCACAGCAACGACTTCTCGGCACGACGCTGGCTCTGGCGATGTTGTTCGCCCCGAGAGCGGTCTATGCGTATGAGGGAGTCGCTTCGACGACCAAGACGGTCATGGGCCGCACGGTTCAATTGGTATATGCAAACTTAAACGACAGCAATTTGGAAGTCAAAGCGGTCTCGGCCGAAAGCCGTGTCGGTTCCACGGAGAGTTTGGCCGCGCTTGCTCAGCGTCACGGGGCGTTGGCGGCGTTGAATGGCGGATATTTTAACGCGTATGATGACCAGCAGCCGTTGACCGTTGTGCGGACGGACGGGAAATTTGAGCACAACGGATCGTTTGGCGCGGTGTTTGGGATTGACGAGTTGAACCATACCTACTTTGGGCGTGTGTATCCGACAATTCAGGGCAGCACGAACGATTCGTGGGTCTGGCCGAACAACTGGTCGGCGTGGGGGATCAACCATTACTACAGCGATCCGAACGCGATCACGATCTTGACGCCGGAAGTGGTCAAACGTTCGCTTAGCGGCGGCAAGACGGTGGTTGTGAAAAACAACGTCGTCACAGCAATCGTCGACGGTGACGCCGGCGTTCCGGAGGACGGGTATCTCATCCACTTCGGGTCGGGCGTGGTCTCGTCGGCGAAACCGTTCCAAGTCGGAGAGCGTGCCGCGTACAAAATCTCGTACCAAGATGCGTCCGGCAATCCGGTGCATTGGGAGCATGTGTTCAATATGATGGGCGGCGGGCCGATGCTCGTCTTCAACGGCGCAGTTGTAGTAGATCCGATTGCGGAGAAGTTCACCGACCCCAAGCAAACGGGCAACGTCCGCTCGACACGCACATTCGTCGGGGTGAATGCAGACAACCGACTCGTGCTGGGAACAGTGCCGAACGTGTCGGTGTATGAGCTGGCCGATGTGGTGAAAGCACTTGGATTGGTGCATGCGGTCGGCATGGATTCGGGTGCGACGGCAGGGCTGTATGCCAACGGAAGCTACTTGACCCAGCCGGGTCGCGAGGTGCCCAATGCGTTGGTCGTCTCGCTGCGCCAAGGGCCTGTGTACACGACCAGTGGATTCGTTGACGTGGCGAACTCCTACTGGGCGAACAATTCGATTACGAACCTGCATGCCAAAGGTGTGATCAACGGGGAAGTGATCGACGGCAAGCAGGTGTTTCACCCGGAGGACACGATTACGCGCGGAGAGTTTGCGACGTTGCTGACGAAGGCGCTTGGTTTGAAGGCGAAGTCTGCGAGTACGAAATTCGCAGACGCGAAAGGCTCGTGGATGGAGCCTTATGTGCAAGCAGTCAGCGAGGCGGGGTTCATGGCGGGCTACAGCACGACAGACTTCGGCTCGGGCGATCCGCTGACTCAGGAAGAGGTCGTCGTCATCCTTTCACGGGTCGGGAGCAAGTACGGAGTTGGCGCAACCCTTGCAGACCGCTGGTTGCCGGATGCGCCGAGCGACTGGGCGGACAAGCAAGTCCACATCGCGATTCAACAAGGGCTGATCGTCGACTCGTTCGGAGACAAAGCGTTTAAACCGCTGGACCAAGCCAACCGCGCACAAGTGGCGAGTGTGTTGGATACGTTGTGGTGGAAGTTAGGGAAGTAAGGAAAAAAAGCTCCCAAGCCGCGTGCGGCAGGGAGCTTTTTTTTGCATGGGAACCCGGCGGGAGGGTAACGTAACTGTACCATTGCGCGGAGGAGGGTTCGAATGAAAAAATGGATATTGAAAAGTTTGCTGGTCATCTGCGCGTTAAGTGCGGGTGCTTCGGTCCCGGCAACGGAGGTTCAAGCGTCGGAACAACTGCAAGTTGGCAAGCACATCCTCAAGTTGCCGAACGGTCAAACCGTGTATTCGGACTCTAACACGTTCACGTATGAAAACTTGCAGATTCAACTTCAAACGATCGGGGCCGTCAAGCCGACGGGGGCATTCTCCGTGGCAAACGTAATGGGGAATCATGCGGAACTTGTGAAGGAAGAAGTCGTTCGACTGCCGCAGGGGGTCTTTACGTACGGCCTCGTGAAGCGCACGGAACCGGCGGCTTCGATGTCCGACAAAGTCACGATGGAACACTGGCTCGTCGGCATCGGCCCAGCCCCTGACCGCCCCGACATGATCTGGGCGTACACCATGATCGTCAAGGGAACGGGCGACGAGTCCGCGATCAAAACCAAGATGCTACAGTTGGCGAAGAACTGGCAGTTGCCGGTGACGCCGAATAAGTGACAGAAAAAGCTACCGAACTGCATGAGGTTCGGTAGCTTTTTTTCAACCAGCAAATTCTCAAAAATATTATCCAATTGAATAATAGATATGTACAATAGGAGAATAATCTGATACGATACAGATGTGCTTACATATGAAGGAGGTGTATAACATTGTCGGATCAGTTGTTAACAATCGGACAGCGCGTGAAGCGGCACCGAGCGGAGCGGGGGATGTCCCAAGTCGAATTGGCGGAAGGAGTTTGTTCGCCGCAAACGGTCAGTTTGTTGGAAACGGACAAGCATACGCCCTCTGCTGACATTCTGCGCTGCTTGGCTGAGAAGTTAGAGATTCCGTTGCACGAGATGATGCGGAACCGGGAGAGCGAGTTGGAAGTGAAGTTACAAGTGGAGGTCTTGAAGATCTACACGGAGCAAAAAGCGTATGACCAAGCGTTGGAGTTGATTGCAGAAATTGATCTTCGGGACTACCTGCCTGAACATGACAAGACCCAAGTGAATCTGCTTCGGGCCGAGTGCTGGATGCGTACCAAACGTGTGCAGGAAGCGCTCGACCTCTTGGTGCAATTGAAAGACCAGTTGGAAGCGGAACGTGTGTGGGATGATCAGTTTATGGCGAGTTTTTACAACAAACTAGGCAACGCATACTATTTCGAAGCGAACCCAATTTTTGCACACTTGAACTACCTTCGTGCGTTGGAGTTGAGTAAAAAGCATCCCGAATCTCAGCTTCAAGTGGCGGAGATTAGCTTTAATTTGGGTACTGTGTGCAGTTGGTTAGGATTCTACCATGATGCAAATGAGTATTTGAGCGACGCATTGGAAGTGTTCGATCGTATTTCGGATACGAAGCGACTTGCTTACACGTATTTTACTTTCGGGGTCTTGCACAAGAATCTCAACGAGTTTGAGAAAGCAGAATCGTATCTCCAAAAAGCCTTGGCTCTCTATCGATCTCACAACCTTGTGGATATGTCACATCTCGTACGCCAGCAATTCGCAAAATCCATTCTTGCAGGTCAGGATGCCAATCGTGCCATTTTGGAATTGCTCGATTGCGTACGTGAATTTAAAAATAGCGGTGATAGTAGGCGTGTGATTCAAACCTACGCACATATCGCTTCCTTATATATAGAAGAAAATCGTTTGGATGATGCGGTCAAGTGCCTCGTCGCTGGAGTAGAAATAGCGGAGACCGCATCCATGAAGAACGACCCGATGTATGGTTATCTAAACCAAGTCTACGCTAAGTTTTTCTTGCGAGATCAAAAGTTTGAGTACGCGATAGAGTATTCTTTGCAGGCTGCAGAGCTCTATGTGAGTTCGGGTCTGCTGAGAGAGTCTGCCGATTGTTGGCAAATTTGTGCTGAGGCTCATCGGAAGTTAGGAAGGACCGAACAAGCCTTTGCTATGTTTGAAAAAGTGGCAAACACTCTTCGACGTGCTCAAGAAAATATAAATGTAGAAGATAGGAGGTTTTTACATTGAAAAAAGGAATCTTGTCTCTGATGGCGGCCATGTTGCTTGCAACTGGTATGGTGAGTGCAGGTACTCATTATACGAAGGCTGCCGTGGATGACGGCCCGGACCCGCACGGTTACGTTGTGAAAGTTGCAATGGATACGTACCCAGACCCGCTCTCGATCAAACACGTATAAGCCTCACCGAAAAGACTCCTCACATCCGTGAGGGGTCTTTTTTCATACAGTGTGCTTGCAAGATTTTTATATGAACTTGTTATTTATTAGAAGTGCGTTCTCCATTACAATTTATTTGTAGATAAGATTCGGACACAAATGAAGAGAGGGAGGACGTACGTATGGAAATGTCAGTGATCGGCGAACGAGTCAGAGAACTTCGAACCACCCGCAACCTAACGCAAGGGGAGCTCGCGGAGGGGTTGTGTACGTCAAGCATGATCTCGCAGATCGAGACGGGCAAGGCGAGGCCGTCGTATCATATGCTGTCTGAGATCGCGGCACGTTTGGAGGTGTCGATGGAATTTCTCGTCGAGGACGCCCAGCCCAATCAGGAATACATCACCGCCTGCCGCACCGCCCAGATGTTGGTCAGAGGGTCTCACTACCTGCAAGCCATCCAACTGCTCAAAGACCTGCTCAACTCTCAAAAAGGCCAACAAGACGGTGTCCCGCTGCTCTGTGATCTCATCGTCTGCTACATGGGCGTCGGACAAATCGAACACGCCACACGCTTGGTGGACAGGCTGGAACGCGAAGCAAAACGATGCGAAGAATACGACTTGCTCGCTCTGATGTACCAACATCGCGGCACCCTGGCGTTTCAAGCAAGAAACTACCGCAAAGCTCTCCACGACTGGCAACGCGCTCTGGAAACGCTCGGGAGGGTGGAGGAGCCGGACCGCTACCTCTACGCCGGACTGCTGGTCCGACTGGCACAGGTCCACGCGAAATTCGGCCACGTCGAAGAATCGCTCGAACTCTGCGCTCGTGCCATGCCCTACTTCGAACATGCCCGCAAAATCACCGAGCAAGCGCGGACGTGCCTCAGCCTCGCCAAGTCGTTCCGCCAATCGGCGGACTACCGCAAAGCGATCACGTTCGCCGAGCGGGCGCGGCATTTGCACGATGTCATACACCACCGAGTAGAGGGCGAAAGATGTCGCATAGGTCGCGCTCTGTGGATCGCCCGTCACCGAACGGTCGAAGAGGCGCGGGAGATCTTGACCGGTACGGTACAGCGGTTGCAAAAGTTGGGATGTCTGGACGAAGCGGGAGCGGCCGCGTTCGAACTCGCGCAGGTACACTTGCAACTCGACGATGTCACAGCAGCAGAGGAAGCATGGGCACAGGCGGAGCGCTGGATGCCCCAAACCCCCGCCAACTCCTGCAAACTCCAAACCTTACAAGGCCGTCTCGACGCCAAGAACCATCGCTTCCATGAAGGCAAGCGCCGCATCCAAGACGTAGTGGACAAACTCTACGAACAACGCCGCCTGTTCGAGTGGGAAGAGGCACTCTCGCAACTGGCGTGGGTCGACGCGGAGGAAGACCACCATCGCCAAGCCTGCCACGTGCTCCTCGAAGCCCGACAGCAAAACCGCGGCATCCTCCGCGAAAAAGGCATCTGCCTCTAAGCCACACGATTCACAAAAAAAGTCCCCGACACCACCCAGGGCGGTGCGGGGACTCTTTTTTCAATAAAAACTACTTCAAAACCGGCTTCTCCGGCGAGAAGGAATCGTCTCCACCCGCAGAAGTTGCTTTCACGACATTGATCTGAATCACGGTGTTGTCGAGAATGACCAGACGAACGCTGTCGTTGACCTTGACGGTGGAAATTTGACCTGCCACGCCGTTCAAGAGCACCTTGGCATCCTTGGCGACAGGGAGGGTGAGGGATTTGTTGTTGTTGATCGAGATGGAACCCTCAGCGGTTGCCGTCGCCGCCGTATAGCCGATGACTTTGCCCTTGGCGAAGTTCTCGATCTCCTCAAGGCTCGGCGCAACGTCCTTCGCTTGGGCGAACACGACTTCACCGTTCTGGTTCAAGAGCACGCGGACGTTCATGCCCGGCTTGAAATCGCTCCATTCTGCGATCTTGTTGTTGAGGAAAAAGTAAGACTGCGCCGCGACTTTGTAGGTCACGTCGCCCTTGGTCTGCGTGGAGAACGTGATGCCAGCGGCCGTGATCGTTTTCAACACGCCTTGCAGTTGACCTTGGGCCTGATGTTGGCGGTCGGCGTTGTAGTCAAAGAGGTGCTCCGCGTTGCAAAGGATCACCGCCAGTTCATTGCGAGCGACAGGCTTGTTCGGTTGGAACGTGTGGTCGTTGTAGCCGTTGATGATCTTGTGGTCGGCCGCGACTGCGACGTAGCCAACGGCAGAGGCGTCAATTTCCTTCGCGTCGTTGAATGCCAACGTGTCTTTCATGTGCGCTTGCGCTTCGTCACTCAGGCCCATGGCGCGGACGACGAGTTCGGTGGTCCATTCACGGTCTGCGTTGCCTTGCGGGTTCAGCGCGGTCTTGGCGTCGAGGAAGCCGTTTTGCAGAGCGAGAGAGACGTACGGTTTCGCCCAGTCCGAAACTTGTGCAGCGTCGGTCAGGTCGAGGGTGAGGTTCGGCGAGACGGCTTGCGCTTCGTCACCAAGGCCCATCGCACGGACGGTCATGACGATCGCTTCTTCGTGCGTGACGTTGTTGCTCGGCAGGAAGCGACCGTCGCCGTAGCCGTTGATGACGCCCTTGGCGTTCATTTCCGTGACGAAGCGGATCGCCCAGTCGTCGAGGGTGACGTCTTGGAATTTCGTTGCGTATTTGAAAGTGCCCTTGATCAGAGCGTCAGGGCGGTCGTTTTTATCCGGCATGGTTGCAAAAGCCGAGGAAGCTCCCAGAGTTGAGACCAAAGTCAGAGCAAGCAGTGCGGTGATTTTCTTTTTCAATCCAATCATCTCCCTTTTGATCTTGTCTGACATATTCTACGATTGGTGTCTATTTCCTGTGGGGGTAGGCGTTCTCAATTTTTCTTCTTTTTCGACTCTGCTCGTGCCATTCCGAGTGCCGTCCAGAGATAATAGGTGACATAGGATTCATATCCCGCCCAGCAGCTCGCCATCTCGCGGACTTCCGCTTCGGTCGGCTGGTGGTCAATGCCGTAGAAATGTTGGATGGCGTTGCGCAAGCCGATGTCCGCCGCCGGAAGCAGGTCGGAACGCCCGAGACCGAACAGCAGGACACACTCCGCCGTCCAACGACCAATGCCGCGCAGTTTGACGAGAGATTGGATCGCTTCGTCGTTGGTCATGCCTTCGAGCGCTTGCAAGTCGATTTCGCCGCCGGCCACACCGCGTGAGAAGTCGATGATATACTCGGCTTTGCGCTGGGAGTATTTGAGCGGGCGGAGGTCTTCGTACTTCAAACGGGCGATCTGCTCCGGCGTCGGGAATGCGTAAAACGGACGCCCGTCCAACTCCAAGCGATCTCCGCAGAGCTCGACCAGCGATCGTTTCAAATTCTCGGCAAACGTCAAGTTCACCTGTTGCCCGATGATGGCGAGGATCATCGCTTCAAACGGGTCGGCTTCGAGCAGCAGGTTCAGACCTGCCAGTTGGTCGGTCAAGCCGGACAGCACGGCGTCTCCGGCCATTTTTTCATAAAAAGGAGCCAGCGGACGGTCGACGGACAGCATGTGCCGCCAGATCTTCACCGCTTCGAGCGCTGTGGTTTCATCGGGGGCACCCTCCACTTGCAGGTGGATCTCAGGGGCATCGGAGGCCGGTTCCGGGCAAGAGACGCGCACGAGGACGGTGTGGCCCTGAATGACGTGCGCACGGCCCAAATGATGCTCTCCGATGTCGTAGAGGTAGGAGTTGCTGGACGTGGCGATCCGTTCTCGGAAGTAATCGAAGCGGTAAGGAGATTGCGGAGTCAACGTGTATGTAAAAACGGACATGGTAAGTTCGCTCCTTTCATTTCGGCGACACTCCATTATCATACCGTAAAATGGCAGACCAACCGTGTTCTTTTTGGCAGAAGATGCGGAAACGGCGGGTGGGGCGCGGTCTTGTGGTTCATATTGTCACAAGCATCTGCCAAACGTCACTCACATGACTCCTTAGACATACATCCCCGTACATTTTGTGAAAGGAGGATGATTCGAATGTCGCCGATGAAGCCGATTCCCAACACGAAGGGCCTTGAGTCGGCTTCTTGGTATTGCTACACCAAATTCGATTGCTACTCTTGCATCAAGAAAAAGAAGGCGCCCAACCGGGCGCTCTTTTTTGCGCTTGGATGTCAACAGGTGATATTTTGCCGTTGTCATGTATGATAGAGAGATGAGAACATCAAATGGAGGTTGCAACATGGACATACAGATACGGCCGGTGCGGCCCGGCGATGTGTTCGGAATCACTCGAACGGTGCTGGCAGCAAGGGGATTTCACGGCCCGGAATTGGACAGACAGGTCGAGATCGACTTGCAGCGGTTTCGCGACCAGAACATCACCGACTTGATCGAATCGGAAACGCTGATTGCACACGTCGGAACTCGCATCGTCGGCGTCATGCGCTACGGCGAATTCGAAGGCGACGTGCATCTGACGCATCCGGACATTGACCCGGCGTTTGACGAGGAACTCGTGACGGAGGCGTTTTTGCAAAAGTTTTGGGGCTTGGTGGAGTCGGAAACGGGCAAAGCGGTGTATCTCGATTACCCCAATCATCAACGCAAGACGCTCGGCGATGTTTTTTTGCGCAACGGCTTCTATAAATTGATCGACCGCGTGGACATGAACCTGCGACTTACGGCAGATGTGAAGCCGCAGACGAAGAGCCTCCTCTACAGCTCGTATTCGAAAAAAACGCACGACCGCTTCTTCGAAGCGTTTCGGACGTCTTTTTCCGGGACGCTTGACCCGATGATGGAATGGGACGCCAAGCATCCTGAGCAGAGTTTCGAGATGTTCCGTGAGCGATTCGGCGTGTTTGACCCGAACTTGTGGGTGCTGGCGACCGATTCCACGGGGCGGGACGTTGGATTTGCGCTGTTCCAAAATTTTCACGGCGGGCGCTATGGCGGGACGACGATGCTCTTGTACATGGCGGTCTTGCCTGATTCACGTGGTCATGGCTACGGCGAAGAGATTTTGCGCGAGGGATTGCGTCGGGTGCGCAAGAGCAACGGTGCCAATGCGACCGTCGCGCTGACAGTTACACGCGGCAACACGCCTGCGGAGCGTATTTACGAACGTCTTGGTTTCCAGTCGGTTGAGCAGTTTACTGTATATAACATGAAGCGACAGTACCCGTTCTTCTAACTTTTTGGTACAATCAGTCTAGCATACAGAGGGTACTAGAAAGGGTGTTGGCGATGACCGTTTACCAAGGTTTTCTAAGCGAACTGCGACACAAACCGCAGACGACAGTGGAATATTTTTTGGCGGTGGGCGAAGAGAGCGTACCGTTGAATGAATTGATAGGAACACAGCTTTCCCTGACTTTTTTGGAAGAAAAACAGTGCTGTTCCTGCGGGCGCAAGGTCAAAGGCAAGCTCTACGGCGGCGGCTATTGCTACCCGTGCGTCACGACGCTCGCCGAATGCGACCTGTGCATCATGAAGCCGCACGAATGCCATTTTGACAAAGGCACCTGCCGCGACGAAGAGTTTGCGAAAACGCACTGCATGATTCCGCACTACGTCTACCTCGCGCTCTCCTCGAACGTCAAAGTCGGCCTGACCCGCAAGAACCGCGAGCTCACGCGCTGGGTGGACCAAGGCGCGATCCGTGCGATTCCGATCGCCGAGCTTCCGACCCGCAAGATGGCGGGGGAATTGGAGATGGCCATCGCCGAGCACATCGCGGACAAAACCGACTGGCGCAAGATGCTCAAGGGCGTCTACGAAGAGGCGGACCTCTTTGCCGTTCGTGAAGAGATCAAGGCGATCGTACCGGCGGAATTCCAGCAATACCTGTTCGACGTGGATCAATTGTTTGAGTTCACGTATCCGATCTTGGAGAGCTTGGACAAAATCAAGTCGATGTCCTTCGATAAGGAACTGACCATTGAGGGCAAACTGATCGGGATCAAGGGCCAATACCTCATCTTCGACTGCGGCGTGCTCAACATCAAGAAACACACCGGATACAAAATCGAAGTGACCACCCAAGCCCCCGTCGAACAAACCGCGTAATCGTAAAAAAAAAGCCCGGGCCGCTACACACGGCCGGGCTTTGTCTTAGATATCTGTTTCCCAAGCCTGCAGCTCTTGCTCCACCTGAGCTTTGATCAGCGTCCAGAGGGTTTCGCGCTCCTCGTGGACCAGCAATTCGCCGTTGACATAAGCGAACGGCGTGGTGGCGCACATCGTGCAGTTGCTGAGGCAGGAAGTGCGGATGACGCTCGTTCCGGGGAAGTCCTCCTCCAAGAGTTCAAGCTCGAGGGCGGAGGCCGGGTTCACGTCACAGACTTCGACGATTACGATGCCCAAGGGGGAGTCTCCTCTCGTTCGGGGATGATTTGTCCCTTAGTGTACCAAGAATAAGAAGAACGAAGCAAGGGAGTTGTTGTAGATGAGCCATGATAAAAAATC
The DNA here is from genome assembly GCF_016722965.1 of Tumebacillus amylolyticus. Classification (NCBI taxonomy): domain Bacteria; kingdom Bacillati; phylum Bacillota; class Bacilli; order Caryophanales; family Alicyclobacillaceae; genus Tumebacillus; species Tumebacillus amylolyticus. The sequence continues at coordinate 162,621 of NZ_JAEQNB010000004.1, forward strand.
GCTCGGCTATGTTGAATTGTCCCATTTTTCCTTCCAAGACGAGAAGGGAACCGTTGAATTTGCCGTGTTGCCGCTTCCTCCGCAATACTTGCTCGGCATGGCGATGGGCTCGAAGCTCGTCGTTCTGTCTACGCCGTACGAAGGCACTGCGCTGTTTCAACAAGGCGTGACCGCAGAAGAGGTGCAGGAGAAATTCCACCTGACGTCTCGTGAGGATGCGTTGCGTCTGTCGGTACTGATCATGACTGCGTTCATGGACCTGCCTGGTGCCGGCCACACGCCGCACATCATCCTCTAATCGTGACGCTGGGAGCCCGACTGCGTGCGCTGCGGCAACAGGCCGGCCTCTCGCAACGCGAATTGGCAGACGGCCTGGTACACAAGAGCATGATCAGTCAAATTGAATCGGGCCGCACGCATCCGTCTCACGAGTTGCTCCGTCACCTCGCGTTGCGGCTGGGTGCCGACCCGGATCACTTGCTCCCGGTCTTGCAGGACGACCAAGAACGTCTGGCCCGTTACAAACGGGCACAGGCGTTTTTCACACTTCACCACTATGCGCAAGCCCTCCCCTTGCTCGAAGACTGCCTGCCCGTCTCAAACCCCGCGTGGAATCCATATGACTTGCATCTCCAGATCGCCACTTGTCACCACTGGTTGGAACAATACCTTGCCGCGCTGCTGCACTTGGATGCGGCGCTGACCATCGCCATCGCCGAAGACCGCAGAGAGGATGTGCTTCATCTGCACATTCGCATCGGGGAAACGGCGCTGGAGGCGCAATTGTGGACGGTGGCTCACCATCGTTTGGAATTCGCGTATCGAGAAACTGTGCAACACCCGGAACGTCTCTCTCCACCGGAACGCTTGCCTCAACTTTGCATTGCCTTGGCACGGGCTCTCGCGGGACTGGACCGGCAGGAGCAGGCGGTACAAGTCTGGTTGGAGGCGAGCCAGAGAGCGACTGCTCTGGACGTGTCGCAATCGGTACAGCTCCGTTTGGAAGCGGAGATCGCGGCGGGACTCGGCAAGACATACGCTCAACTGGGAAAGTTTCGGGAGGCGGAGTTGCAGTTGGAACGCGCCCAGTCACTCTATGAAAAGGGCTGGTTGAAATCGCAAGCGGTACGAATGCGTCTGCAGCGCGCTGTACTTCTTGCCGAGAGCGGTCGGTTGCATGAGGCCCTCCAATGGTTGGAAGAGTGCCGAGACTTGGCGGAGCGGGAGCGCCATCCGGTGCTGCAGGCCGAAGTGTTGCACGGGCAGGCGGAGGCGTGGATGCAAGCAGGACGTCTGTTTCGTGCGCGCGAGTGCGCGGAACGGGCGGTTCACTTGTTGACGGAGGCGCGGCGCGAAGGAGAACTGGTCACAGCGTACCAACTTCTGTCCGCGATTGAGAAGCGGTTGGGCCATTACAGGCGTGCCAGCGAATGTTTGACTCGTTCGCAAGAGCTGTTCACGAAACGCATGGGGTGGATGAAAAAAAGCCTACGGATACTCCCGTAGGCTTTTTACGGTTGATAGAGTACATAGTCAACGCGCCCTCTGAGCGTGGAGATGTCGATCATCCCGACCCGTTTGTCACGGCTGTCAAGCGAGGCGAGTGGATGTCGGTTGTCGCCCATGACGAACACATGGCGGGGAGCGACGGTGACCGGAGCGAAATCTTCGGTGACGGTGTCGATGTAGGGTTCGGTCTGCGGGTCGCCGTTGACATACAGCCGTCCCTCGCGCATCTCGATGACGTCGCCCGGCAAACCGATCACCCGTTTGACGTAGTCGTGCGAATCGTGAGGCGCAGGGAAAATTACGACATCACCGTGCTTCGGGCCGGAAAACTCGTAGGCGAGTCGGTTGAGGTAGACGCGGGAATCGTCATGCAGAGTCGGCATCATCGAGGTTCCTTGGATCTTGGTCAACGCGAAGACGTGGTCGCGAATCACCAGGTTCAACAGGAACGCGACGAGGACGATGCACGCTCCGTTGAGGAGGTCGCGCGCCCATTTTTGTCTGATTCTTGTGAACATCAAGTAAAGGAACCCCCTTTTACTAAAACGCGAATTTATATCTGTTCTATTCGCGCCGTATCGAGAGGATTCCTTTGCCAAGATTGTCATTTGCCGCCGCCTTGTCCGCTTCCTGTTCCACCGCCTCCTGAGGCACCGCCGCCGGAGCCTGTGTTTTGCGGGTTGCGCTGCGGGTCATTGTTGCCGCCGCAAGCGGTGAGGAAGGTGCCCGCGATGAGAAGGGAGAGGGCGAATGTGAGGGTTTTGCGCATTGAGGTTCACCTCCTGCCTGTGGTCTATCTTGGTCAGTATGTCCAATTTGTAGTTGACGGCGTTTTATACGATATCGTATATTAAGTGGTAGTTTTTGTAATGGGAGGTATATGTTAAATGAAACTTGTAGCCCTTGTAGGCTCTCTGAATCCTGAGTCCAAAACGGCAAAAGGCCTGAACGTTGCAGCAGAAGCAGCACGTAAGGCAGGTGCGGAAGTACTCGTGTGGAACTTGCGTGAGCGTCCGCTCCCGATCTACGATCCGTCGGCGGAGCGCGATGAAAACACCTTGGCGTTCATCCAGTTGATGGATGAAGCAGACGGCTTCCTGATCGGTTCCCCGGAATACCACAACGGTCCGTCCGGCGCTCTGAAAAACGCCCTCGATTTCGTCGGCTACAACCAATTCAACGGCAAGCCGGTCGGTCTCGTAGCGTCTGCAGGCGGCGCGATTGCGACCAACACGCTGGTGCAATTGGCGACGATCTTGCGTTCCCTGCACGGCTACGTCATCCCGCACACCGGCTCGATGAGCTATGCGGACAATTTCAACGCAGACGGCACCTTCGAGAACCCGAAGATGCAAGAGCGCTTTGAAAAAGTCGGTACCGATGTTGTCGCGCTGACGAAAGCTCTGCGCGGCTAAACGGATGCGCGAAGCTCTCCTTCTGATCGCGCATGGAAGCCCGGTGCCGGCGGCGAATCGTGATTTGTACGAGATGGTGCAGTTGGTACGGGGACGGCGCGGCGACGTGATCGTCGAGCCGGCTTTTTTGGAAGGGACGAGCCCGAGCATTCCGGAAGGGATCGCCACATGCGTACGCCAGGGTGCTGAGCGTGTGGTGGTGATCCCTTTTTTCTTGTTGCCCGGGGGTCATGTTTCGGAAGATCTGCCTGCGTTTGTTGAAGAAGCTCGTGCGGCGTATCCCGCTGTGGAGTTTTTCATGGGGAAACCGCTCGGGGGGCATGAGCAGTTGCGAGAGATGATCTGGGAGCAAATTTGTGAGCTGGATCATGAATGAACTCCAAGGTTTCTGGTAGAATGAGTGGTAGTTGAGGAATGGAAAGAGGTGTCCGGCGTCATGGAGGAAGCTTATTTGGCGTTTGACTGCCCTTCTTGCGGCCACGCTGTCACACCGGAACCGTTGGAAGGCGAGCGAGGCAACCAGGACGCCGCCTGTCCGTCTTGCAGCGCGAAGTTCACGCGGACGTTTGCGCTCTATCAGGGCGAGTGGGTGTTCGGGTTGTGGCGAAGCAGTGAGACGGGGAAAGTGGCGTGTACATATTACAAGACCGCGTTCGGAACGTCGAGCGACGATTGCTGAGCAGGAGGTGGACAGAATGAATTGGGAAGATGCACAGGACATCGCCGAAGCGCTGAATGAAGCGCATCCGGAAACCGATGTGTTGTCGATGAAGTTTACGACGCTGCGCAAGTGGGTGCTGGCGTTGGAAGGTTTCGAAGGAGACGCTGAGGATTCCAATGAGAAGATTCTCGAGGAGATCCAGATGGCGTGGTACGACTTGGTATCGTAAGCACAGAGAAACGTCTGCCGTTTTTGAGGGCAGGCGTTTTTTCCTTGTCTGGCAGGGTATTCTAGGGGGAGAAGATCCTGTTTGAGGAGGAGTGCGCGTATGGAGTTGGTATGTCCGCTGTGCAACGGGTTGAAGGACGTTCATGCTGCCTGCAGAGAGTGTGGGGGGCAGATGGTGGACGGCGGGATGGTTACGGATTATGAAGGGCCGTATTCGCCCTATGAATTGACGCCGCAAGTCAAGCAGGAGAACGGCGGGCGGTGTACGCATTTGCTGTATTGCGGGACTTGCGGAGAGCAGATGTACATGATCGCGCAAAGTGAGTATATTTGACGATATGGAATTTTTGGGCGGGAAGATGTAGAATAGGTGGTATTGATTAAAAAAGGAGTTGTCCGTACGTGCCTTCGTCTATCAAGTGGGTATTCTGCAAGCGAAACCTTGAGTTACATACGCAAAAAGTATACGACGCCCTGGTGTCGAAATATCCGGAAGAGAAAGTAGATATCAAGGACTGCCCGTCCAAGGATCTGTGCTCCCTGTGCAAGGACGTTCCGTTTGTGTTGCGCAACGGTTCGATCGTGAACGCGAAGGATGCGAAGGATCTGTACTTCAAAATCGACAACGGCATGCAGTTCTTGACGGGACAGCAGCTCGTTGACATCCCGCCCGCACCGCCTGCCCCGCCGAAACCGGCACCGGCTCCGAAAGCTGAAGCAGCTCCGAAAGCTGAAGCAGCTCCGAAGGCTGAAGTAGCTCCGAAGGCTGAAGTAGCTCCGAAGGCTGAAGAAGCACCGAAAGCTGAAGCAGCTCCGAAAGCTGAAGAGGCTCCGAAGGCTGAAGCAGCACCGAAGGCTGAAGTAGCACCGAAGGCTGAAGCAGCACCGAAGGCTGAAGCAGCTCCGAAGGCTGAAGAAGCTCCGAAAGCTGAAGAAGCACCGAAGGCTGAAGAAGCTCCGAAAGCTGCGGCTGAGCCGGAGACCAAGGCGGATGAGTTGCCGAAACTGGACTAATTTTGTAATCTGTATCACAACCGACCCTTCAACGGGTCGGTCTTTTGCTAAAATGGGCTTGCATACTAAGATATATAGCTTTTCTTCTAATCCCCAAGGAGGTTTTTTTATATGACGGTAAACAACTTTAATATTCAAATTCAAAACATCGCCGACGTCGCCGCAGACGTTTTGATCGTAAGCCTGTTCGAAGGCACCCAACCCAGCGGTGAAACCGAAGCTGTCGACAAAGCGTTGGGCGGTCAAATCAGCGCCCTGATCGAAACCGGAGACTTCACCGGCCGCTTCAAGGAACTCAAAGTCCTCTACCCGTTTGGCAAAATTCAAGCCAAGCGCATCTTCCTCATCGGCCTCGGCGAAGCAGCCGAATTCACCCACACCCGTGCCCGCCAAGCCGCTGCTGTCACCGCACGCGCCGCTCGCGACCACAAAGCGGTCACCGTAGCAACCCTCGTCCACGGCGCAGGCAACAGCAACCTCGACGTAAACCTTGCCGCTCAAGCTCTGGTAGAAGGAACCCTGCTGGGCCTCTACCAAGTGACCACGCAAAAACTCAACCAAACCCCGTCCACCCTCACCGACGTACTCGTCGTCGAACCGGATGCCGCCAAATACCAAGCCATCCATGACGGCCTCGAACGCGGCCGCATCATCGCAGAATCCACCAACTTCGCTCGTGAGCTGATCAACCGCCCGTCCAACCAACTCACCCCGACCCAACTCGCAGACGCTGCGACCGAACTCGCAACCCGCCACGGCCTCGGCCTCACCGTCTTGGGTGACCAAGAACTCCAAGACCTCGGCGCCAACGCGATCCTCGCCATCGGCCAAGGCTCGCCGGAAGAGTCCCGCCTGATCGTCCTCAACTACCACGGCAACCCGGATTCCGAAGAAACCCTCGCCCTCGTCGGCAAAGGCATCACTTTCGACACCGGCGGCTACTCCTTGAAGCCGGCGGTAGGCATGGAGAACATGAAAACCGACATGGGCGGTGCAGGTGCCGTTCTCGGTGCGATGCAAGCCATTGCCCAACTCAAACCGAAAGCGAACATCATGGCGGTCATCCCGGCGGCTGAAAACATGGTCTCCGGCACGGCGATCAAACCGGGCGACGTCATCGTCACGCTGAACGGCAAGTCGATGGAAATCGTCAACACCGACGCAGAGGGCCGCGTCGTCCTCGCCGATGCAATCACCTACGCTCTGCGCAACGGCGCGACCAAACTCGTCGACATCGCGACGCTGACGGGCGCAATCTCCGTCGCGCTCGGCCGAACGGTAGCGGGCCTGTTCACCAATGACGGCGACTTTGCCGCAGTCGTCAAGGAAGCATTCCATCGCTCGGGCGAACGCGCTTGGGAATTGCCGCTGGTGGAGGAGTACGGCAACAACTACAAATCCAACGTGGCGGATATGAAAAACACCGGCACGCGCGACGGCGGTTCCATCGTCGCTGCGATGATCCTTCGTGAATTCGTGGAAAACACCCCGTGGGTGCATCTCGACATCGCAGGCGTTGCCCGCGACATCGAAGGCGGCCAAGATCTCAACCCGCGCGGTGCAACGGGCTTCGGCGTCCGTTCGCTTGTGGAACTCGCTTTCCTGCAAGAGCAAGAGTAATCATCAAAAAGAGCCTCGGACACGCATGCGTGTCCGAGGCTTTTTTTCAATCCTGAAAAAGTCCGAGTTTGAACAACGACTCGTATGTAACCAAAATGCCCAGCACGACGATGACGAGAGACGACACTTGCGCCATGAGATTGGAGATGCCGCGGCGTTCGAGCAAGCGGGCTTTGCTCTCCGCTTTGAGCAGGAGAAGACCGAGCAGAGACAGCGAAAGCGCACCGCCAAACGAAAAGGCGAGCACCATCCCGATGCCGAGCGACACCTGGCCTGCAGAGACCGCCGTCAGAAGCATCACCAACGAAGTCGGGCAGGGAATCAGGCCCGTCAACACCCCGACGGTGAACAGCCGCCGCACCGAATTTTCTTGACGGGGCTTTGTGGAGGTGGCAGTTGAGTCGAACATCGGCAGTTCATCGTGAGGATGGTGGTGATGCCCGTGCGAATGATCTCGCCCGGCTCGATCGACGACATGCACATGCCCGTGTGAACAGACATACGTTCTCTCCCGCTCGTTCAGCCGCCCGAGCGTTACCACAGGCGGGAAGAGCATTTGCAGAACCATGCGCCCGCCAATCAGCGTGATGACAGCGCCGGACAGAAGTCCCAGCCAGGCTTCAATCTGCTGGGGCAAGAGGTATTGCAAAGCGGTCGTCGCGACGAGGGCGAGGAACAGAATGGAGACGGTGTGCGCGAGCGCGTTGGTGACGCCGAGCAAGACGGCGTCGCGCGGACGGGCGCGGGAGGAGACGAGATACGCGGTCAGGACGCCCTTGCCGTGCCCCGGTTCCAGAAAATGCAAAGCGCCAAGTCCGATCGCCGCCGGGATGCTGACGAGTAAGTCCAAAGGGATTCACCTCCGAAAAGTGACACTGCTTGTCATGACATGTCTATGCGAGACGACCGCCCTTTTTGCCTCCTCTGTCTACAATAGGCTCACAGGGAGAGAGGGCGTACTCATAGGATGGTGGTACGAGGTGAGGGGCCGTGAAGAAAAAAGCCAAACCGCAAGCTCGCGTAACGTCAACCAAAACAGTCAAGTACACGGCGGCCAAAACGCGCCGCACCCCGGATCTCGCTGCCGGGAACATCGCCGACATTTTTGAGCGCTACCGGGATGCAGTTGTGAACATCGAAGTGGTGAAGCGTGAAAAAGCCACCCCGCGCCGCCGCGACCCGTGGAACTTTTTCCAAGATACGGAACGCGAAAGCACCAGCAAGAACACGATGAACATCGGAACTGGTTTTTTCTTTGACGCGCGGGGGTATATCTTCACCAACGAACACGTCATCCACGAAGCCGATCAAATCTTTGTACGCTTCTACGACTCCGACGAAGGAGTTCCCGCCGAAGTGGTGGGAAGCAATTTCGAGATGGATCTGGCGGTCTTGAAAGTCAAACCGCCGAAAAACGTTCGCGTTCTGCAATTTGGCTCCTCGAACAATCTGCGCGTCGGCGAATGGGTGGTCGCGATCGGCTGCCCGCTTGGCTTGGACCATTCCGTCACCGTCGGCATCGTCTCGGCGACCGAACGCCCTGTGGTGATCGGGGACCGGCAATACCCGCATTTGATTCAAACAGACGCCGCCATCAACCGGGGCAACTCCGGCGGGCCGCTGATCAACATGCGGGGTCAGGTGATCGGGATGAACACGGCGGTCAGCGCTTCGTCGCAAGGGATCGGATTCGCGATTCCGGCAGCGGTGCTCAAGCAACAACTCGCCAGCCTGCTTGGAACAGCGAGGAAGAATCGAAAGAGTTGAAGAGGAAGCGCACGTAAAAAAACCTGCCGAGGGAGACGGCAGGTTTTTTGCGACCTGTCATTGATTGAGTTTGCATTGATTGTTACACATTAGAATATACATATGTAAATACCATATTTTACTTGGTGAAATTTGTCGTTAAAATTATTATTGACTAAGTCTTGTTACCACTGTATATTGAAAACATAACAAAAATAATTCGTGATTAACCCGCTCGGCGGTCCACTAAAAATCCAAGCACAGCGAAAAGAGGGAATGCAATGCCGGAACCTTTAAAGCTTGATGTCAGCAAGTTTGAAGACGCTGTCATTGAAAGCGGTTACAAAGCCTCCCGCTTTAACATCCGCACCAATGACAAAAACGGTGACATGCTTTTGCTGAACACCTACTCCAACAAATTCATTCGTGTTGCCGAAGAGCAGAAGGGAATCGTGGCAGACCTCCTTCGCAAACCGGGTGAAGCGTTGCAAGATCATCCGGCTTTCCAAGAGTTGGTCACTCGAGGCTTCCTCGTCAAGAAATCGGTTGACGAGTTCCGCCGGGCTGAGATGCTTCACCACGAGACGATCGCTTCCACAGATGAACTCTCGCTGATCTTGCTGCCCAATGAGGACTGCAACTTCCGTTGCACCTATTGCTACGAATCTTTCGCCAAGAACTTCATGAAGCCTTGGGTACAGGACGGCGTCATCAAGTACTTGGAGAAGAACTTACATAAGTACAAGAAACTCCATATCGCGTGGTTCGGCGGGGAACCGCTGACGGCGATGCCGATCATCGAGCGATTGTCGGAGCGCATCATGGAATTGTGCAAACAGCACAAAGTCATGTATTGGTCGAGCATGACGACGAACGGGTACAACCTGACCGTCAATGTCATGAAGAAACTGCTCTCCTACAACGTGCTGAACTTCCAGATCACGCTCGACGGCATCGAAGAGACGCACAACTGCACCCGCGTTCGGTTGGACGGTGCTTCCACGTTCCAACGCATCGTCACCAACTTGCGCAACGTCCGGGATCAGATCCCGAACCGAACGTTCAAGATCATCGTGCGCGGCAACATCAACCAAGAAGTGCTGAAAGTCATCGGCCCGTACAGCGATTTCCTCGCCGAAGAGTTCTCCCACGACCCGCGCTTCATGACACACTGGCAACCGGTCGGAAACTGGGGCGGCGATGTCATCTCGCCTGAGAAACTCTGTGAGCATAACGACATGATCGGCGCGATGTTGGATGCGGCAGACAAAGGGATCGACTTCTCGTTCTACCGCAAGCTGATGCAGTCCAAAGAATCGGTCTGCTACGCCGGTCAGCGCAACCACTATATCATCGGCTCCGACGGGATCATCTACAAATGCACCATCGCCTTCAACGACGAAATCAACCATGTTGGGATGATTACGGAAAAAGGCACGATGCATCTCGATGAAGATAAAATGGCCCTCTGGGTCACAGGGCATGAGAGCACCGACACCGGTTGTCAGAAATGCTTCTTCCGCCCGAGTTGCCAGGGGGCCTCGTGTCCGCTGATGAAGATCAAAACAGGCGCCGCGCCGTGTCCGCCGATGAAAGTCTACTTCAAGGACTACATGCAGTTGATCGCAGCATCGGTACGCAACGGCGTGGAAGAACTGAAACTTTTGGAGGACGGTGTTCCCTCATGACACAAGTCAATGACTCTGCAGTGCTCACGGTTCGAGAGCGTGTTGAAAACGTTCTGCAGGACCTTGGCATTGAAACCGACTTGGAGAACGAGTTGGACCTGCCGGAACAGTTTGATTCCGTCACGTTTATCAATGCGGTGTTGGAATTGGAGCGAGCGTTCGGGATTACGATTCCGGATGAGCTGCTGAACATGCAGATCTTCGCTTCCCTTGACCATACAACAGAGATTGTCAATCAACTTCACGATCAACAGAATTGAGGATCTCCCTTACGCGTATGCGTACAGCGAATTTTCGCTGATCTTATATACTCCTTGTGAGCTGATACGCAGAAGTACATATGACAGGAGGTGTCCTGCATGAAAAAATCTCTGAAAAAACCGCAAGCGGTTGTTGTTGCAAACGTGCAAGCGTACGACAACGAAAACTGCAACAACTGCTGGTGCTAAGAAGTTGACTGAAAAGGAGCCGCGCTGGTATGCGGCTCCTTTTCCCAAATTTGGAGACTGAGAACAGGGTGATGGACATGTGGAAAGAAAATCGAGGTGCCGGCATTCGCATTGCGGTCGTTGACAGTGGAGTGAACGTTCACCATCCCGATTTGGCGGCCCATTCGTTTACGGGCGTTTCGGTGGTGGAAGCGGAGGATGGCTATCGAGTAAGTGAGGACATCGTCGATACGCTGGGGCATGGTACAGCGGTCACCGGAATTCTCAAACGCTTGGTGCCGGACGCAGAGATTGTCGCTGTGAAAGTGTTTCAAGAGCAGTTGTCCGCCAATTTGGAACATCTCTTGTATGCGCTCCAATACGTACTCGACAACATCGACTGTCACATCCTCCATCTCAGCTTAGGCGTGGTGCAGGACAGCGAAATCAAGCGGCTGCGCGGGCTGTGCGAGGCGTTGACGGCCAAGGGTGTGCTGATCGTGTCGGCGTTTGACAACGACGGTGCGGTTTCGTACCCGGCGGCTTTTCCCGAGGTGATCGGTGTAGATGCCAGTCAGATTTGCAAGGGAGACCACGAGTTCGAGTTCGTCGAGGACTCCATGGTCAATTTGCGAGCGAAGGGAACAAGTCAACGGTTGGCATGGGTGCAGCCGACCTATATCTTCCGTGGGGGAGCGAGTTTTGCGGCGGCCTATGCTTCGGCATCGGTTGCAAAACTGCGGGAAGCGGGCCTGACAGATCGCGAGGAGATTCTTGCGACTCTGAAACCCCAATCGCTCAAGGTCTTTCTCGGTCGAGAAGTGAAGACAGGGGCGCGAAAGTTTCCGATGGAGCGTGCGGTGATTTTCCCCTTTAACAAGGAAATGCACAGCGTCGCCCGTTTCCAAGACCTCTTGCAGTTCGAGTTACCGGGGGTCTATGACACCAAATATTCCGGGCAGGTGGGGCAGCCGATCTCCAAGGTCTTGCGCCAGGAAGTGCCCGATGATCTCGTGATTCAGAACTTCGACCTGCTCGATTGGAACGGGGAGTGGGACACGTTCATCCTCGGACATGTGGAGCTGTTGTCGGAGAAAGTGGGCGTCGAGTTCGTGGAGTTGGTTTTGAATCAATGCATCGAGTACCGCAAGAACCTCTACTGCTACGACGGGCTCAGCCGGTATGAAGAGCTCGTGCAGACAGCGCGGGCGCGCGGTTTGCACGTTTTTTACCCCGAAGTGACGACCGACGAAGTTCCCGCGAATCGATTTGGGAAGTTGAGAAAAATCGGCAAGCCGGTTCTGGGGATTTTCGGCACCTCTTCGCAACAGGGGAAATTTACGTTGCAGTTGAACTTGCGCCGCCGCTTCTTGCGCGACGGGTATGGAGTCGGGCAATTGGGGACGGAGCCCTCGGCGCTTCTGTACGGATTCGATGAAGTGTATCCGATGGGGTACAATTCCACCGTCGATGTGATGGCGTACCAAGCGGTGACGGTGCTCAATGAAATGATGTGGCGCATCGAGGACAACGATCCCGACATCATCCTCGTCGGGTCGCAGTCCGGTACGGTGCCCTACGACACGGGTAACCTCCGTCGTTTCACGTATCCGGCGATCGACTTCCTGCTCGGCACGCAGCCGGATGCGTTCGTGCTCTGTTGCAACGTCGAAGATGACATCGCCTACATCCGCCGAGCGGTGCAGGTGTTGGAGAACTTGGGGACGGGCAAGGTCATCGGGCTCGGTGTCTTCCCGTTGCGCAAACAGTTCATTCCGTGGGCGGGTGTCAAGATGAACCGTGGCGATGACGGGGAGCTGACTCAATTCAAAGATACGTTGCAAGCCGAACTCGGGCTCAAAGCTTTTCTCATGAACGACGATGAGGAGTTGGAGATGCTCTACCAGCAGATCTTGGAGTTTTATTCGTAGCTCGCGGATATTTGGAGGAGAAGACAATGAACGCAATGGAATCCAAGCGGGAGATCAAAGTGTTGATCGGGGCAAGCGGGGCGATCTCGGTCTTGAATCTGCACTTGTGGATCGCCTATCTGAAAAAAAATCTAGTTCAGGACATCCGCGTGATTCTCACCGACACCGCGCAAGAGTTTGTGAACCCGCAGATTATCGCTTCCTTCACGGGGCATCCCACGTACACGTCGGAGTTGGATGACCCGGAATTTCCCGCCGCTCATGTGTCGTTGCCTGAATGGGCCGACCTGTTCCTGATCTTGCCCGCCTCCGCGAACATGATCGGCAAGGCAGCCAACGGCATCGCCGACGATCTGCTGTCCAGCGCGATTCTCGCCGCCGTCTGTCCGGTGGTGTTCGTTCCGTCGATGAACTTGCAGATGTGGAACAAACCCGCGATGCAACGCAACATCCAGAGACTGCAGGAGGATGGGTACCATGTGCTCGCAGGGCCGGTGCAAGAGGGCTATCGCGTCTCAACCGGTCGTCAAGAGGAGAGCATCGGCATCGACATTTCGCAGATCGGCATCAAACTGATGCGTTTGTTGCGAGCGCAAGAGCAGGTGGTGAGAGGATGAACGCGACCTCTTCCCCTCTGCTGTTTTCGTATCGGGTGATCTTCCGAGCGGCTCCGCTGGCGGGTATGGCGTTGATTTTGTGTACGATCTTGATCGGTTTCATGCCGGGGATTCAAGCGTTCATGCTCACTTCGCTTATGGAGCAATTGTCAGACCCCGCTCCTCCCACGAGTTGGGGGGGCGTACCGCTCGCGTTCATCGGAATTACCGTGGTCAGCGTCGTGCAGATGCTGTGTTCCTTGGGAAACAACCTCGCGTTTCAATATGCGAAGAACCGCATGAACACCCGGTGTACAGAACTGATCCTCCAAAAAGTTCCTCGATTGGCGGCAGAATCGTTTGAAATCGACGGAGTTCACGACCAACTCTACCGGGCTTATTCCAATCGAGAGGCGCCGTTTGAGCAGATTCGTGCGTTCCACTCGGTCGGCTCGATTTTTATCTCGTTGATCTCGTTCTTGGTCTATGTGCAGTCGTTGAACATGTGGCTCAGTGTCGTGTTTGCGCTTAGCATCGTGCTCTATTCGGTTCAGATGTTTTTCCAGAGCAAAGTGGAGCATCGCGTCTACGAAGAGCAAACGGCTCAAGAGCGGGAGTTGAACCATCTGGCGGAGATCGGAACCCGTAAGAACTTTGGCAAGGAAGTCCGCCTCTTCGGGCTGGCCGGCTATGTATTCGACACATGGCTCTCCCTGTCCGAGCGGTTGACGAAGCAAGTCTTGCGCGTGCGCACGAAACACCATCTGCAAAATCTCTTCCTTACGACCGCAGGATTTGCCACCGTCACGATCTTTTTTGTCATCGTTGCGCTGTCGGTCGGGTCGGGTCAAACGTCTACGGCCGCATTTGCCGGTCTGGTGTCCTTCATCGGGCAATTGGGCTACATGATCTCCAATGTGGGGAAGCAGACGCGGGATTTCAACCTCACCCGCTTGAAAGTGCGCAATGTCATCGAGTTCTTGCAAGTACAGGAGGACGCCGTTCCGGAAGCGCAGCAGCAACTCTTCGACGTTCAAGGAACTCTGCATGTCAAAAACGTCTCGTTCCGTTATCCCGGAAGCGAGACGTGGACGCTTCAAGACATCAACTTGGAGATCAATCCGGGCGAGACCATCGGCATCGTCGGGGAGAACGGCGCGGGAAAAACCACGCTCGCCTGCTTGTTGGCGGGTCTGTATAAGCCGATAGACGGAGAGATTCTGCTCGACCATGTGCCGCTTCGAGAGCTGTCTGCCGAATTCCGTACGCAACAGATCGGGTTCGTCCACCAAAAGCCGATTCGCTACGAGTTGTCGTTCCGCGAGAACATCGAACTGGCGGCGACCGCCGAACGGGGCGCTTTGGAGGACGTCGTGGAGGCATTCCACATGCATGACCTCTTGCAAAAAATGCCCGAGGGATTCGAAACGTTGCTGGGGCGCTCGTTTGGCACGTTGGACCTCTCGGGCGGTGAGTGGCAACGGATGGCGATCGCACGCTGTGTCGTCCGCAATCCGGCGGTGTACATCCTCGATGAGCCGACGTCTGCGCTCGATCCGGAGAACGAGTCGATGATCTTCAACTTGTTCCACCAACTGTCTGCGCAAAAAACGACGGTGATCATTTCGCACCGTCTGGGATCGATCAAGGGCGTGGACAAAATCGTCGTGCTAAACCGAGGTCGCATCGTCGAAGTGGGCCGTCACGAAGACCTGATTGCACGCGGCGGGGAATATTGTCGCCTCTACGAACTGCAAGCACAGTGGTATAAGGAAGGTGAATGGTGTGAAGCGTAGGCCGTTGGTGTGGGTGTTCAAGTTCTTTTTTGCTTCTTCCTCCCTTCCTTTTGTCTGGATGTCACTGTCCGGTTTGGTGCAAGCAGGTCTTGCTGCGGTGTCCCTCTTGCTCTTGCGTGATCTGGTCGACGGTCGAGGGCAATCAAGTTCAACGCTTGTCTGGCTCTCGGTGGGCTACTTGCTGAGTGCGTTGGTGTTGCCAAACGCGATCAACATCCTCATCCAGATGTTCCGAGAAGCGGTGGTTCGCCGTTCTCAACAGGACTTAACGTGGAAGTTGATGCAAAAGTCTGCACGCATCCGCATGGATCGCTTGGAAGACTCGAACTACCAAGACGTGGTCTCGGCGGTGACGAAGGCGGACAGCTCCGTCATGATCAACTACTGGCAGTGTGTGCAGGAAGTCATCCTGTCGGTCCTGCGCATTGTGAGCGTGGGAGCCGTGTTGACGTCCTTTTATTGGGGAATTCCGCTCGTGGTGTTTGCTTCCGTTCTGCCGGAATTGTGGATGCGCTTGCGGTTTGCGAAGTTGCAGCACCGCATGCATCTCGACCAATCGGCGGTGGAGCGTCGGGCGACCTACTTTGCAGAGCTGTTGACCAACCGAGAGTCGTTGAAGGAACTGCGCACCTCCGCTGTCGAGAAGTTCCTGTTCGGCAAATGGTGGGCGCAGAAGGATTCGTACGATCGCAAGGACTTGGCTTTTGACCGCAAACGACAATCGTACTTCGGCGCGGGACATCTGTTGTTCCTCACTGCGATCACGATCTCCATGTACTTTATGGTGAAATGGGTCATGGGCGGTCAGACATCGGTCGGCGCACTCACCTCGGCCATTTTTGCTTTGAATACGATCATGGGCTCGATGGGTTCGCTCTTGTACAACGTGGGACAAGTGCAACACCAGCAATTGCTCGTCGAAACCACGATTGGCTTTTTGCAAGACACGGACGTTGAACAGCCGGATATGTCTGATCTGCAGGACGTGGAAGCTCCCTTTGACATCCGGTTTGAGGGGGTTTCCTTCAAGTATCCGGATTCAGATTCGTATGCGCTGCAAGATGTGACGTTCACGATCTCTCATGGGGAGCGTCTCGCGCTCGTCGGGGCGAACGGATCGGGGAAGTCAACGCTGATCCGGCTTTTGCTGGGGTTGAGTCGTCCGACTGCGGGGTGCATCTATGTAAACGGGGTTCCCTTGGACAATTGTTCCCTCGCCAAATATCGCGAGCACGTGACGGTGGCGTTCCAAGATTTCGCACAGTACCACCGCACCGTGCGTGAGAACATCGGATTTGGCCATCTCCCGTCTCTGCCCGTACAGCCTCTGCTCGAACAGGCCGCCGAGCAGAGTGGAGCCGCCGAGTTCATTTCTCGACTTCCGCAAGGGTATGACCAGCAGTTGGGTGCTGCTTATCACAACGGGGTCGATCTGTCAGGCGGCCAATGGCAAAAAACGGCGATGGCCCGCGCCTACCTGCGCCCCGCCACGCTGCTGGTGATGGATGAACCGACGGCGTCCTTGGACCCGTTGGCCGAAGTGGAAGTGTACCGCCAATTCTCCGAGCTGGCGGAGGGGAAAACGGCTTTGCTTGTCTCGCATCGCTTGGGCTCTGCGACGTTGGCAGACCGCATCTTGGTCTTGAAGCAAGGGAAGTTGGTAGAAGTCGGGAACCACCAAGGGCTGTTGCGGGAGAGCGGGGAATACGCGAAGTTGTTCACGTCGCAGGCCCAATGGTATCGACAGGATGAGGAGCAAGGGGGAGTGCAAGATGAGCATCGTGTTGCCGACGTACATCTATAATGATTTTTTCGTCAACTGCTTGGACAATCATCTGCTCGGGCTGTTGATTCAACGGGATGAAAGCTTCCGCAAAGCGGTCTGTTCGTTGAAAACGTCCTATGCCGTACACACGCCGAAACCAGGTGCCGTGATTCCGGCGGAGTACCATCAACAGGGATACTTCCTGATGCAGATCGACTTTGATCGGTTGGAGTTGGACGATTGGTTTGAGATTCAGATCGTGGAGATGAGCGAGCATCGCGACATCCACGACGCGATCCAAGCACAGTTGAAACAGGGCTACTACTGCCTCGTGTTCCTCGATCGCTTTCACTTTCCGGGCGGGATCGAGTATCAAAAGCGCCATACCGTACATCCGAGCTTCATCTATGGCTACAACTCCGTCACTCGGAACTATCTCCTCGTCGAGGACTGCCGACAGTTCGGAAGGATGGAAGCGTATGAACTGTCCAGAGAGAACTTGGAGATCGCGTATCAAGGAGTTGAGGAGCAGAATCTGTCCTTGAAGCCGAGCGCGTTCCGTTTGCGAAATGATCGCGACTTTGTCTATCAATTGCCGCGTCAGGCGCTGGTGGACAATTTCAACTACCTCCTGCAAGAGACGGTGGAGGAGCAGGAGTTGTTGGTGAAGCATACGGGGCTTTCTTGCATCGAGACATTCGCACCGCGGGTGGGGGACGTGTACACAGGGCTTGGGGATGCGTTTATCCACCAATTCATTGCGGCGGGCCGTCCCTTGCAAGTGCAACGCAAGAACTTTATGATCTTGGAAGCGTTGGACCCTTCGCGTCACGTGGAGCAGTTGGGGCGGGAACTTCAGGAATTGGCGGGGCATTGGGAGCTTTGTCGGAACCGATTGTTCAAGTACATCTTGACCCGTGACCGCTATCCCGAGACGGCAGATTCTTCCGTAAATTTTGACGAACTCACGAACGTGCTGCATACGATCTTCCCGCTGGAACAACGCTTCACACGGAAGTTGATCGAGCTCTTGCATGAAAAAAACACCTCGCTCGTCTGAGCGGGGTGTTTTCTTTTACGAGGTGAGAACGTTTGAGTGCATCGCCAGTTCTACCGCTTTTTGGACATGGAGGGTGGTCGAATCGAACATTGGCAAGGGGAGATCATCCTGATTCAAGAGCAACATGATCTCCGTACAACCGAGGATGATTCCTTGGGCTCCGCGGGATTTCAGGTCGCGTACCGTTTCTTGATAAGCATCACGGGAGCTTTTTTTCACAATGCCTTGGCACAATTCTTCAAAAATAACACGGTTGATCTCCGTCTGCTCGTCAACAGGCGGCACGAGCAACTCAATTCCATGTTGCTTCATGCGCTCTCGGTAGAAGTCCATCGACATCGTGTACTTCGTGCCGAGCAACCCGATGCGTTTCAGACCTTGGGCTGCAATCGCTTCGGCGGTCACGTCCACGATGTGGACCAGCGGAATCGTGACGGCCGCTTGCACGTCGTCGGCCACTTGGTGCATGGTGTTGGTGCAGATGAGCAACAGGTCAGCACCGGCGGCCTCCAAGCGGCGGGCGGCTTCGAGGAGAAGTCCGGCCGCTTTTTTCCAATCACCGGCGGTTTGGTAGGCGACGATTTCGGCAAAGTCGAAGCTGTGCAGCAGAATCTTGGCGGAGTGCAGTCCTCCTGCCCGGTTTCGAATCTCTTCGTTCATTTGACGGTAGTACACGGCGGTCGATTCCCAGCTCATGCCGCCGAGCAGTCCGATGGTTTTCATGTTGGCGTTCCCTGCCTCTCGATGTGTAGTGGTGTGCTCTCAGCGTACAAGGGGAGTGTCTCTTGGGAAAAGAGCCAATTCCTCGAAAGATGGCAACCAATTGGGCCGGTTGCAATTGGTTGTAGAATCTCGCGGAATTGGCTCTTTTACCTTGGACGTTTTCAAGGCTATGATGAGAGGAACGAGAGACAGACAGGATCGACAAGTAAGGAGCGGGAAACTCATGACACGCAAGACTTTGTATCAGACCGTATACCAACGACTTCGCTACCTCATCCTCAGCGGGGAATGGCCAATTGGCTCCGCTTTGCCATCGGAGCGCAATTTGGCGGCGGACTGGGACGTTTCGCGCAACACGATGGTGCGCGCGCTGACCGAGTTGGAGGATGAAGGTTTGATCTACAGCAAGGTCGGCAGCGGGCGATATGTCCAGTCGTTGCCGCCGGTGGAGGTCCTGGCTCCCTTTGATTGGAAAGATCGGTTGCGGCAAGAGACATCGCCACCGTCGAACTTCGCGGAATTGGTCCGACTCAGCGGGTCGAACTCGAAAATTAACTTTGCGTTCGGCGAGGGGGGACGTCACACGTTGGTGACGTCCAATTTTGCAGAGCAGGTGAAAGTCCAAGATCTCCTCGCCCATGCCAATGCGCACTACTTGACTCCGATCTGCGGCCATCCGGAGTTGCGTGAATGGATCGTGGACATCATGGGGATGGAGCAAGTGACGTCGCCGGACCAGGTCGTCGTCACCAGCGGTTCGCAAGAGGCGCTTTGCTTGACCACTTCGATTCTCGCCGAGCCGGGAGATGCCGTGGCGGTCGAGATGCCGGCGTTTTTTGGAGCGCTGCACATGTTTCAAGCGATGGGGTTGCGAATCATCCCGATTCCGATGGACGCTGACGGCATGCGTGTGGATGTGTTGGAAGGGGTCTTGGCGCGCTCACGACCGCGCTTCATTTATACGATTCCGACGTTTCATAACCCGACGGGGTACACGCTGTCGATGGAGCGTCGCCTGAAATTGCTGCAGCTGAGCGAACGCTACAACATCCCGATTGTCGAGGATGATGCCTACCGCCATTTGCACTTTGAGGAGGAGCCGCCGCCCTCTTTGAAATCGCTCGACCAGCACGGCAACGTGATTTATATCAACACGTTTTCAAAAACGCTCTCGCCCGGTCTGCGGCTCGGGTGGGTTACGGCGAGTCGTCCCTTTCTCCAACAGATTGCCAGGCGCAAGGAACTGATGGTCACGACCAACACGCTCGCTCAGCAGATGTTGCTGACCTTCGCGAAGCAAGGCGATTGGCACGCGCATTTGGAAAAAGTCCGACGTCAGTACTACAGCCAAGCGATGCTGATGGGGGAGTATCTTCACCAACTGCGCTCGGCGGGACTCTCGTATACCGGAATTCGCGGCGGGTTTTATTATTGGGTGGCGTTGCCTGAGCACAAGAAGCCGGGGGAGATTTTCCGAGAAGCGATCGCACACGGTGTCTTGCTGGCCACCGGTGACATGTTCCTCACTCGCGAAGCTGATCAACCGTACATTCGGTTGTGTTTTAGTCATGAGCCGGTTGACCAGATCGGAACGGGCATGAGGATCCTTTCTGCCATTTTGCAAGATTGACGAGGCGGGAGTTGGTGCAGACTAGATCGGGTAGGTTTGCATGCTTTTGGTGAGGAGGAGGGGAAGTCTTGAAAAAACGCGCGATTCATATCTTTCCGCGCTTCGAGAACGCAGAGCGAATACACAGTCTGCGCCAAGAATTCGATCCGCTCGCTGCACTGATCCCGCCGCATCTGACGCTGGTCTATCCGTTTGAAAGCGATTGGACGTTTGAAGAGGTGCGGTCTCATTGCACAGAAGCGGTGAAGGGCATTAAACCTTTTACCATGAAGCTTCGGGGGATCACCGGAACGCGGGAATGGCACTTGTTCCTCAACGTCAAGCAGGGCAATGATGAGTTGATTGGCCTGCACGACCGTCTCTACAGCGGTCTGCTCCAACCTTTTTTGTACCGCAAAGTTACCTTTGTCCCGCACTTGACTGTTGGTCACTTCCATAATGTGGAGGCTTTTGAAGCTGCGTTGGCGGCAACAGAAGCGTTCGATGACGAGTTTACTTGTCTTGTGGACGAGATCACGGTTGAGGTCATCGAAGACGACGAATCGTCGACGGTGGAAGGAGTCGTCCGCCTCTGAAAAGATGGCGGACGTTTTTTTGTGCCAACAGAAGGAATGGTTAGGTCGATGTATAATTAACATCATATAGAGTAGACCTTTGTACGGTGTAGGGGTTCGTTGTTGGCACAGTTGGGTGAGGTGAACAGGTCTTGATCGTGTTGAACAACTTATTGTTGCATATTTTTGTGAATTTGTTTTTCGTGACGATTTTCTTCTCTTTTCGTGTTCAACCGAAGCACCAAGCTTGGAAGATCTTCGCGCTGGCGAGTCTCTCGTTGCTGTTGTGTATGACGTTCCCGATCTCGATGAAGTATGGGTATCGACTGGGTCTTGGAATGATCCCGATTTTCACGATCATCCTGTATGGGCGCGGGTGGGGTCCACCTGTGTTGATCGCGTTGATGGTCGGGTATCGTCTGTTCCTCGGGGGTCCCAGTGGATGGATGCAAGTGGGCGCGGCGATACCGGCGATTTGCGCGGCGTTCGCTTGCCGTACGTACTTCCGTTTTTACGAGAAACGGGCTCGGTTGATCGTCAGTACCGCGCTGTCGCTGGTGGGGGCGTTAGGCACTTGGACGATTGTTTGGGTGCAGGGCAATCTGACAGACCACATGGTCTGGTTGCTGGCTCTTTACTCGTTGATGTACATGTTGACCACGTTCACGGTGACGTTATTGATTGAAGTGATGCGAGAGAATCGGAACATGCGGTTGGAGATGCAACGCATGGAGAAGCTCGGTGTGCTGGGCGATCTCGCAGCTGCAATTGCGCATGAGGTCAGACATCCGATGACGGTAGCGAGTGGATTCTTGCAACTGATCCAAGAAGAGAAAAATCCTGGGGACAAGAGGCACTATATCACCATCGCCTTCGATGAACTTCAGCGTGCTGAGGGGATCATCACCGATTATCTTGCGTTTGCCAAGCCGGAAATTCAAGAGTTGGAAAGCGTGGAAGTGGAGGAGAAGACTCGCCAAGTGCTGAATCTGATGTCCTCCTACGCTCTCTTGCATAATGTGGAGCTGACCAACGAAATACACGCGGGCATGCGAGTGTGTGCGGATGCGGGCAAACTGGATCACGTCCTGATGAATGTGATCAAAAACGGCATCGAAGCGATGCCGGATGGCGGTCGTCTGCACATCGCAGCCACACGGATGCAAGGGTATGTCGAGTTCTTGATCGAAGACACGGGGGTCGGTATGACGATGGACGAAGTCGCGAGGCTGGGCAATCCTTTTTACACGACCAAGGACAAAGGGACCGGTCTTGGGTTGATGGTGGCCTACCGATATGTGGAAGTGATGCGGGGAAAAATCCTCGTTCAGAGCGAAAAAGGCAAGGGCACACGCTTCTCGATTCGAATACCTATTTCTGACAAATGACCTTCTCCTTCGAGGAGGTCTTTTTGTTCGCATATCGAATTAGAAGGAATAAAGTGTTTCAGAGGGGGTTGAATTCATGCTGAGTCAAGCTTTGGTGCAAGATGTTTTGTATGCAGCCCTGGAGACAGGTGGAGACTTTGCAGAAGTCTTTGTTGAAGATAAGACGAGTTCTACCATTCAGATGCTCGGCGGTGTCGTCGATGCAGCGGTGTCGGGACGAGACTTTGGTGTGGGCATCCGCATCTTGAACGGTGTCTTTGCGGTGTATGCGTACACGAACGATTTTTCCCGTGACAATCTGATCAAAGTCGCTCGCAATGCGGGGCAAGCGATTCGCGGGCAAAAAGTAGACCGCACGATCGATCTGCGCAAGTCGCTGGTCACGCCGCATCATGAGATCAAACTGCTGCCGTCCGACGTCAGTAAAGTTCGCAAAATTGAATATATGCGCCGTGCGCACCATGCGGCGATCAACTATGATCCGGTCATTTCGCAGACGCGCGTGAACTTCCTCGATGAAGATCAGAAAGTCTTGATCGCCAATTCGGAAGGGCTGTTCGTGGAGGACCGCCGTGTGCATTGCCGTTTGATGATCGAATCGATCGCGTCGAAAGGCTCAGAGAAGCAATCCGGGCTGTATTCGCCGGGGGCGCATCAGGGCATCGAGTTTTTTGACGACTTAGATATTGAATGGTACGCCAAGGAAACAGCTCGTACGGCGAAGACGATGATCGACGCGAAGTTTGCGCCAAGCGGTAAAATTCCGGTCATCATCGACAACGAGTTCGGCGGTGTTATCTTCCATGAAGCGTGTGGTCATGGTTTGGAAGCCACGTCGGTTGCAAAGGGCGCATCTGTGTTTGCCGGCAAACTCGACCAGATGGTCGCGTCTCCGTTGGTTACGGCGATTGATGACGGTACGATTGAGAACGGCTGGGGCTCGTTGAACATTGACGACGAAGGGTCCCCGACGCAGCGCAATGTCTTGATCGAGAACGGTGTGCTCAAAGGCTACCTGATCGACAAACTCGGCGCTCGCAAGATGGGCATGGCTTCGACCGGCTCGGCTCGCCGTCAAAACTATCAATACGCTCCGACTTCGCGTATGAACAACACGTTCATCGCGGCCGGGAATTCCACGCCGGAGGAGATCATCGCCAACACCGAATTCGCGCTGTATGCGAAATATATGGGCGGCGGTTCGGTCAACACGGCAACGGGTGACTTCAACTTCGCAGTTCGCGAGGGTTATATCGTGCGCAACGGCAAAATTCAAGAGCCGGTGCGCGGCGCGACTTTGATCGGCAAAGGCATCGAGGTGCTGCAGAAGATCGACATGGTCGGCAACAACTTGGCGTTCGGTCAAGGGATGTGCGGTTCCGTCAGCGGCTCGATTCCGGCCGATGTCGGTCAACCGATGATTCGCGTGTCTGAACTGACCGTTGGCGGTCGCTAGGGGGTGGCAGGTATGGAGATGATGCAATTCAAAGATGAGTTGTTTGACCGGGGTCGAGCACTCGGCTTTACCGATATGGAGATCTACTACCAAGCGGAGCGCGACACGACTGTGCGCGTTTTCAAAGGCGAGATCGATGCGTACAACATCGCGGAACAAGCAGGGCTGTCCTTCCGCGGCGTAATCAATGGCAAGATGGGCTACTCGTTCACGGAAAAAATCGACGAGGACTCCATGGACCTCCTCTTGCAAGAGGCGCGGGACAACGCTGAGATTCTGGAATTGGGCGAGAGCGAGGAGATCTTCGCAGGTTCGGAGCGCTACGTCGAGTTGCACGATCAAGCGCAAGCGTTGCGGAACTTGACTCCGGACGTCCTGATTGAAACGGCGAAGAGGATGGAAACGGTGGCGCTGGCGTTCGACCCGCGTGTTGAGCTGGTGAACACTTGCATGACCATCAACAACGAGACGGAATTGACGATCATGAACACGAAGGGCTTGAACTGCCGGACCAAGAACAACATCGCGATCGGCTATCTGTCGGTGGTCGGCAAAGAAAACGGCGACGTCTCGTCTGCGTCTCGGAGCGAGTTCGTTCTGCGCGAGATCGGCGATCTGAACGCTGAAGAACTGGCGAAGAACGCCGCGCAAGAAGCGGTCGGCAAACTGGGGGCTCAAACGATTGAATCGGGTTCGTATCCGGTGATCTTGCGCCGAGAGACGGCTGCGACACTGTTGAAGGCGTTCGTGTCTGTATTCTCCGGCGAAACGGCGCGCAAAGGTCTGACGCTGTTGCAAGACCGCGTTGGAGAGCAAGTGGCCGGAGCGAACGTGACGATCGTTGACGACCCGCATCTTGCAGATGCACCGGGCTCTACCCCGTTTGACTCCGAAGGCATGGCAACGCATCGTCATGAGGTGGTTCGCAACGGTCAATTGGTGACTTTTCTGCACAATCTCAAGACGGCAAAGCACTTTGGCGTGGAGTCGACCGGCAACGCGTTCAAGTCTTCGTACCGCAGTTCGGTTTCCGTACAGCCGAACAACTTGTACGTAGAACCGGGAGATCTCTCGCTGGATGAGTTGATCGCAGGAACGGATCGCGGGCTGTTGCTCGTTGAACTGCAAGGGGTTCATGCCGGGACCAACGCCGTTTCCGGGGACTTCTCGCTGGCGTGCATCGGGTACCTGATCGAGAACGGCAAGATCGCGCGTCCGGTCAACCAGATTACGGTGTCGGGTAATTTCTTGCAAGTGTTGAACGACGTGGAAGCGATTGGGAACGATCTGCACTTCAATGGCTACGGACGCGGCGCATGTGGCGCTCCGTCGCTCAAGATCAAATCGCTGGCGATTGCAGGGAAGTAAGTCGTGAGGAAAAAGGGAACGGGCAGCTTAGAGCTGCACGTTCCCTTTTTTTCGTGTAGAGAAGGAAGCAAAGGACGGGAACGGTGAGGAGAGCGGTCATGACGCTCATGAGGATGGTGAACGAGGTATGGTCGAACAACAAGCCGCCCAAAAGCGGGCCAAGCATACGTCCGGCGGTGGAGGCCATGCCGATGAAGCCTTGCAAGAAGCCGGTGCGAGTCGGAGGTGACAATTGCGCGACGGCAGCCGGGATGACAGGCCAGAGCAACATCTCCCCGAGCGTGAGCAACACCATTCCGGCGACAAAGACCCCGTATTGGTCATGGTGGCTGAGTACCAGCAGGTAGGAGAGGGCGAACAGCGCGACTCCGAGGAACATCTGCGAAGACAGCGACTTGAACTTGCGGATCAGCAAGGCGATCAACGGCTGTCCGAGGAAAATCACCAGCCCGTTCAACGTCCAGAGACGACTGTATTGCGCCAAGGAATAGTCTTGCTGCATGAAGACGGCGATCGCAGTCTGCCATTGCACATAGACGATCCAGAGCGTTACGCAACCGGTGAACAGGGCAAGGATCGGAAACCAAGGGATGGCGGGCTCCGTCTTGGGTTTGGGGGCGGCGTCGACAAGGAGTTCACTCGTTGCGGCTTGTTCGCGAGCAGAGTCTGACACAGGGGCAGGACGCCACTTGCCGTCGCGTATGAAGAAGAACACGAAGCAGAGAAACACCGTCATCGTCCCGGACGCCGAGAGAAACGCGAGGTTGAAGGAATGCGCGGCAACGATCCCGCCAATCGCAGACCCTGCGGCAACGCCGAGATTGTTCGCCACATAGAGGAAGTTAAACGCTCGACGACCTCCTTCGGGCCATGCTTTCGCTGCAAAGGCAAACAGCGCGGGAGAGACGAGCGACGCGGTGAAGCCGAACAGAAACATCACGGCAACATACAACGGCCAGATCTCGAAAAAGCCGGGGATGGAAATCAACGCAGCCGAGCAGAACAGGCCGGTCAGCAAGACCGGGCGTGCTCCAAAGCGGTCAAACAGCATCCCTCCGGTCAACTGCCCTAGAGAAGCGCCGGCGGAGTGCAGGAGAAGCACCATCCCGGCGACGGCAAGAGGGCGGCCGAGGTGTTCATGGATGTAGATCGAGTTCAGCGGCCAGAGGAATGAGAGACCGCCGATGTTCAGAAAACAACCGACCGCAAGCAGCCAGAGAATCTTCGGGTAGTGGCGCACTTGATAAAAACCTCCTGACGGTTTCATAACCTGCATTATTCTAACACAAATTTGCCCTGTTACGGCTCTTGACTTATCATGAGGAAGAGGATGGAAAGGAAGTTGAATGCATGGAAATCACCAACCTGTTGCTGCTCTTGTTGTTAGCCGTCGGGATCGTCGGCAACAACACCTCGGTCTCCATCGCAGTTGCCGTGTTGCTGCTGGTTCGACTGCTGCACCTCGACCGTGTGGTTCCTTATCTGGAGAACTACGGCCTGCAAGTCGGCGTAATCATCTTGACCATCGGAGTGTTGGCTCCGATTGCCAGCGGTAAGATCGGAACGGAAGACCTGTTGAAGACCTTTTTGAGTTGGAAGTCGATCCTCGCGATTGGCGTGGGGATTTTTGTTTCGTATCTGGGCGGGCGCGGGATTCCGTTAATGGCTGCGAACCCGTTAATCGTCACAGGGCTTATGATCGGCACGATCGTCGGCGTCGCGCTGTTCAAAGGTGTGCCCGTCGGCCCACTGATCGCAGCCGGAATGATGGCGTTGATCCTCGGTGTGCTGAAACAGTAAAAGGAGTGGTGAGAGAGTGCAACAATGGATCGAAGAAGCGAGATCTTGCCAATGGCAGGATTGGGATTATGAAGAGACGATAAAAGCGAAACTCTTGTTCTTACGTTACTTGGGCGAATGCCTGGCCGAGAGCAAGTCGGAGGAAGCGGGACGTCTCGTCGAGCACCTGGAGGCGTACGGTGGGGAGGAACAAGCGACGCTGTTCACCACTTCACGCATGGTTCCGGCTCCCTTGGCAGCGTTTGGAAATGCTGTATTGCATGCTGGAGCCCCGTTGGTGTATCCGACCGTTCTCGCAGCCATCGAAGCGCAGAACAAGGGTGGTCAAGAACTCATCGCCGCTCTCATTGCCGGGTTGGAAACGTCCTACCGACTGGGGGAGCACCCGCAAGCAGACTTGATGGGAGCACTCATGGGTGTGGCTCACGCGTATGAGTTGGATGAGGACGGTTGGCAGGTCTTGCTGGGGATGGTGCTCGGGCGTTCGTTCGGATGTGCATCGACGCCGAGTTCCGGATTGTCGCGCGGGGCATTGGCTCAAGAGATCGTGGTGGCAGCAGGGTTGGCTCGAGATGAATGGAGCGAAAAAACGGCTGAGCGTTTGCCGGTGCCACAGGAGTGGTTGACGGCTTTGGAACGCACGTCGGACAAGCCGGGGATGAAGATGTTCCTCATGGCGATGGAAGTCAACGCAGATGAAACCATCGCCCAATTCCGCACCCGTGCGAAGGACCGTATACCCGCTGCGCATCTGGAATACTACATAGATGCTTGTATGGCGTTGGAAGACGTCTGTTGTATGCCACAGTTTTTTCGCAAGTGAGAGTTCCGAGGAAGGGGTCGTGCGAGATGCACGGCCTTTTTTTGTATCAAGGTTCAAGATTTATACATATATCGTGAATTGAGGTCTTATTATTTCGTATATGGACTCGCGTAAAAAAGTCCAATCGGTAGTTCTGTTTTGCACGATCTCGATATGAAAGGGCTTTCATCAAAAAATATAATCATTATGGCTTTGAAAAACTTGTGTCAGATGACGATAAGCCTTTGTATTTATATCCGATATTGTTTATAATCTGAAATATCAGAAGTGAATATGGAGGTGGAGAGACCAATGGCCAACAACAACCAGCGCAAGAGAAACGTTGAAGAGCATGATTCTTGTGGCATTGTTGCTGCAGTCGAGACGAGCGGCCATCCGACCCATGAAAACGTACAACGCATCCTAGAAGCACTCATTCAAATGAATCATCGTGCAGGATTCATTGACGGCGAAGGGGACGGTACGGGGATATTGATCGATGTTCCGCGCAAGCTCTGGACGAAGAAACTGATGAAACAAGGTCTGCCGGGGATGTGGGCAGATCAAGAGCACTTTGGCGTGGCTCATCTGTTTGTCCCGAAAACCGATGAATATAAAATGGAAGGCTGGATGGAAGACATCCGCCGCCAATTTGCAGACCGTGGACTGACCGTCTTGCTTGAGCAAACGGGCGCTGTGCATTCCAAAGCATTAGGACCGCAGGGTCGCCGAGAAGAACCGTTGTTCTGGCAGGTTGCTTTCACAGCTGAATCGGAGCAAGCACCGTCCGGCAATGCGTATGATGCCCTGCTGTTTCACTTGACCTGCTCCATTGAATCAGAAACTCCGGTACACGTGTGTTCCCTAAGCCGCTTTAGCGTAGTTTACAAGGTTCGCGGCTCGGCAGAATGCTTGCTGAATTACTACCCGGATCTACAGAACTCGGAACTTCGCTCGGCAGCCACCGTCGGTCACAACCGCTACTCGACCAACACATCGACGGTGTTTGAACGAGTTCAACCGTTCTCGTTGCTCGGTCACAATGGCGAGATCAATACGATCAAGCGTCTGCGCGAAGAAGCGGAGATGCTCGGGATTCAACTGGTTGACGGCGGTTCCGATTCACAGGACATGAACCGTACGATTGAAGGACTGATCTCAGAGTACGGATTCTCGCTGTTCGAGGCGATGGAGTTGATCTTCCCACCGATCGTCAACGAGATCAAAAACTTCAAGAGCGACCTCCAAGACCTCTACATGTTCTACCGTTCTGCATGGGGTCCGTTCGCGCAAGGCCCGGCCGGCATCGTGTCTCGCTACGGCCGTGAATGTCTGTTCGGCGTCGATGCGTTGGGTCTGCGCCCGCTGTGGCGCATGCAGACCGATACGACGATTTGGTTCTCGTCCGAGCAGGGCGTTGTGCCGCTCCCTGAGATGATCGCCGAACCGCGCCCGTTGGCACCCGGCGAGAAAATCGGTCTCCAATTGACGGAGAACGGTACGGTGGAGCTGCCCTACCACGAACTGCAACAATTGGTTCTGAAGCGGGCCGGCGCTCGCTACACCTTCTCCAACTTCCGCCGTTCGATTTCGTTCGGTGCTCCGCGCGCCGAATTCATGAACGGGGAGTTGACCGTCGAAGTCGCCAAGAAGGAGACGCCGGAAGAGCGTGAGCGTCTGTTGGCAGCCTACGGTTGGGAAGCTGAGCATCTCGACTTGATCGACCACCAATCCGGTACGGGCATGGAACCGATTCGCTCGCTCGGCTATGACGGCCCGCTGGCGATCTTGAGCCAAGAGCGTCAGAACTTGTCAGATTATTTCAAAGAGAGCGTCGCTGTCGTCACGAACCCGGCGATTGACCGTGAGCGGGAGATTGAGCACTTCTCCACACGGGTTGTCATCGGCCCGCGTCCGTCGCTTCAAGGTCACCAAGGCATCGTCTATCGCCGCGTTGAACTGCAGACGCCGTTGTTGCTCGGCGGACACCGTCGTACTGCACCGCTTTCCCGTGATCTGTACCGCCCGCTGGCACATAAACTCGGCAGCTATCTGTTCGAAGACTTGCTTCGTGAGTTCGAAGATGTCCAGCATGCCGTCTCTGTGTTGAACATCAACCGCGAGATCGGCGAAAGCATGAAGGACGCTATCGACCGCCTGACGCAGGAAGCTGTGGAGGCTGTCGTCGGCGGGGCTCACGTGCTGGTTCTCGACGACCGCTTTACCTTCCGTCACGGCTCGGGCTACCTCGATCCGCACCTGATTACGTCGGCCGTTCACCTCGCACTGAAAAGCTATCCGGTTGCGAAAAAAGCTGACAACCTGCGCCGCCGTGTCTCGCTCGTCCTCCGTTCGGCAGGTCTGCGCAACTTGCATGACATCGTCATCGCCATCGGTTTGGGGGCGGACACCGTCAACCCGTACCTGATGTGGGAATTGGCGTCGCACACCGAGCCGCTCGCGATGATCAAGAATCTCTACGAAGCTCTGCAAAAAGGTCTGGAAAAAGTCATCTCCACACTCGGCATTCACGAACTGCGCGGCTATGACCGATTGTTCTCGTCGATTGGTTTCCATCCCGAACTGTCCCAACTCTTCGGGACGCCGAACTTCTACGGCTCCGAGCGCGCAGGTCTGTCGTTCCAAGAGTTGGAGCAGGACGCGTCGGAGCGGGAAGCGCTGTTCCAATCTCCAGAAAAATCCCGCGTTGCACGCGGTTATCATGTGTACCCGCGCCTGTGGAAGCTGGTTACAGACGTTGCGACAGGCTCCAAACCGTATGACGAGTACACGGAGAAAGTCCAAGAGTTGGAGACGAAAAACCCGATCTCCCTGCGTCACTTGCTCGCACCGAAAGTCGTACAGGAGCAACAGCGCCCGGCCTTGGAAAAAGTCGATGTCTCCGTCGGTCAGCACTCGTTGCCGTTCCTCATCTCCTCCATGTCGTTTGGCTCTCAGAACGAGACAGCGTTCCGTGCGTATGCAGAAGCGGCGTACCGACTCGACATGATCTCGCTGAACGGCGAGGGCGGGGAGATCAAGGATATGATCGGCAAGTATCCGAACCATCGTGGTGTGCAGATTGCATCCGGTCGTTTCGGGGTCAACATCGAACTTTTGAACTCTTCGAACTTGCTCGAACTCAAGATCGGGCAAGGGGCAAAACCGGGTGAAGGCGGTCACTTGCCGGGCACGAAGGTTTCGACCAAGGTCGCAGCGGCACGGAACGCCCAACCGGGCACCGACCTGATCTCGCCGTCGAACAACCACGACATCTATTCCATTGAAGACCTCGCGCAAGTAATCGACGAGTTCAAGATCGCGAATCCAAACGCTCGCGTCTCCGTCAAAATTCCGGTCGTACCGGGGATTGGCACCATCGCGGTCGGTGTGGCCAAGGCCGGTGCTGACATCATCACCGTCAGCGGCTATGACGGCGGTACGGGGGCAGCCCGGGCGCACGCTCTGCGTCACGTGGGGCTTCCGACCGAAATCGGCGTCAAGATCGCGCACGAAGAATTGATCAACTCCGGCCTGCGTCACCTCGTGGAACTCTGGGCGGACGGCGGGATCAAGAACGGTCTCGATGCGATGAAGATGATCTTGCTCGGTGCCAACCGCATCGGCTTCGGCACGCTCGCGATGGTCGCTGTTGGCTGTACCGCTTGCCGTGGTTGTCACAAAGACACGTGCCACGTCGGGATTGCAACGCAGATGGATTCCATCGAAGAGGCGAAGGAAAAAGGTCTCAAGATGTTCGTCCCGCGTGAACTGGATCAATCGATTGAACGTCTGCAACGCTTCTTCTCCGGCATGGGTGAAGAACTTCGTCAATGGACGGCAAAACTCGGCGCAACACGCACCCAAGACCTCGTGGGCCGTGCCGACCTGTTGGAGCAAATCGCTCTGAACACCCGCATCGATCTCAGCTCGCTGCTCACGCCGTGTGTCGTCGAGACTGCAGTTGGAGTTCCCGCTGTGCGTCTCTCGAGCGTTGGCGTCAACTCGCTGACAGAGCGCTTGTCGATGGAAGCTGTCACCGAAATGGCAGCTGGAGGCGGAACCGTCTCGCACAACGTCGAAGGGGCGATCACCAGCGACCGCGTACTGGGCAGTCACTTGTCGGGCAACTTGACTCGTCGCCGCTTCAAGGGCGAACTCTTCCAAAAAGCGTCGGTGCGCCTCGATGACGGCACCATCGCGGGCAACGGCTTCGCAGCCTACAACACCACCGGCGTACACTTCCGCGTACAAGGCGGTGCCCAAGACGGTCTCGGCAAAACCTCCTATGGCGGCAAAGTGATCGTCCTCAAAGGCTTGAACAAAAAGGGCGTTCGTCTCAACGGTTCAGCAGGCAAAGGCCTTGGTTACGGGGCGCAACGCGGTCTGTTCATCGTCCAAGGCGTGGCAGACTCTCGTGCCGGGATTCGCTTGTCCGGCGCTGACATGGTCTTCGGACAACGTCTGGCCGAGCCGCTCCATGACGAGTACGGGATGCTCGGTGCTCGCTCGCAGATCAAAGGCTTTGCGTTCGAGTACATGACCAACGGTCGTGTCGTCGTGATGGGCGACCCCGGTCCGTGGATTTGCTCCGGGATGACCGGCGGTACGGTGTACCTCCGATTGCAACCGGAGATGGGCTTGACCCAGCAAGCACTCCGTCGCCGGATCGCCAAGGGCGCGAAAGTTTCTCTGTTACCGCTCGATCGAAACGGTGTTCGCGACGTAGAGGAACTGCTCTCCGTCTACAAGTCGGAACTCCTGCGCTCCGGTCAGTCGGAGGAAGCGGCGATCATCGAAGACTTGCTCCTGAATCCGGGACACAACTTCGTCATGATCAAACCGGGCTCTCTGCAAACCGACCAAGACATCGCAACGGAGTAACGAGAACTACCAAAACAAAGCAGGCCTCGTCCAAAGGATGGGGTCTGCCTTTTTTGCAGTTGTTGTACTACAATGAAGATATTCTACAGAACCAAAGGGGAACGAACTTTTGAACCGAACCACCCTGGGTGTCGCTCTCGTCCTGATATCTGCAACCTGTTTTGGTGTCATGTCGATCTTCGCCGTGTACGCGTACCGAGACGGAGCTTCCGTCCTCGGCTTGCTGACGATTCGTTTTGCACTGGCGGCGGTCCTGTTCTCGCTCTACATCGGAGTGGCCCGCGTGAAGATCCGTCTCACAATGCGAGAACTTCTCGCCCTGTTCATCCTCGGCGGTGTGCTCTATGCGACGATGTCGTTTACATTTTTCACAGCGGTGCAGTACATTTCGCCCTCGTTGGCAGCTCTCTTGCTCTACAGTTATCCAGTCTTCGTCGCAGTGCTGTCCGCTCGGGTGGACAAGGAGCGCTTGAACCGCCGCGTCGTCCTCTCGCTGCTCTTGGCGATGGCGGGACTCGTGCTGGTGCTGGGCACCTCGTTTGCCGACGTGAACCCGCTCGGCATCGTGTTCGGTGTCGTCTCGGCCCTTCTCTACTCGATCTACATCGTCCTGAGCAACCGTGTCGTCAAAAGCGTGCCCTCCGTTGTCACCAGCGGCAGTGTGACGATGTTCACCGCGCTTACGCTCCTCGTGGTCTCGCTTAGCACGAACCAATTTCAACTCCACTTCGGGGTACAGGCGTGGCTAGCCATCGGTGGAATCATCCTGTTCCCGACGATCATCGCAATGGTTACGTTCTTCTACGGCCTGAACATCATCGGTTCCACGAAAGCTTCAATTCTCAGCATGATCGAACCCTTGGTGACAATTCTCGCGTCCGCTCTGCTGATCGGGGACCGCTTGACGATCGCCCAGTGGATCGGCGGAGGGGCTGTCCTGCTCGGGGCCTTGCTCGTCATGATCAAACAACCAGAAGAGGGGAGCCTCGTACCGGAATGAAAAAAGCAGAAATTCCAGGCCTCATCGAACATTTGCAACAACTCTACCCGGACGCAAACTGCGAATTGATGTACCGCAACCCGTTCGAACTCCTGATTGCAGTCGTCCTGTCTGCGCAATGCACCGACAAGTTGGTGAATGAAGTTACCCCCGGACTGTTCGAAAACTATCCGACCCCGGAGGTTATGGCGACTCTCACACAAGAGGAAATGGAAAATGCGATCCGTCGGATCGGTCTGTTCCGAAACAAAGCGAAGAACATCTTGGAGACATGCAGGAGATTGGTGGAGGAGCAGAACGGGGAAGTGCCGAACGACTACGACTACCTCGTCAGTCTGCCCGGCGTGGGCCGTAAAACGGCGAATGTGGTGTTGAGCGTTGCATTCGGTGTGCCGGCCATTGCGGTGGACACGCATGTGGACCGCCTCTCGCATCGTCTCGGCTTGACCAAAGCGACCAACGTGTTGGACACGGAAAAGGACCTGATGCGTAAACTGCCCAAGGAACACTGGACCTTCACGCACCACGCCCTGATCCTGCACGGACGTCGCGTCTGTGCCGCACGCACTCCGAAGTGCGCGATGTGTCCGCTGCAAGACATCTGCAGCCATTTCAAAAAAGAGTCTAAAGCAGCAACCAAAGCTTCTGCGAAAGCGTCGAAACCCCGCAAGACGAAAACCTCCTAAGAGGTCGTCAGCGGGCGCTTCGGCGCTTTCTGTTTCTTCTGAAAAATCATCAGATATTCGCCGGCATGCAGGGGGACCGGCAAGTGAGAAGACGGTGTACGCGCATCGTACAAATTAACGACGGAGAACCCGCGGGACAGGAAGCGGTGAACAAATTGGAACCCAAGCGGCATCGTGCGCCCACGGTCCTTGATGTCGCCGATCAAGATCGCGCAATATCCATCCGGCTTCAAGACGGTGAACAATTCCGCAGCGACCACCTCGATCGCGCTCAGAAAGTCGCGCGACGAGAGCAGGGACAGGTCGGACGGGAGGTCCTTCGAAAACTTATGAGTATGTCCATAGGGCGGTTGTGTAACGACGAGATCGACCGACTCCGGACCAAGTACATCGGCCAAACGGCGGGCATCTGCACAATACAAGTCACCCGCCACATCTCCGATGCGGTCGCGCACATCCTCGACCATCTCGGGGTTGCAGTCCATCCCGATTGACCGACGGCTCATCCACAACGCCTCCGCATACGCGGTGCCGGAACCGAGAAAGCAGTCGAGCACCGTGTCGCCCGGACGGGAATACGATTGGATCAATTCACGAACAAGAGCTGGAGAGAAGGAAAGGGCGAAGGCTCCCGGCTCCTCACGCTCAAATTGGGGAGTGCTCCATGCTGTCGATAGCAAATCGAGTTGCGTCGCTTGGGGAAACGAACGGACATTTCGCACAGTAGCTTGGGAATGGAAAGCGGGAGTTGCCATGTAACCTTCACTCCTCTCAGTCTCTATGGGTCTATTGTACATCGGGTGGTGAGATTTGACAAGAACATATGTTCTGTTTGTTTTGTACGGCACAAATTCGGTATGCTGATACATGGATAATCAGACTACAGGAGGGAAAATTTATGACTGTGATCTTCATCGAACTCGGCATGGGCGTGGACCTGCATGGACAGGACGCGACCGTTGCCGCCATGCGCGCGTGCCGCGACGCCATCCAAGAAAACTCCATGCCGGGCCTGCGCTCGATCTTGCCCGGCAACGACCTCAAGAACATGAAAGTGCGCGTCAAACTGGGCGTTCCCGTCCCGGCAGAACAAGTGGACGTCGAACAGGTCAAGAAATCCTTCCCCTACGGTCAAGTCGAAGTTGAGATCGTAGCCGGCGGGTTGCTCTGCTCGAGCGGTGTCGTCTTGCCTGACAAGGGCGACAAAAACGACGAAGTGATCATCGTCAACGCGGCGGTCGAAGTCGGCTTCTAGTCCAAGTTGTTCTGAACGGGTGGATAAGCCCCATATAGTGAAGTAGCATAAAATGAGATCACTCTGTAACGGAGTGATTTTCATTTTTTGCCACAATAAGAACAAAAAGGAGACCAACGACACTCATGCCCTGTATGCGTTCCGTTATGACCTTTGCGATCTTGACCTTCGTACTATTGGTTTCGATGTGGGTGGAGTCCCCCGCACCGACAGCCTTGGCGACCCCCGTTCCGAACCCGATTCCGCTCGAAGACCGCCAAATCTCGGATCAGAAACAATCCGTCCGCAACCAGCACATCCTCCTCGCCGCGCGCTCGCTCGAGCGACTGCAACAGGCGCAGGCGGAGCATAAAAAAATCGGCAAGCGCGTCGCCGATTCGGCCGCTCACTTCGTCGGAACCCCGTATGTCTGGGGCGGCACCGGACCGCAAGGATTCGACTGTTCCGGGTTCACCCAATACATATTGAAACAAAACGGCATTGAAGTGCCGCGAAATTCCTATGACCAATATCACGTCGGCCGGGTGATTACCAGGCAGGAGTTGCAGCCGGGCGATCTCGTCTTTTTCACCACCTACGCACCGGGCCCGTCCCACCTCGGCATCTATGTCGGCGAGGGCAAATTTATTCACGCGCTCAATCAACAGAAGGGAGTGACCACCTCAAAACTTGACACGGACTACTACAATGCTCGTTTCGTCGGAGCACGTCGTGTCGTCGGGACCTCGCTCTAGCTCTTCATTGACACGAAAGGAAAAACGTGCCACGATTAATGTTGAAAACGAGGAGTAGGAGATGGATGTCATGAAAGTGGTTCACAACATCTCGGAACTGATTGGCGACACGCCGGTCGTTAAATTGAATCGACTCGTAACAGCCGAGATGGCAGACGTATATGTCAAGCTGGAGATGTTTAATCCGAGCCGCAGCGTCAAGGATCGGGCAGCTTCCAATATGATTTTTGAGGCAGAGCGCTTAGGGCTGTTGCAGGCGGGCGATACGATCATCGAACCGACGAGCGGCAACACCGGAATCGGACTTGCGATGGTCGGCGCGGCCAAGGGCTATCGCGTAATCCTCGTCATGCCGGACACCTGCACCAAGGAGCGAATTGCGATTCTCAAAGCATACGGTGCAGAAGTCGTGCTCTCTCCGGGCCCGGAACGCATGAACGGGGCCGTCGCCGTCGCCAAGCGTCTGGCGTCAGAGATTTCAGGTTCCTTTGTCCCGATGCAGTTTGAAAACTTGCACAACCCGGACATCCACCGCCGAACGACGGCTCAGGAGATTTTCCAACAGATGGAGGGTCGACTGGATGCGTTCGTCGCCACCGCCGGCACCGGCGGGACGATCACGGGAACGGGGGAGACGCTCAAAGATTTGATCCCCGGCCTGCAAGTGTTCGTCGTAGAGCCGGAGTCGTCTGCCGTTCTGTCCGGTGAACCATCCGGTTCGCACAAAATCGTCGGGACGAGCCCCGGCTTCATACCGCCGATTCTCAACCAGAACGTCTACCAAGAAATTTTCAAGATCAAAGACCATGAGGCACAGGAGACGACCCGCCGTCTGGCTCGTGAGGAAGGCATCCTCGTGGGAACCTCATCGGGGGCGTCTGTACATACCGCTTTGCAAGTCGCGCGGCGCTTGGGCCCCGGACATCGCGTACTGTGCATCGCACCTGACACGGGAGAGCGCTACCTGTCGTCCGATCTGTTTGCAAGCGACTCAGAGAAGGAGTGTTAAACTCATGCCAAACCAAATCGAAGGCATCCAACAGTACGACGCCGAAGAACTCAAGAAGATCATCGAGAACAAGGAAAACATCGTCCTCATCGACGTTCGTGAACCGGAGGAGTACAACGCAGGTCACATCCCGGGCGTGCCGCTCGTTCCAATGAACACCATCCCGGGCAAAATCAACGACTTGGACAAGGACAAAGAGTACATCTTCGTCTGCCGCAGCGGCAACCGCAGCCACCAAGTCGCGCGTTTCCTGAAACAACAAGGTTTTGAAAAAGTCCACAACTTCAACGGCGGGATGCTGTCGTGGAGAGAGCCGGTCAAGACCGGCATGGAAGAGTAGATGGCGGTGTCTCTGCGCGACCGGATCGTCTTGATCACCGGCAGTTCGAGCGGGATTGGGCGGGTGGCTGCGTTGAAGTTTGCGGCGGCCGGGGCGATCCCGGTGCTGACGGCGCGCTCCGTGGACAAGTTGCTCGAAGTCGCGGCGGAGATCCGAGATTCGTACGGCATCGAGGCACCTGTGTTTGCGCTCGATGTGCGCTCGAACCAGCAGGTTCAGAGCGTCGTGTCGGAAGTATTGGATCGTTTCGGGCACATCGACATCCTCGTCAACAACGCGGGCTACGGCTTGTTTGAAAAAACGATCAACCTAAGCCTTGAGGACATTCAGGACATGATGGACGTGAATTATTTCGGTCTCGTGCGCATGACCCAATCGGTGTTGCCGTCCATGCTAGAGCGTCACAGCGGGCACATCATCAACCTTGCTTCGCTCGCGAGTTTCTTCGCCACGCCGACGCACGGTGTCTACGCGGCGACCAAGTTCGCCGTACAGGGATTCTCGGAAGGTCTGCGCTTTGAGTTAGACGGAACGGGCGTCCATCTCTCCACGATCAATCCTGGGCCGGTGGACACGCCGTTTTTTGACCGTGCAGATCGGACCAAATTGCCCAAGATCGCGTCGAAGTTCCTGAGCGCCGATGAAGTCGCCAATGCCGTGCTCCGTGCAGCTCGCGAACGCAAGCACATGTACGTGTTGCCGCGCATCGGACGCGCCGGAATCGCGCTGCGCCACCTGTTCCCGTGGTTTTACCACAAAGTAATGTTGTCAAATCACTAAGTTTTGCATATACTGGAAGTACCATTGATGAAGGAGTGTGAGAGGGACCCATGTTGACGACCGTTGTTCTTGCAGTGCGTGTGGCTTGAGACAGGTGAAGTATGCCTTTTTTCACCCATTCAGCCAACTGCAAGCAATGCGGGAGTGAACACCTACCTCACAGCTCGGTCGGAGTCTGTCTACTCGTGAGGGGTAGGGCGTTTATTCGCCCTACCCCTTTTTGTGTTGCCTGTGTTGGCGCATGAATGGGATCAAACCATCCAAGGGAGGATTCCGTCATGAGCATTTTACATGTTGAAAACGTCACCCATTCGTTTGGGGACAAAACCGTATTCCGCGATCTGTCGTTCCGTCTGCTTCACCACGAGCGCGTGGGGTTGGTCGGCCCAAACGGGGCAGGGAAGTCGACTCTCATCCGCATCCTGAGCGGCGAAACTTTGCCGGACAGCGGTGCGGTTCACTGGCTGTCGGGCGTTGAAGTGGGGCATTTGCAACAGCATATCGACCTCGAGCCGGGGCAGACCTTGCGCGACTATCTGCGCGGCTCCTTCGCTGAACTCTACGCTTTGGAAGCCGAGATGAACTTCGTCACGCAAAAAATGGCCGAGAGTCTTCACGACCTCGACCATCTCCTCAACCGGTTTTCCGTCATTCAAGAAACGCTCGACCTCCACGATTTCTACTCTCTCGAAGCCAAAATCGAGGAAGTCGCCCACGGTCTCGGGTTGCATCAACTGGGCTTTGAAACCCACGTTGACCAACTGAGCGGAGGGCAGCGCACCAAACTCCTGTTGGCAAGACTCCTTTTACAGAAGCCGCAAGTGCTCTTGCTCGACGAGCCTTCCAACTACCTCGATACGGAGCACATCGAGTGGCTGACGGGTTACCTGCGCAACTACCCGCATGCGTTCCTCTTGATCTCGCATGACACGCGGTTCTTGAACGAAGTCGTCAACATCATCTACCACCTCGAACACCAGCGTCTAACCCGCTATGTCGGCAACTACGAGCAGTTCGTCCTCCTCGCCGAGCAACGCCGAACCCAACTGATGCAGGCGTACAGCCAGCAACAGCGCGAGATCAAGAAACTCGAAACCTACATCGCGAAAAACAAAGTCCGCACCGCGACCGCAAGACAAGCGAAGAGCCGAGAGAGGCGTCTGGAAAAAATCGACCGTCTCGACAGACCTGCAGGCCAGCCGAAACCGCTCTTCAAATTCAAAGTCTCGGTCGACCCGACCAGCGTCATCTTGGAAACGAAGCACCTCACAGTCGGATATGAAAAAGAGAACGCCTTGCTTCCGCCGCTTTCTCTCACCCTCAAACGTGGAGCCAAAGTCGCGCTGGTCGGTTACAACGGCATTGGCAAAACCACATCGCTCAAGACCTTGCTCGGCCTGCTCCCGTCCTTAGAAGGACACGTCCGCTACGGAGAGCGCGTGCAACCTGCCTACTTCGCGCAAGAAGTCGAGTTCAAAGACGGACACTCCGCGCTGGAAGAAGTCTGGCGCTCGTTCCCGCACCTCACGCAAAAAGAGGTACGCCAGGCACTCGCCCGCTGTGGACTCAAAACGGAGCACATCGGCCAGCCGCTCTCCACGCTCTCAGGAGGCGAGCAGACCAAAGTCCGACTCTGCAAGTTGATGCTCTCCGACAGCAATTGGCTGGTGCTCGACGAACCGACCAACCACCTCGACCAACAGGCCAAAAAAGCGCTGAAGGAGGCGCTGACCGCATACCCCGGCACCGTCCTGCTCGTCACCCACGAGCCCGAATTCTACGAGGGCTGGGTGACGGAGGTTTGGGACGTGCAGGCTTGGCGCGGTCGGGCCTCCTTCTAGGGCACGAACGGTTGGTTGTAGTTCTCGGGGTTGAGATGTTTTTCGAGGAAGAACAACTGATGGGGACTTCCTTCGTACACTTTGCGCAGGATGGCGAGCATGTCGTCGATCACCAGATCGAACTGCTCGCGAAATGAATCGGTCAAGTCGGTGAGCCGGACATTGTGGTCCCGGAACTCCACGCCCTCCTCAAGCTCCTTGAACGGAAACTTGTGTACGGCGTTGCGCAGAAAATTGAAGCGGGAGTCGAGGGAGTAGAGCGTGTGGTTCTGTAGATTGTCGATGAACAGCACGCCTTCCGCTTTGTGGTAATAATCGTCCGGTTCCTCGACACTGACCAAGTAGACATGGGTGATATGCGTTCGTTGTCGTTTCATGAGAGATGCTCCTGATTGTTTTTGTGAATGCTGAGTTCAAAAGTCAGATAGTGTTCGTTGACATTGTTGGCTGGGCACGGTAGAATATAAAACAAAGGTGTCACCTTTTAATGTACCGTTAGGAGGCTTCCCAATGCAAGGTAAAGTGAAATGGTTCAACGCAGAAAAAGGTTATGGTTTCATCGAAACTGAACAAGGTGGCGACGTATTCGTACACTTCTCCGCCATCCAAGTAGACGGTTTCAAAACCCTCGAGGAAGGCCAAGAAGTGACCTTCGAAATCGTGGAAGGCGCACGAGGCCCGCAAGCTGCGAACGTAACGAAAAACAACTAATTGATGCAAGCGACGCAGTCTAAGTCCTGGGAGATGATCCTGGGACTTTTTTGTTTTGCCTGGAATACCATGTAGGCATACGCAGGGAAGCCAAAGTTCATACTACAGGGAAAACCAACCTAACGGGGGTGGCCCAGATGAACCGCGTGATGCTCGCTTGTTGGCGACTGGGAGACGGCGTGTACAGACGTCTGCGGCACTTTGATTTTGAAGATCTTAACGGCAGCAACATTTTTCGCATCCGCATCCGGAACTATGCCGGACCTGCCATCAATTTGCCGAACGGCAGCGTAGTGGAGGACGGGGACTGGGTGGGATTTCTCCATTTTTACAACATGCGCTTGCAAGGACTTTTGCAAGGCATTCAATCGGACAACCGCCGCGGGTTGGTGGTCGCTCGGGAAGTGAAGCGTTCCCTGCCGGAGTTGGCAGAGTTTATCCGCCGCCATCCGCGCGGTGAACGAATCAAAGCTTTGATGGGCGTGACCCTGCTCAATCGCGGCGTGGAACCGTTCGGGTTTACGGTGATGAAAGTGCCGGATACGGCATGGTTTCGGTTTAAAAACTGGTACATGCGGCTGATGATGGCGTTTTGCCATCCGGCGGGCACCAAGCGGTTGACGAGGCGTGACGAGGCGCTACGCATCAAGCGTGTCGTACTTACCGCAGAGGAGTTGTTCGGCCGTTATGGGAAAGTTCCGGCGGACAAGGGCATAGAGATGGAATCATGAGGTGATGCCCTGATGAAGACATGGGTGCTGGCAGGATTGGTGGCGGCGTTGGCGTATGGCGTCTACAGCTTGCCTCTGAAGTACCTGAGTTCCGACCGGTATATGAAGGCACCGCTTGAACTGGTCGCCTTGGGCCTTGCGCTCGGCGTGCTGGTTACAGGCGGTGTTTTTGCGTGGTTGCGCGGCGGGATGCCGATGCTTGCGACGCCGACGATGTGGCGAGGTCTGCTGCTGGGAGCGGCGGCAGGGTCGATTTGGTTGATCGGTACGCTGACGGTGACCGCGGCGTTTCGCGACCCCGCCACCAACATGTCGCAACTGATCCCGTTGGTCAACGCCAACACGCTGGTCGCCGTGCTCGGCGGACTGCTCGTGTTCCGGGAACTTGCCAACGGCGCTGATCTGATCAAGATCTTGGTGGGGAGCGTGTTGATGATGATCGGCGGCTATGTGTTGAGTTCGTAGCTTGGAGTAGTCAGAAAATTATACGATTAATAAAAAATGAAACCCTTCCCGCCGGATGACGTCTAATACTGTGGGAGGGTCATTTTTTACCTACAGAGTCAAAAAACAGCCGTGGCGAACGAATAGAAGTAGGAAGAGTCCTTATTATGTGTGAAACCCTTGTTGTCTGGCGTCAGAGTGAGATGTAGAATGTGCAAAAGAGGTGATAGACTTGGGCAAGAAGATCTTGCGCAGTTTGCTGATCGCCTTTTTCATAACGGCGATCTCGGTGATCTTGATCGGGTGCTCGATTGCGCTCCCGACATTTGATCCATCGAAGTTGGAACTCGAATACAAAACATCCCAAATCTACGACAAAAACGACCAAGAGATCATGTCGTTCCAAGCGCAACCCGGCGAGCATGCCGCGCTGAACGAAGTCCCGAAATGGGTTTCAGACGGCGTCGTTGCCGTGGAGGACAGTCGCTTTTACGATCACAACGGCATTGACTTCCGTTCGATCGGGCGTGCGGTCTGGCGCGACATCTTGACAGGTTCTGCGGCAGAGGGCGGTTCGACCCTGACGCAGCAGTTGGCGAAGAACGTCTACTTGACGCAAGACAAGACGCTCTCTCGGAAAGTCAAAGAAGTGTATCTGGCGGCTCAAATTGAGCGCAACTATTCCAAGGAAGACATCTTGGAAATGTACCTCAACCGCGTCTACTTCGGTCACGGGGCCACCGGGATCAAGATGGCTGCGGAAGTGTATTTTGACAAGGGCGACCATATGAAAGACTTGACGCTCGGCGAATGTGCTCTGCTCGCCGGTCTTCCGAACGCTCCGTCCGCGTATGACCCGTATGTAGACCAGAACATCGAAGCGGCGATCAAGCGCCGCAACATCGTGCTCGACGCGATGGAGAAGAACGGCTACATCACGGCTGACGAAGCGGAAAAAGCCAAGCAAGAGAAACTCGTGCTGTCTCCGGGCAAGAACATCAAGGGAGCGGCTGATAACATCAAGTACCCGTACTACCTCGACTACATCCTCCAAGAAGCGGAGGAGAAACTCGACGTGCCGGCCGAACAGATTCTGCGCGGCGGCGTGAAGGTGTACACCAACCTCGACCCGAAATTCCAAGACTCTCTGGAAAAAGCATATCAAGACCCGAAAAACTTCCCGAGTGCAGCGTCCGACGGGCAGATCGTCCAAGGGGCCTCGGTCATCGTCGATCCGAAAACGGGCGGCATCTCCGCGATCATGGGCGGTCGTGACCAAGGCGATCACGCACTGCGCGGGTTCAACAGAGCGAGCATGGCGAAAGTCCGTCCGGGCTCTTCGTTCAAGCCGATCGTCGACTATGCGCCGGCGATTGACACCGGCTTCAAGACGTCGACCTCGTTGTTGAACAACAAGCGCGACACGCACTTCGGCACGTATGCGCCGAAGAACTGGAAGGACTACTACACCGACACGGTGCCGATGACCGAAGCGATTCAGATGTCGTGGAACGTCCCGGCGGCGTCCCTGCTCTACGAAATGGGCATCGACGTCGGCTACAAGTACGCGACGCAAAACTTCGGCATCCCGCTTGACAAAGAGGACGAGAACAAACTCTCCATCGCACTTGGCGACGTGGAAATTTCTCCGCTTGACCTCGCGGGCGGGTACACCGCATTCGTGCCGGACAACGGTGGGAAACGCGTGACACCGTATGCGATTCGTTCGATCAAGAGTGACGCGGGGGCTGAGATTGCCTCGATCAAAACGCAGCAACACGATGCGATCAAACCGGACACAGCGAAAGTGATGACCAAGTTGATGAAGTTGGTCGTCGATTCCGGGACGGGTACGGCTGCGAAGATCAGCGGCCGCGATGTCGCAGGCAAAACCGGGACCACCGAGATGGAAGGCACCTCCGGGAACCGTGATGCTTGGTTTGCAGGTTACACCAGCGACTATGTCATGGTCACATGGATGGGCTTTGACAAGTCTGACCAACAGCATTACTTGCGCCAAGGTTCCGAGTTGCCGGCTTCGATGTTCGCAAAAGTCATGTCTCAAGGTCTGGCCGGCACGAAATCGAAGGGCTTCGATACGAACGTGCAAGAGAAAGCGCCGGATGACAAAGACAAGACCAAAGACCAACCGAAGGAAGCAGACACCA
The DNA here is from genome assembly GCF_016722965.1 of Tumebacillus amylolyticus. Lineage (NCBI taxonomy): Bacteria > Bacillati > Bacillota > Bacilli > Caryophanales > Alicyclobacillaceae > Tumebacillus > Tumebacillus amylolyticus. The sequence goes on from NZ_JAEQNB010000004.1 coordinate 206,382, forward strand.
TCGTCAACGACCTCGCGGCTACGTTTGACGGCAACAAATCGGTGCAAGTCAACTGGTCGCCGGTCAAAGCGGAAGGCGTGAAATACTTCCTCTACCGGGCAGATAAAAACCCGGACGGCACGGCGGTCAACTCGATCCCGCTCGGGCAGTACAGCAAGCCGGGGTATACAGATGGCAGTGTTGTAGCCGGGAAGTCTTATTGGTACAGCGTCGTCGTCTGGAAGGACGGTCAAGAGCTGTCGAAGTCCAACTTCGCCTCTGTGACGATTCCGGGAGGCAAGACGGAACCCCCGAAAGACCCGAACCAACCGACCCAGCCTGGCAACGGGGGAACGACCCAACCGGGCGGTAACGGGACTGGCAACGGCGGTGGAACAAACAGTGGCGGGGGCACGCAACAGCCTGGCACCCCGACGAATCCAAACCAACCGGGCACACCGGACACCGGAGGAGGCACTCAGCCTCCGAGCGGCGGCGGTACGACGCAATCGGGGAACGGAACGGGCAATACCCAAGGCACGGGAGGCACGACGCCACCGGGCTCCGGCGGGCAACCGTCGATTCCGATCCCGCCTCCGACGCAGTAAGGTGCAGAGAAATCCCCTTTCGTACGCAGATGCGAAGGGGGATTTTTTTCACGAAATGCTTGAAGCGAGGCGTGGATTTTTGTAAGATTGGACACGCTTTAGAAGTGGTAGGTTTGACAAAGTCTAGGCTTAAAGCTATAGTAGTTCTAGTTTTGTGATAGTTGTAGAAGTTTTGTACACGAACAAGTCCGTAAGGTTTTACATAGGAGGCTGAAACATATGATGAAGGATGTCAACTACGCTCAAATAGAGGAAGCAGTCCGCATGATTCTTCAAGCAGTCGGGGAGAACCCGGACCGCGAAGGTCTGCTTGACACCCCGAAGCGCGTTGCGAAGATGTACGCCGAAGTCTTCGCAGGTCTTGGCAAGAACCCGGAGGACGAACTCTCCGCGCTCTTCAATGAATTGCATGAGGAAGTCGTCATCGTGAAGGACATCCCGTTTTTCTCGATGTGCGAGCATCACCTCGTGCCGTTCTACGGCAAAGCTCACGTCGCCTACATCCCGCGTGGCGGCCGTGTGACCGGTCTTTCCAAACTTGCACGCGTGGTGGAGACGGTTGCGCGCCAACCGCAACTCCAAGAGCGCATCACTGCGACCATCGCCGACACGCTCGTGAACAAAATCGAACCGCACGGTGTTGCGGTCATCATCGAAGCGGAGCACATGTGCATGACGATGCGCGGCGTCAAGAAGCCGGGCGCTTCCACGATCACCACTGCCGTTCGCGGTGTTTACCACGAAGACCCGCAAGCACGCGCCGAAGTCTTTTCTCTCATGCGCGGCTAATTGCATCTCGATACCGGGAAAAAGGACGCTGCCTGTCGCAAGCGTCCTTTTTTCGTTGCAATATGGTACGATATGGGTAGAGGAGGTTGATCAAGATGAAACAACGATTGCTGGAGCTGCTGGGGGTAGAGTACCCGATTGTCGAGGGCGGCATGGCATACATAGGAGACGGGCTGCTCGCCGCTGCCGTTTCGAATGCAGGAGCGTTCGGGCAAGTCGGTTCGGCGGGGAGAACGCTCGCAGACTTTGAGAAGCAAATTCAGATCGCCATCGAGAGCACCGACAAGCCGTTTGGCGTCAATTTGCCGATTGGGGAGCACAGCGACCCGCGAGAACGCGTGGAGATGATCTTGAAGTATCGAGAGCATCTGCGTGCCGTCTCGATTTCGGCAGGCAACCCGCGTCCGTTCATTCCCGTGTTTCAAGAAGCCGGTCTGCCGGTGATGGTCTTGATCTCCACGGCGATGCACGCGCAAAAAGCGGAGCAGGCCGGAGCAGACATCTTGATCGCCGAGGGCTTCGAAGCGGGCGGTCACAACGGCCCGTCGGAAGTGACAACGTTTGCGCTGATCCCGCAAGTGGCAAGTGTGGTCAACGTACCTGTGATTGCGGCCGGCGGTGTAGCAGACGGTCGAGGACTTGCCGCAGCGCTGGCACTTGGCGCGGCAGGCGTGCAACTGGGTACCCGACTGGTTGCCACCGTCGAATCGCCCGCGCATGAGAACTACAAGCAAGCGCTGGTCACCGCTCGCGCAGAAGACACGACGATGATCGAACGCAGCATCGGCCACGTCACCCGCGTGTTGAAATCTTCGTATGTGAATGAAGTGCTGACCTTCGAGCGCACGCAACCGTCTCCCGAAGAACTCTACCCGTATGTCAAAGGGGAGAAAAACGGCATCGCCGCTCTGCAAGGCGACATGGAGCACGGATTTGCTTACGGTGGGCAGGGCGTCGGTCTGATCCATTCCATCCCGACGACCGAGCAAGTCATCCGCACAATGGTCGAAGAAGCGCGCCAAACCTTGCAAAACTTGCCAACGCTCTAATCATTCAGTCGAAAAAAAGGGCCCCGCAACTCATGTGAGTTTCAGCGGGGCAAAATCCAAATAATCACAAGCGACCAATCGGTACTCGATGCCGTCGTGAACGCCTTCGAACGCGCCTTTGTGCCCGTCCGATCCGTGCAGATGGCCGTAGACAACCTTCTCGACGGGGTATTGACGGATGACGTCGAGGAAGCCGGTTTCTTGGTGCTTCTCGTTGGTCGGCGGATAGTGCAACATGACCCAGATGCGTTTGGCACCGGTCTTCATCGCATGATCAAGCGACAGTTTCAAGCGCCCGACCTCGCGTTCATAGACGGTGCGGTCATGCTCGTCAAACGAGTAACTGCCCGGGCAGTCCCATCCGCGAGTGGCGGCAAATGTAATGTCGCCGATGGTGATCGAATCATTTTGCAAGACTTGAATCGACGGATGGAGAGCTTTGCGCACTTTGGTCACGGTCGACCACCAGTAATCGTGGTTGCCGCGGATCATCAATTTGCGTCCGGGCAGTGATGCGATGTAGTCGAGGTCAGGCTTGGCCTCTTCGATCGACATCGCCCACGAGATGTCGCCGGGGATGAGGACGAGATCGTCCGCCGTCACCATCGACTCCCAGTGAGAGCGGATCTTGTCCGGGTGGTCCGCCCAGTTGTCGCCGAAGATATCCATCGGCTTGGGGTTGGCGAAGGACAGATGCAAGTCTCCAATCGCGAAGATATTCATATGTATCACACATCCTTTCAAAAAAAGGGAGGAAGCGTCCCTGTGAGCGAACAACAGCGTGTAAGCACCTTCCTCTATGGAACGGCGCAGTCTCTGATCGCGCATGATGACTTTACCATTTTGCCACAGGAGCACCACGAGGGGCAAGGCGTGGCACCTGTGCTGCTGGCGAGACGGCAATTTAATTCGCTGGTCTACATCCGTTTGCTCCCGGCAGACGGCCTGTCTGTGGAGCAAATTCGGGTGATCATGAAAAATGACGCCGAGAACTTTGGAGATCGTCAGCGGTCGCAGAACGTCTACAGCCTGACGATGTTTATTTTTTCCCAGTGGCGTTCTGATGAAAACATGCGGGAGATCGCCCGCGCGACACACTATTTGGGCTATTTGAAATCGATCGGGGCGGCTGCCGTCGCCATCGACCTCTCGCGGGGCGTGCTCGGCGAGTGGCCGACCGGTCCGGCTGTGAAGGGCATCACGGTACAGCCGATCCGCGAACTCGTCGCCAATTATCCGAACGGCAACTATCCCGATGAATTGCTTTGGCGGACGAAGCACCAATGGGAAGACCAACTGGTCGAATTGTCCAACCGCCGCCAAGAGCGCGTCGAATCGGTGATGAACATGGGCGGCAAGACGTGGGCCACCTACGGGTTGCTCGCGTTGACCGTGCTGATCTTCTTGATTGCGCGCATGGACTCGTCGCAGTTGTTTTTGTCCAAAGGCTTGATGGTTCCCGAGTTGATTCGTGAGGGCGAGCTCTTCCGTCTGCTGACTCCTGTGTTTTTCCATTACGAGGTCTCGCACATTTTCTTCAACATGTGGAGCCTCTGGGTGCTCGGCAAGTATGCAGAGCGAATCTACGGAGCCGGGCGGTATCTCGTCGTGTACGTTCTGGCGGGGATCGCGGGATGTTTGTTGTCGTTTGCTTTCAATGACAACCCGTCGCTCGGCGCGTCCGGGGCGATTTTTGGCCTGATGGGGGCGTTGCTGGCGTTCGGTCGCCACGATCGGAAGGCGTTTTCCATGACGATCGGGTCGTCCGTCTACTACATGCTGGCGATCAACCTCGTGATGAGCTTCACGATTCCGCGCATCGACTATTGGGGTCACCTTGGCGGACTCGCCGGCGGTTTCCTCATCGGGATGATGGTCGGCGTGCCGGGGTATCGATCGAAACCGAACAGGTTGTGGGGTCTCGGCTTCGTCGCGTACGCGATTTTGACGTATGTGATCGGCTTACAAGCCTAAACGTTTTGCACCGGAAAAAAGAGCGGGGAAACATCCGCTCTTTTTTTTGTCAGTATACGACAGAAAGGTTGCTTTTTTGATAGATTTTGGATAGCGTAAAGGTATGTTTGTGGACGAGAGGAGGACATAGGGATGATACGTTTCGACTTGCCGGGCGGACGGTTTAATCACCGGGCGGCCGGGGTCGTCGTTCACGATGGATTTGTGCTGCTGCACCGATTGGAGAAGGATGATTTTTGGAGTTTGCCGGGGGGTCGAGTTGAACTCATGGAACCCTCGCATGTCACGGTTGTGCGCGAGTTCGCCGAAGAGTTGGGCGTGGAAGTTCGCGTGGACCGCATGCTGTGGGTGGTCGAGAATTTCTTTGAATTTGAGGGCGTGCCGTATCACGAGACGTCTTTTTTATACAAAGTCGATCTGACAGATGAGCGGCATCCGTTGTTGGACAAGGAACGAGTGCATCATGGAATCGAGCCGGACTTGAACCTCCTCTACAAATGGTTCCCCGTGGACCGGCTGGAGCGGGAGCGGTTTTACCCGTCCTTTTTGCGGACCGAAATGCAAGAGCTCCCCGCCGCGATTCAGTACGTTGTACATCGCGACATTGAGGACAACGAGGACGCAAGACCATGACCGAGCAAGAACTGCAAGGACTCGTCGAGCAGATTTCCACCGAGTCATTCGGATGGCCGTTTCGGCACCGCGTGCGTTGGAATGGACGACTGCGCACGACGGGGGGGCGCTATCTGCTGCGGTCGCATGACATCGAGATCAACCCGCATCACTTTGAGGCGCATGGCCTTCAATCGATGATCGGCACGATCAAACACGAATTGTGCCACTACCATCTCCACATTCAAAAGCGTGGGTATCGGCACCAAGATCATGATTTCAAGGAACTGTTGGAAAAAGTCGGTGGGTCGCGCTATTGCCCGGACACGGGGCTTCGGCGTGAAGTGAAGACCCGCTATCTCTACCATTGTGTCGCGTGTGGACAACCTTATGAGCGCAAACGGCAAATTGACGTGCGCCGCTTTGGGTGCGGCAAGTGCCGGGGCAAATTAAAGCTGGTGGCAACAGGCAACGTTGGCAATTGACGGACAGGAATTTTTACTCGCCTGTCGAATCTATAGAGCGAAGCAGTTTTTTGAAGGGGATGACGCAACATGTTGCAACAAGGGGCTTGGACATTTCGTTACAGCCTGGAAGGTTTTCTGAAACGCGTGTTGCGCGTCGCGGCAGGTCCGATGAGCGAATCGGAGTTGGTCGATGCTGCGCAAAACGAGTGGGCAAGCGTTGGAGAGAAATCCCTGAATTCCATCCCGGATCGCGTCCGGGCGGCTTTGCAGAATCGCAAAGGTTCGATTCGCAAGACGGAGGACGCTCGTTACGAATTGCGTAACGCACCGGGGGATGATCTCGGCGAACGCGCTTATCAATTTCTGAAAGAGTCGGGTCGCCCGGAGAAGCAGGGCGAGATCTTGCGTCACTTGCAACAGACGACGGGCCGCAATCGCGGTGAGTTGATGTCGCGTGTGGATCTGGACAGCGACCCGCGCTTTGTCCGCTTAGAGAGCGGAGAGTATCTGCTGACCGAGTGGGAGTTGGTTCACGATGCCGTCGCTGACTTGATGGCGGAGTTGGGCCAGCGCCGTGCGGAGCGCAGCGATTTGCTGGAGCTGGTCAGTGGAGATGGGATTTTCTGCCCGGAATTGGACCCGCGCTTTGCGGTGGTGGGCGATACGGTGGAATGCCTGCTGGTCGAGCCGGAAGCGGCGGCGACTGCTGAACTTTTGACAGACCCTGAATTGAACCTTGAAACGGAGGAATCTTCGATGAACGCATTGGAAACCACAGTAGAACGCACCACGGATGAAGTACAAACTCAGGTTCCGACCGATCAAGTGGTCGACCTCGTTCTGGAACAGCTGACCCAAGCGGCTACCGAACTGCAAACCCGCAACCAAGGACTGCCGAACGAAGTGCTGACCCTCTTCAACTTGGAAGATCTCAAGGGGATCGAGTCCCTGATGACTCAGCGCAAGCGCATTGGCGCTCTCGCTGAAGACCTGCAAGCGCTGGTTGCAAAGTGGCGCGAAGAACAAGCGGAGTAATTCCTGCGTTCGAGAGTGCATGACGCATGCGCGTAGAGCCGGAAAGCCTGTACGAGCGTTTTCTGAGATTGCGGACGGTTGTCTCAGCTTGGGAGATTCGGTATAATCAATTGCCCGCACAAGTCCTGTCGCTATTCGATCAGGCAGACTTGGACTCGATTGCAGGACTGATGGTCGAGAAGCGGCGGTTAGAGATGTTGATTCCTGAACTTCAGGATTTTATTCGAAAGTGGGAAGACGATGCTGATTTTGAGCGAGACAGGCTTTTTTGAGGGGATCGCAGACAACGGCATACGACTCAACCCGGAACAACGAGAGGCGGTCCGCCATGTGGCGGGGCCTCTCGTTGTTTTTGCGGGACCCGGCAGCGGTAAAACCACCGTGCTCACCTGCCGCGCCGCCTACATGATGCAAGTGGCGCGGATTCCGGCGAACCAACTGCTGATCGTCACGTTCACCCGCGCGGCGGCGGAAGAGATGCAGGAGCGTCTCGGCCGGTTGCCGGGTGTTGGCGAAGGCATCGCACGGGCGGCGGAGATCGGGACGTTTCACTCCGTGTTTCTGCGGATGTTACTTCAGCAAAACGGCGGACGGATGCCGCAGCTCATTGAGGATTCGGAGCAGCGAATGCTGATCCGGAACCTTTTGCGGGAAGCGGGCGGAGACGGGGACGACGAAGAAGTGGCGGATGCGTTGCAGAAGATCGGGTTGTGCAAAAACAACTTGATCCTTCCCGAGCGCATCAAAGCGACCAAACCGGAGAACCAAAAGTTCCGCGACTTGTTCGCCGGCTACGAGAAGGGCAAAGCGCGGATGGATCGTTGGGATTACGACGACATCCTCGTGGAGTGCTACCACATGCTGACGAGCAATCCGTCGGCGTTGGAGTACTACCGGCGCAAGTACCGCTACATCCTCGTCGACGAGTTTCAAGACACGAACCTCGCGCAGTATGAAGTGATCAAACTCTTGGCGGGGCATGGGAATCTGTGCATCGTCGGGGATGACGACCAATCGATCTACCGCTTCCGTGGGTCGCGCGTGGAGTTTCTGCTGGACTTCGAGAAAACCTATGAGGGTGCCTCGAAAGTCATCCTCGCGACGAACTATCGCTCGACCGAGCCGGTGATTGAGACCGCCTCGCGTCTGATCTTGCACAACCGCAAGCGCCAGAGCAAACATATCAAAGGCACGGGCCGTGAGGGAGATCGTCCCGTGTTGATTCGACCCGAAGGCGAACGGGATGAAGCGGAGCAGATCTTGACGCAGGTGGAGACGTTGCTTCGGGATGGTCAAGAGGCGGAAGGCGTGGTCGTGCTGTACCGAACGAACATCCAAGTGCGGGCTGTCATCGACGGCTTGGTACAGCGGGAGTTGCCGTTCACGTTGCATGACGCGGACGGCGACTTTTATCGACGTTGGCAGGTGCGGGATGTGTTGACGTACTTCCGTTTGGCGATGGAGCCGGATGACTTGGACGGGCTGGTGCAGATCATCAATCGTCCGAAGCGCTATCTGTATCCGGAGCGGTGGGTGGATGAAGTTCACCACATTCGACGGGAGCATGGTTGCTCGTATCTCGAAGCGTTGAAAAAAGTCCCCGGACTGGAGCCCTATCAACGGCAAAAAGTCGAGCAGTTGGCGAAGGACTTGCACAAGTTGAAGTTCCAGTCGCCCTCGTCGGCGTTGCAGACGCTTCGCAAGGAGATCGGATATGACAAGTACCTTGAGGAGTACACGACGAAGACGGGAAACGATCTGAAAGCGGCCTCGGAACCGCTGGAAGAATTGGAGCAAGCGGTGATCGGGCATGGCACGATCCCGCGGTTCTTGGAGCACGTCGCCGAAGTCAACGAAACCATCCGCAAGAACCGCAACAAGGGAGAAGGCATCCAACTGATGACGATGCACAAAGCCAAGGGGTTGGAGTTTGAGCACGTCTATTGCATCGGGCTGGTGGACGAGATGGTTCCGCACAGCAAAGCGATCAACGTCGAGGGGGAGAAGCGAGACGCCGCCCTCGAAGAGGAACGCCGTTTGCTCTATGTCGGGATGACGCGGGCGAAGCGTTTTTTGACGCTGTCGGCGCCGATTCGTTATCACGGCGGCAAAGCGGAGCCGTCGCCTTTTTTGTATGAAACGGGGCTGTTGCAGAGACCGAAGAAAGTCGAGATCAAGTCGTCCGGGTTGGTCGACGGCGTGCCGTCTGGGAGTGCTCGCGGGAGTCTGCTCGGCGGTCGATACGGTCTCAGTGCGGAAGGTCGCGGGGCGTCTGGAAGCGCGGGCGCGATGTCCGTCTCCCCGCAAGATCGCATGAAAGCGGCGCTGGAGAAGTACAGCGCACTTCCGATCCAAGTCGGGGACACGTTGCAGCACCGTGATCTCGGGGCGGGTTTGGTCGAGGAGATCAAACCGGTTTCCGGCGACGGAGGGCGTCGTGTGTCGCTTCGCATGGAAGGTCGTGACAAGCCGTTGGACGTGCATGCGGAACTCAGCCTCTACCTCGGGTTGCTGTCGGTGCCTGTGAAAGTCTAGAAAAAACACCTCTTGCCATCGCGCAAGAGGTGTTTTTTTGCTATAATATTCGAAAAGTGGTTTCGTTTGGTAAAACAGTATTTCGTCTAGCGAAACAGGAGGAGCCTCTATGAAAACTGTAATCTTGGACGATTGGGATCACGCAACTGCCACGATTGAGAAGATTGAGACCTTGAAGCAATTCTCCGACGTGGAGATCTACCACGACCAACCATCGAAAGCGGAACTCTACGACCGAGTGCGTGACGCGGACGCTGTGATCTTCATGCGTGAGAGAACCAAAGTGACGAAGGAACTGCTCGACAACATGGAGAACATCAAACTTCTCGCGCAAACCGGCACGGGGCTTGCACATATCGACGTAGCGGAAGTGACCCAGCGCAACCTTCCGATCGCCACCACTCCGGGCGGGTCGACGGCAGCGGTGACGGAGCTTACGTTTGCGTTCCTCTTGGCTTTGGGACGCAACCTGCTCAACTTCTCGAACCAAATGAGAGAGGGCGCATGGCCAGCAGGGATCACGAACAACATCTCCGGCAAGACCCTTGGACTGATCGGCCTTGGCAAAATCGGCCTGTCCGTCGCGAAAGTCGCGAAAGCTTTCGGCATGAACGTCGTGGCTTGGGGCCCGAGACTGACGCAAGAGCGTGCCGACGCGGCAGGTGTGACGTATAGGGAACTCGACCAGTTGCTGTCGGAGAGCCATTTCGTCTCTCTGCATGTGCGTCTGGTGCCGGAAACGCGGAACCTGCTGCAAAGGAAACACTTCGAACTCATGCGCAACGACGCTTTCCTCATCAACACCTCCCGTGGGGAACTGGTTGACGAAGAAGCGTTGATTTGGGCGCTGGAAAACCGGCAGATCAAGGGGGCGGGGCTCGATGTCTTCCACCAAGAGCCGCTCGACCCGAACAACGCGATCTTGAAGCTGAACAACGTCATTCTCGCGCCGCACATCGGCTGGAAGACCGACACCACGTTCGCGAGCTTCTTGAACGGATCGATCGACAACATCGAAAGCTTCTTCCAAAAGGGCGAACCGACCAACATCGCCAACCAAGAAGTCCTGCATAACGGTTAAGAAAAAACCTCCGAACCCACACGGGTCGGAGGTTTTTTTTGATACATTACTCTTGCGTCCGTTGATACGGCATTCTCATATGCACAGCCAAGCCGATCAACACCAGAATTCCAAGCGACCCAATCGCCACACGAGACGCGAGGTTGCCGTGTTCCGCCAGCAGCAGCGTGATCGTCCCGTACAGCGCCGGGCCGACAATTGACGAGACTTTGCCCGAGAACGCGAACAGGCCGAAGAATTGACCGCGCTTCTCCGCCGGAGTCAGCTCGACGATCAGCGTGCGGGACGTGACCCACGTCGCGCCCATCGCCATGCCGTACAGCGAGCCGCAAATCCAGAGCATCGTCTGGTTGAACGCCAGTGCGGCCATCGCGAGTGCGACCAGCAAGATCGCGGCTACGTAGAGCAGCGCTTTTTTGGCCCCGACGCGCTTCGTGATATGGCCGAACACGAACGAACCGATGATGCTTGACACGGTGGAGACGAGGTAGAGGAGCACAAACTGGCCGGTCGTAAACCCGACCACCGCTTTGGCGTAGACCGCCATCACCGAGATTGCCGTCGCAATCGCGTCATTGAAGAAGAAATACGCAATCATGAACAGGAAAATCCCACGGTGCGCCCGCGCCTCGCGGAACGTCTCCCGAATCTCTTGGTAGCCGCTGAAAAACGACTTTCTCTCCTGAACTTGCTTGGCCGGTTGGTCCTTGTACAGCAAGAACATCGGCAGGCAGAACAGCAGGAACAACGCTGCAGACGGGAGGAACGCTTGATAGGAGTGGTTTTTCTCCACGAACGGATACACGACGAGACCTATCAGCGTCCCGCAATAACCGAGCGCGACACCGAAGCCGGAGATCAGCGGCAGTTCTTGCTTGGTGCCGATGTCTGAGATCATCGGGTCATAAAACACAAGGCTTGAGTTGAAGAAAAACTTCGCAAACATGAACGCCACCAACACACCCGCGAGCGGCGCGGAGAGCCCGAAGAGTTCCGCATCGGTCTGCCACATTGCCGAAACACCCATCAACGCGGTTGCGAGGATCGAGATGAGGGTGAAGGGGACGAGGTAGGCTTTTTTCTTGCCGGTGCGGTCGATCCAGACGCCGAACAACGGAGAGAGGAGGACGAGGAAAACGCTTACAAGAGCATTCGTATACGTGATCATCGTGCTGGCGATCTGGTTCATCTGCTCGTTGCCGCCGACCGCTTCCTGCAAATAAAACGGGAAGAAGATCGTCACGATGTTCGAGGAGAAAATCGTGTTGGCAAAGTCGTAGAACGCCCAAGACAGGATCGGCAGCGCGAAGTACAGCGCCAGTCCCCGGCGAGGAGTCGTCGGAGCTGTGGAACGCTTGAGTTGCGGTTGTGCCATGAAATCCACACCTTTCGGATTGGTCGTGCTCTTCTTATTTTAACAAGGAAGTTCGAAATCTCCAACAAATTCGCGTAATGACTTTGCTTTGTGCCACACCTACCTCACCAAGATAAAAAAGGTCTGTGCCCACGAGGACACAGACCTTTTTTGCTTAGAGTTGCGGCGGTTTGCGGTGTTTCGTCGCTTGTTCGTAGGCGTAGGCGAACTTGATCAGCTTCGGTTCGCTGTACGCGCCGGCCGTGAACGTGATGCCCGCCGGGACACCAGCGTTTTTGTAGCCCTCTGCAATGGTGCCGCCGGGGACGATGACGGACGGATAGCCGGCACGCGCCGCCAGCCAGCAACCCCACGTGCTGAAGTAGACGAGGGCGTCGAGGTTGTTTTTTGCCAGCACATCGTCGATGTCTTGCGCGTAGACCGTCGTGTGGGAGATGATCTCGCGGATGTATTCGGCAGAGGTCAGCGTGCCGGAGGTCTTCAAAGATTGTTCGAATTGGTATTGCCCGTGTACTAACGCTTGCTCGGCGTGCGCTTCATTGAACGCGACCAACTCTTCCAGTGAATGGACCGGAACTTCCGGGCCACAGGTGTTGAGGTAGGCTTCGAGGTCGATTTTGAACTCCTCCGTCATGACATGCGGCGTCCAGTCCAGACGGCCCGTTTTGACTTCGATGCCTTCCACGATCTCAGCACCCAGACGGCGCATGTCTTCCAACGCCGCTTGGAACAGCGGGATGTCCTCCTCGTCCAACTTCATGAAGTCCGCGACACCCAGTCGAACGCCCTTCAACCCGTCTGCATCCAAGAATTGCGTGTAGTCCGCATGCGCTTCTTGGCTCCACGTCGCCGGATCGGACTCGTCTACACCGGTCATCGCCCCGAGCAAAATCGTCGCATCGCGCAACGTGCGTGCCATCGGGCCCGCCGTGTCTTGGCTGTGGCAGATCGGGATGATGCCTGTGCGCGAAATCAGACCGACCGTCGGCTTGATGCCGACCACGGAGTTTTGCGAGGAAGGCGAGAGAATCGAGCCGGACGTTTCGGTCCCCACCGTGAGTGCCGCCAAGTTTGCCGCCGCTGCGACGCCAGACCCTGCGCTGGAACCGCCTGTCGAGCAGTCTACGAGCTTGTACGGATTCAACACTTGACCGCCACGGGAGCTGTACCCGGCCGGCATGTCCTCGGCCATCCAGTTCGCCCATTCGGTCATGTTGGTTTTGCCGAGGATGACCATGCCTGCCTCGCGGAGCTTTTTCGCGACAAAAGAGTCTTGCTTCGCCCGATGGTTCGCCAGCGCGATGGAGCCCGCCGACGTGTGCATTTTGTCTCCGGTGTCGATGTTGTCCTTGATCAGAACGGGGATGCCGTGCAAAGGGCCGCGCGGGCCTTTGTGCTTGCGTTCGAAGTCGAGCGCTTTGGCAATGAACAGCGCGTCCGGGTTCAGTTCGAGCACGGAGTTCAGTTCCGGGCCGCTTTTGTCATACGCGGCGATGCGTTCCATGTACATCAGCACGAGCTCGTGGGAGGTGAGTTCTCCCGCTTCCATCTTCTGTTGCATATCGTCAACGGTGGCTTCCACCAACCACTCTGCGCTCAGTTGTTTCAGTTTGTCTGGTAACAAGTTGTAAAAACCTCCCTTAGTTGTCGTTCGGTTACAAGCGTCTCAATTTTCCGGCATCTTGTCAACCGAATATGACCGGATTCCGAAGGGAATGCCGGTCATTCTTTTTTCGTCATGACGGAGATGGTTTGGGAGTCTTCAATCCAATACACTTTGGCTCCCAATGCCTGGGACACCGAACGCAACGGGAGGTAGGGGTGGCCGTCGATGAGCAGGACGGGGGAGGGAAGTTTGACTTTTTTGCCATTGACTTGCATCCACCAGAGTCCGACGCGGAACCACCATTTTTTGAGCATGCCTTTGTGCAGGCTTGCGACTTGGTCGGATGCGACGTAGACGGTGCCGTTCTCCACGAGCATCGGGGTTTTGAGTTTTTGCGGCTTGCCGTTCCAGAGCAGGGTGGGTTTCATGTCCTGCTGCACGACCATTTTGTTGAAATGCCCGAACAGCACGTGCGAAATCTGTTCGGCGATGCGCGTGTGGCCGGCGACGTTGGGGTGGATGTCGTCGTTGGCGAGATTGACGTATTCCTTCTCATGGTCGAGAAAAAGCGACGCTGTCGGCACCACCGTCGCTTCATGCGTGTTGGCAGCCATCGCAATCGATTCGTTGGCCCATTGGATGTACTCGCTGAGCGCTTGGTGGCGGGAATCGTCCGGGGAAAACGGGTTGTACACTTCCAGCACGAACAGACGCGCCGTGGCGTTTTGGTTGCGAATTTTCCCGAGGATCGCTTCGATGTTGGCTTCGTACTTGGAGAGGGCTTCGCGCATTTTCGCTTCATCGCCCGGCGCTTTGTAGTCGGTCCAGATGATGTCGTTGCCGCCAAGCGACAGGGTGATCAAATCGGCATGTTTGATCACGTCGCTCGCTTCCGGCCAATGGTCGAGCAGGAAGAGAAACTGCCCGCTGGTCAAGCCCGGCACGCCTAAATTGTGCAACTCGGCCGGACCTCGCGTCAGCAGTTGGCGATGCAATTGCGCGGCGAATCCGTTCAGCCGGGAACCGTTGATGGCGGGTGCCCCCCACCCGGCCGTGATCGAGTCGCCCATCGCGACGTAATCGACCTCCTCCGGCAAGATCGGGCGGTGAACAACCGCCTGCGCGGGCCGGGCTTGGGTACCCAACAGACAAAGCACCAACAGAAGGCAAAATGAAATCTGCAACCGACGCAGGAACGTCATGATCTCACCTCCGAGCCAGTCGTCGTTCCATCCAAGTATCAAGCGACGTGTAGACCACCGGGATCAGCACCAACGTGATCAAGGTGGAGAACGTCAAACCAAACAGAATCACCGTGGCAAGAGGTGCTTGAATTTCTGCACCCTCGCCCAATCCGAGAGACGCGGGCACGACGCCGAGCACAGTGGCTCCGGCCGTCATGAGAATCGGGCGCAAGCGAACAGGTCCGGCTCTCAGAATCGCTTCTTCGCGGTCGAGACCTCGTCGGCGCAGGCGGTTGACGTAGTCGATGAGGATGATCGCGTTGTTGACGACGATCCCGACCAACACGATCAACCCGATAAATGCGCCGACGCCAAGCGACCGCCCCGTCACCAGCAAGCCAAAAACCACACCGACCGCCGTGACGGGAATCGAGAACATGATGACAAACGGGTGAAAAAACGATTCGAACTGCGCCGCCATCACCATGTACACGAGCACGACGGCGAGCACGAGGGCACCTTCGAGTTTTTTGAAGGCGTCGTTCATCTGTTCAGACTCGCCGCCGTATTCAATGGAATAGCCGGAGGGGAGCTTCACTTGAGCCGTGACGGTCGATTGGATGTCGTCCATGATATGGCCGATGTCGCGGCCGATGTAGTCCGCTTCGACTGTCATCTCGCGCAAGTTGTTGTAGCGGGAGATCGTGGACGGTCCCTCCGATGTGTGAACGTCTGCAATCGTGCCCAGTGCGACGGTGGTTCCGGCGGGGGTAGGCAGTTGCAATTGGCGCAGGCGTTCCAGAGAATTACGCATCTCGATCGGTATCTGCAAGCGGACGTCGATTTCACCGGATTGGGTGCGATATTGCGTCGCCAGTTGACCTTGGGTCGCGTCGCGGATCATTTGCGAGACTTGGGCATTGCCGAGGCCGTAGGTGCGGGCTTTTTCGCGGTCGACTTGGACTTCGATCTCCCGAGTGAGTCGTTCGCGTTCGGCGGCGGCTTCGCGGACGCCTTCGACTTTGCTGATTTGCGCGGTCACTTGTTGCGCCAACCCTCGCAGAATTTCAGGGTCGTCGCCGCGGAGTCGAATTTGGATCGGCATGCCCGCTCCACCTGTGAGCTGGTCGCCGGAGACTTGCACGTTGATGCGGGCGTCCGGGATGTTCGTCAAGCGGCTGCGCAGGTCGTCCGCGACTTGGAGCGTGGTTCGGTCGCGTTGACTTCGGTCTCGGAGTTGCAGGCTGAGCACCGCTTTGTGCGATTGTGTGCCTGCAGTTGGGTTGTAGACATTGCCGCCGCCGATGGTGACGAACGTGGTGGCGAGCTCGGGGGTCTCGGTGACTTTTTTCTCAATCTCTGCGACTCGCTGGGAGGTTTTCTCCATCGGAGTGCCCGGAGTGAGCGTCATCGTGACTTGGATGACGCCTTGGTCGCCTTTGGGGAGAAATTCTTGCCCGATCAGCGGGTAGGCGGCAGCGGTCAAGCCGAGCAGGATCAAGGTGGTTAGGTAGACGGTTTTGCGGTGGTGGAGTGCCCAATGAAGCAGGTGCCCGTACCAAATTGAAAGTCGGCCGAGCGCTTCGGCTTCGTGGGTTTCTTGGGCAGGGGCCGGTGCTTGTACGGCCACTTTTTCCCCGCGCAAGAAGTAGTAGGCGAACATCGGGACGAGCAAGAGCGCGCTGAACAGCGAGGCCAAGTGCGAAAACGTGACGGTCAGCGCCAAGGGGCGGATCAGTTGCGCGGCGAGTCCCGAGACGAAAATGATCGGGGCAAAAACGACCACGGACGCAAACGCCGCGCTCGTCACCGCCAGTGTGACTTCGCTGGAGCCTTCCAAGACCGCTTCGTACAGCGGTCGTCCCATCTGGCGGTGGCGGAAGATGTTCTCCAAGATGACGACCGCCGTGTCGACCATCGCCCCGACGCCCAGCGCGAGGCCGCCCATCGTCAGCATGTTCACCGATTGTCCGGCGAAGTAGACCATGATAAACGTCGCGATGATCGAGACGGGGATCGCCAGCGAAATGACCAACGTGCTGCGCCAGGATCTCAGGAAAAAGTAGAGAATCACGACGGCGAAAACACCGCCGAGCAGCATGTCGCGGGTCAGCGTCTTCACAGACTGTTTGATAAATGTGGCTTGGTCAAACAGCGGTGTGATTTGGACGTTGGCGGGGAGTTGTTTTTTGAGTGTGGTCAGGGCTTCTGTGATGCCGTTTGAGACTTGAACGGTGTTGGCGTCGGAGAGCTTCTGGATTTGGATGGCGACGCTTTGTTGACCGTTCATGCGGGAAATTTGCGATTGCTCCTGCAGGGTTTGTTCCACGTCGGCGACGTCGCGCAGGTGGAATCGATTGCCTTGTGGACTTGCGAGCGGCAAATTGCGAATGCTCTCGACGTCGGGGAAGTCGCCGCGGATGATGACCGCCATGTCGCGTTCCGCTTCGCGGATGAGCCCGCCGGAGAGCGTGAGGTTCTCGCTGGCGAGTAGTTGCTTCAATTGTTCCAGAGTCAGTCCCCGTGCTTGCAAGTCGTAAGGGCGGACGGTGATGCGAATTTCAGGCTCGGCACCACCGGAGATTTGGACGGCGGCGACTCCTTCGACGCGCGAGAGGGTGCGTTTGACGGTGTCGTTGGCGAGGGCGCCGAGTTCTTGTAGGTCTTTGCCGCCGATCATGCTGAGTTGGACGACGGGGAGCAGGTTCGGGTCGAAGCGGATGACGGTCGGTGCTTGGATGCCTTCGGGGAGGCTTGATTTGACATAGTCGATTTTCTCGCGCATTTGCAAGGTGGCGAAGTCCATGTCGGTGCCCCAATCGAATTCGACGAGCACGAGGGTGCCGCCGTTGCGGGTGGTGGAGGAGATGTTTTTGACACCGTTGGCGGTGCCGAGAATTTCTTCGAGAGGGCGGGTAATCATGTTCTCGATGACTTCGGGGCCGGTGCCGGGGCTTTGCACGGTAACGGCCGCCAACGGAAAGGTCATGCGCGGGAACAACTCGACAGGCAATCGAAACAACGACACGCCGCCAAGGATCACAAGAGCCACGATAATCATCGTCGCAGCGACCGGGCGTTTCACAGAAAGTTCGGAGAGCCTCATGAGCGCGACCTCGGAAGTACGCGAAGATCTTGAGGTTCATGAAGAGCTTGGGGTTCATGAAGACCTTGAGGTTCACCAGAGGTTTTCATAGATGACTTCGACGGGCTCGTCCCGGAGGTGATGATTTGGATCTTGGTTCCGGGTTGTACGCGGTCGAGACCTTCGTGGATGACGGGGTCGTCTTTTTTCAAGCCGGTGAGGATCTCGGTGTAGGTGCCGTTGTTGTAGCCTGTGGTGACGGTTTTTTTGACGGCGGTTTCGCCTTGGGCGAGCAGGACGTAGGCAGTACTGCCTTCATGGAGAATCGAGGAGGTCGGCACCGTGAGAACCCCTGTGTGCGGATCGAGTGTGATCAGGGCTTGTCCGACTTGGCCGGGCTTGTATTCGCCCGCGTCGTTGTCGAGCTGAGCATGTGCCGTGAACGACTTCGCCTGCAAATCGAGCGATGGAGAGACGGATGCAAGAGTCGTAGGCACAGGCGAATGCTCTCCCACTTGCACGTTGGCAGCCTGCCCCTGCTTCAACCGCGCTTGCAAAGTCGGGTCCACGAGCACTTCAAAGTCGACTTGCGCCACGTCCCCCACGCTGAACAAAGGCACGCCGGGGCCGGACGGAGTGCCGGCGATGGCGTTTTTACTCAACACCACTCCGTCAAACGGCGAAGTGATTTGCGCCGCCTTCACTTGTGCTTCGGCGAGATGGAGAGCTTGGTGTGCTTGCACCAACTGAGCTTGCAACGTCTGTAAAAGCGGAGCCTTGAACACATCAAGGCTTTTTCCCACGAACGCTTGTGTTTGCAGGAGAGACACTTGACTCTGAGCTCGCTGTAACTGCTGAGAGATCGAAAGCAATTTTTCAGGAGTATCCGGGCCTGGTTTCTCCAACGCTTGAGCCAGCGCGAGGATCTGCGTCTGCACTTGCGATTCCAACAACGCGATCTTGCGCGAAGTGTCATCCGCCAAGGAACCTCCGACGGACGATATGCCCGCCGTCGCGATCCCATTGCCGCTCTGCAAACGACGAATTTGCGCTTCAATTCCCGCAATGGCGCCCTTGGCTTCCTGCAACGTCGCCTGAGAGCTGCCCGTGTCGAGCGTGGCGAGGAGTTGGCCTTTTTTCACGGAGTCGCCGACTTGGACGAGTACCGATTGCACTTGACCCGCCGCCGTCGCAAGCACGGGGGTCTGCTCACGGGGCATGACGCGACCGGGCAGCACCAACGTCTCCGGCAGGTCACGCGGCGTTGCGCGGTCTATGCTGACGGGCACGATCGTCGCTTCCTCTGCAACCTGCGGGGACTTCGCACACCCCGCGAAGAACAGGCTCAGCGACGCAATCGTCAACCCGGTTTGTTTCCAATACGCGTTCATCGGCTCACCTCCACCAAGTCAAACATTTCCAAGGTTGGTGGATCTAGTGTGAGTGTTTTCCATGTATCTTATGAGTGGACAGAGAAAGGTAAAAGAGGGAGTAAATTTGAGGATTTCAGGGGACTCTCAAGATAGTAAAAGATGATCCAGCCAGAAGCCGGATCATCGCCTTGAATCATTCCAGAAGGTCGGTTATATTTTCTTTAACGAAACGACGCAATTCGACAGGGAATGTCGAAACACCCCGTTAGGTGCTAACTTTGCTTTCATGTAGAACTTATACTCCATATCGTGAAAGCACCTACATACTAAGTACGCCTTGTTGCAGAATTGACTGCGGCAGGGCGTATTTTCATGTTCAGAATCTGTTCAGGACGCAGATCGCCGGTTCAGCAAGCGCACGACCCAGAAGCCGACTCCGCCGCCGCCCGTGATCGTGATGAGGTCGAGCAGGAGCCTGACCAATTGCGACCCGTAAAAAGCAAATCCATAGTGCGGATGTCGAAATTGGTGGACGACGATGGCGAGTACGACGATCCCCGCCACGGCCAGCATCGACCCGTAGACGCCGCGCATCCCGAAGATCAAGTAGAAGAAAAAGCCCAACAGCAAGGTTGCGACCAAGTGCGGTTGTTCTGCGGTGGGCATAACGGTCATGTTGGCGATTAAGTAGAGGGTGAAGACCACCCAGGCGAGCAACCACTTTTTCACGTGCGGACGCCTCCCTTTTGCTTAGTCCAAGCATATGTCGAAAGTGGTATTTTTACGACAGGGGGTAATTGGGTGGAAAAAGGTGTTGACAGGTCGGCCGCAGGGTGATAATATTGGTCTTGTTCTTCTCGCCGGTGTAGCTCAGTTGGTAGAGCAACTGACTTGTAATCAGTAGGTCGCGGGTTCGATTCCTGTTGCCGGCACCACACGAACAGATGAAGGCGTCTTCCGATGAGGGAGGCGCCTTTTTTCATGGAGGTTTTGCAGAGATGACACACGAGATGCAGGAAACGTTTGACGCGATGCAAGAGAATTGGCGGATGATGCAGTCCAGTGATTTTGATTCGGCTGCCGAAGATGCGGAGCGGTTCGAGGGCTCGTTCTACAAGTTCATCGACGCGGTGCGCGATTGGATTGAAGCTATGGAGCAGAAGCCGGAGAGCTTGGAGAAGCTCTTGGCGATGCCGGAGTTGCAGCCGTTCTCCGACGAACTGCCGGCGCCGTTGTTGCTGAACTTCGAAACGGAGCTGGAACTGATCATGGAAGGCATCACCCGCGAACAGGAAGAAAAGTACGACTGAGTGTAAAAAAAGCGCATGTCCTCGCGAGAGGCCATGCGCTTTTTTTGGCTACATGCGGTAGACACGCGCCTCATGCGGGCGCAGGGTCGTTTTTTGAATCGAGGTGGTGCCGTCGACATCGGAGTAGTTGGCGAGGACCAGCTCTTTTTTTGCATCCTCATATCCCGCCGGGAGCGTGAATTCGTTCTCGCGGTCGGAGTGGTTGAGGATGACCAGCCAGCGGACGCCGTCGAGTTCGCGCTTGAAGACGTAGAGTTCCGCGTGGCCTTCGGAGAGGTCGTAGTAGTCGCCGTAGACCATGACGGGGTTGTCTTTGCGCAGTTGGATCAGTTTTTTGTAGTAGTAGAACACCGAGTTCGGGTCGGCGAGGGCTTGTTCGACGTTGATTCTCGTGTGGTTCGGGTTGACTTTGATCCACGGCTTGCCCGTTGTGAATCCGGCGTTGTCGCTTGCATCCCATTGCATCGGGGTACGGGAGTTGTCGCGGGAACGGGGCAGGAGGCTTTCAAAGACTTCTTGCGGATCGCGGCCTTCTGCGACTTCGTCGCGGTATTTGTTTTTCATCGCGATGTCGTCGTAGTCTTCGATGGACGAGAAGCGCACGCCGGTCATGCCGAGTTCTTCGCCTTGGTAGATGTACGGCATGCCGGGCAGGGTGTGGACGAGCGTGCCTAGCAATTTCGCCGACTCCACACGGAATTCGCCGTCGTTGCCGTAGCGTGTGACTTGGCGGGTGTGGTCGTGGTTGTTGAGGAATTGCGAGTTCCAGCCTTTGTCTTTGAGCGCTTCGTACCAGCGGGTTTGGATTTCCTTGAAGCGGAGCATGTCCCACGTCGGCATCTCGTCGGCGACTTCGAAGTGGAACAGCGTGTTGAGTTCCCCTCGGTCTTCGCCTGTGTAGAGCGGGCCGTCCTCCGGTTTGATGAACCCGAGTTCGCCGACGGTGAGGATGTCGTAGTGCTTCAGCACTTTTTCATGCATTTCGTGGAGGAACGTGTGAACGCCCGGATTGTTGGCGAGGTAGGAGATGTCGTCCGGGTTTTCGGCATCGGGGTAGCCTTCCGGTTTGGCGAGCAGAGCGACTGCATCCATGCGGAAACCGTCGATGCCTTTGTCCAGCCACCAGCGCATCATGCGGTAGATTTCTTCGCGCAACGCTTCGCTCTCCCAGTTCAGATCGGGTTGCTCGACGGCGAAGGAATGGAAATAGTACTGGCCAGTTGCCTCGTCAAACGTCCACGTGGACGGCTCAAAATAGGAGCGCCAGTTGTTCGGAGCGCTGCCGTCCGCTTTCGGGTCGCGCCAGATGTAGTAGTCGCGTTTGGGGTTGTCTTTGGACGAGCGGGATTCGAGGAACCACGAGTGTTGGTCGGACGTGTGGTTGACGACGAGGTCCATGATCAGTTTCATGCCGCGCGTATGTACTTCATGGAGCAGGGTTTCCCAGAGGGGCATCGTGCCCGCTTTTTCCATGATCGTGTAGTAGTCTGCGATGTCGTAGCCGTTGTCGCGATCGGGTGATTCGTAGCAGGGGTTCAACCAGATGACGTCGACGCCGAGCGATTGGATGTAGTCCAGTTTGTCGATCACGCCTTGCAAATCGCCGTATCCGTCGCCGTTCGTGTCGTAGAACGAGCGCCAGTAGATCTGATAGACGACCGCTTCTTTCCACCAAGTTCGGTTCATGTGGCACGCTCCTATTTACAAAAGTCTACTTTATATTATCAAGGCTGAGGGCGGGAAGTGCAACCATTCGACTCCTTCCTGCGTCTAACGGGAGAAGGAAGGAGTTGGTATCGGGATGAAAAAAATGTGCTGGCTGGGAGTTGTGGCGGCGGCCGGGCTTCTGGCGGGGTGTTCGGGGAGTGCAGAGAAGCAAAAAGTGAGTGAAGCACCGCCTACAGATGTATTTCATCAACCTTCGAGCGTTGTCGAAGTTCACATGGCAGATGAAAAAACGGGCTGGGCGATCTCGCCGGGCAATGTGTATCGAACGGAAGACGGCGCAGAGAACTGGAAGTCCGTGCTGACGTTTAACTATACAGATATGATGGCACCGAGCGAGCTCAAACCGCTTGATCCTGCGAAGTTGCATATGGCGTACTTGGGGGCGGACGAAATTTGGATTTCAGAAGCCGTTGAAGCCGGGGCGTACCCGTATGTCGTGCAGCATACGGCAGATGGCGGTCGGAATGGGTTCAAGAAATGGGACACCTTTCCTGCACGGGGCGTCGGAGCGATTCAGTTTGTGGACAGCAAGCACGGGTGGATGTTTGAGAAGTTCGGTTCTGCTACCGGCAATGACATCGTGAACCTCTCTCGCACCGAGGACGGCGGCGCCACTTGGATTCGCGTGTCGGGGAATGGAAGAGGTGAGCCGGTTGAAACGTTCCCTGATGCAGGGATGAAGTCGGGGATTTCGTTCGCCGACTCTTTGCATGGCTTTGCTACCGGATCACTGCGGGATATGGACACGGCGTTTTTTTACAGAACGGATGATGGGGGCAAGACGTGGAAGGAGCAGGCGTTGCCCGTGCATTCCACGACACTTTGGACGTACCCGCCGGAGTTTTTCAAGAATGGGGCAGAGGGCGTGATGACCGCTGAGGATAGCACGGCTCATACTATTACCATGCTCAGCACGCTCGACGGCGGGCAGACCTGGCAACCCACAAAGCCGATTCCGTATCAACTGCGTCATTCGCAAGAGCCTGCTCTTGAGCAAGACGGTCGCGTCATCGCCGTTGTGAATGATTTCACCGATGTATTGCATGGCTGGGTGATGGATCAGACAGGGGGCTTGTACGCGACGAAGGACGGTGGGACCACATGGGACACGATTCCTGCCGATGAGACACTCAAACATGCCTTGGTGGAGAGTCGGGTGAAGCAACTCAACTTCGTCAACGAACACACGGGCTGGGCGTTGATGTACCAGCCGAACGGAGTACAAAGCACGCTCTTAAAAACCACCGACGGCGGTCATACTTGGCACTAAGATCGGGCAGACTATCCAAAAAATGGAGGTGTTGCCCGTCATGAAAAAACGTCTCGCCCCACTCGCGCTCGCCGTTCTCACCCTGACAGCCACCATCCCGACGGCTGCTTTTGCCATCCCGCGCGAGACACGGGAACAATTGTTGGAAACCACGCTGTTGACGACGCTTCAAGAACCGATTCGAAAAGCGGTGAACGAGCATTATAAGCACAACCCGCCGCGTTTTTACACGCACGACAGCCAAATTCTTCATCTCAACCGCAACACAGGAGGTTCGGACACCTACACGGTTCGGGTGCAGATTTTGATCATGGATGACAAATCTCGCCAACCGCAGACGCGAGACATCCTTACTCTGCGGGTGGAACCAACGAGTTCGAAGGTGATTAGTTACGAAAGTCACCCGGTTAAAGCGGGAAGCCACGCGTAGAAGTTTTGCACAATCCCAACGTACGAAAAAAAGCACCGAGTTCTCACTCGGTGCTTTTTCCCGCTTCATACACTCTCAACACGCCGTGAACCGCCTGCAACACCGGGAACTCCGCCGTCGAACGCCCGTGTTTCTCCGCGAGGGAGAGGAGATAGCCGTGAATATGATCGGTTTCAACAGACAGCCCTTTTTCCAAATCGAGCAGCATCGACGCTTTCATCGGGGCGGGGGTGTTAAGGATGCCCTTGTACGTCAACTCCTCCACGTCCTCGCTCGCCGGAGCTCCGGCCGCTTTCGTAATCTCCACGATCTCAGCCAACAGTCGCTTGCAAGTCGCATGACCATGCGAGTCTGCCATGATCGGCCCAATCGAAGAACGGAACAGCGAAGTAATCCCACTCATCACCGCGATAAAAATATACTTGTGCCACACATCCCGCTGTGCATTCTCACTCAGCACAACATTGAACTCAGCCCCCGACATATGCTCCAAAACCTTCTCCACCCTTGCAGAACGCCCGCCGCTCCACTCCCCGAACGTCACATCGTGACGCGGGCTCGTATGGACGATCCGACCCTCCGCATCGAGCGTCGTCGAAATAAAACAGACCCCGCCGAGCACTCTCTCTTGCCCGAACGCCGCCCACAAATCCTCAAAATGCTGATAGCCATTCAACAACGGCATCACCAAGGTCTGCTCGGACACATAAGGACGCAACTCCTCCACGATCTGCTCCATGTGATAAGCCTTCACCGAAAGCAGCACCACATCAAACGGCTCAGCCTTTTCACCCGCAACCAACGTCTTCACGTCCGACGCCCAATCCCCGTGGAGACTCTCAATCACCAGCCCCGTTTTCTCCAACTGCGACCGACGCCCCGGACGGACCAAAAACGTCACATCTTCGCCCTTTTGCACCAACCGACCGCCAAAATACCCGCCGACTGCACCCGCTCCAACCACGAGAAATCTCATACTTTTCAGCCTCCTTGAACGATTCGATTTTCTTTTAGTATAAAATAGATAGGAATCTACAGCAAACCTTCCTATCTTTGTGCTTTTTTGCACTTGCTTCCTGTGGTATAGTGAAGGAATAAAGTTAACGAAAAGTAGGTGAGTCCGGTGAACAAAACGATCTATGATGTAGCCCGCGAAGCTGGCGTGTCCATGGCGACAGTCTCCCGCGTTTTGAACGGGACGGCGGTCGTGAAGGATGAGACGAAAGCCAAAGTTCAAGCGGCGATTGAAAAGCTCGGGTATCGACCGAACGCAGTAGCGCGCGGTCTGGCGAGCAAGCGTACGAAGTCGATCGGCGTCATCCTCCCGGACGTGTCCGACTTGTTCCATGCAGAAGTCCTGCGCGGTATCGAAGATATCGCCACGATGTACCAGTACCATATCATCCTCACCAACTCCGATGCCCGCGAAGATCGCGAAGTCGATTTGATCGGCACGATGTGGGAGAAGCAGGTAGACGGGCTCCTTTTCATCTCTGAACAGATTACACCGAAGATTGTAAAAACTTTCGAAGAGGCACAATTGCCTGTCGTTCTCTGTGCCACCGAAGACCCGGAGCACCGCATCCCGTCCGTCGCCATCGACAACAAGCAAGCCGGCCTCGACGCGACGAATTATTTTCTCAACCTCGGGTCGGACAAGATCGTATTCCTCGGCGGTCCGACGTCACAGCCGGTCACGATGAAGCGTCTTGCCGGTTATGAACAAGCGCTCAAGGACGCAGGGCGTGAGTTCGACTCCAACTATGTCTTGCATGCGAAGGATTCGCACTACCGTTCCGGCTATGAAGTCTCCAACGCGTTCCTTAATGAAGGATTTACAGCGGACGCTGTCGTTGCCACCAGCGATGAATTGGTTCTGGGCTACTTGAACGCCGTTCGCGACCGTGGCGGCAAAGCGCCGGACGATGTTCTGCTGCTGAGTTTTGAAAACACCCGCCTGACGACCATCGTTCGTCCGGAATTGACGACCATCGCTCAACCGACCTACGACCTCGGGGCCGTCGCGATGCGACTCTTGACCAAGCTCTTGAATGAAGTATCGATCGAAGAATATACCGTGCGCCTCCCGCATTCCATTCTGGAGCGTACGTCGACGAAAAGATAATCGGAGGAGGCCCCGCATGCTCGAACGCATGCGGGCCTTCGTCTACCCAGCGAGGTGAATCCCATGGCAGACACCAAACCCCGCGTGCTCGTCACGCGCGAAATTCCGGAAGCGGGTCTTCGGATTCTGCGCGAATCTTGCGAGGTCACCGTTTTTTCCTCCGAACGGCAACCGACCCGCGAGGAATTGCTTGACTTGCTCCCGAACTTCGACGGCTTGCTCTCCATGCTGATCGACAGTTTAGACCGACCTTTATTGGAAAAAGTGCCCCATCTGCGCGTCATCAGCAACTACGCCGTCGGCTACAATAACATCGACATCCAAGCGGCCACTCAACTAGGCATCCCTGTCACCAACACGCCGGGCGTTTTGACCAACGCCACGGCCGACATTGCATGGGCGCTGCTGATGGCGGTCACTCGACGCATCGTGGAAGGCGACACTTACATACGCCAAGGTCAATGGGTCGGATGGTCCCCGAACCTCTTGCTCGGCATGGAACTGAGCGGCAAGACGATGGGCATCGTCGGCGCGGGCCGGATCGGTCTCGCCGTGGCCAAACGAGCACGAGCGTTCGACATGAACGTAACGTACTCCAACCGCCGCAGACTTGACGAAGCGGTGGAACGTGAGTACGGCTTGACCTACGTCGATCTCGATACGCTCGTCCGCACATCGGACGTGATTTCGCTCAACCTGCCGTACAACGCCGAATCCCATCATTTGTTCAACGCCGATTTGCTTTCCCGCATGAAACCAACGGCGTACCTGATCAACACAGCTCGCGGGCCGATTGTGGACGAAGCGGCTCTCGTCGAAGCGTTGAAAAAAGGACAGCTCGCCGGAGCGGGTCTGGACGTTTTTGAAAACGAACCGTCTGTGCATCCGGGGTTGCTGGAACTTTCCAATGTCGTGATGGTTCCGCACGTAGGCAGTTCCACTCGCGAGACTCGTGACAACATGGCGATTCTCGCAGCCGAGAACCTCGTCCGCGTGCTGCAAGGCAATCGTCCGCATTCTCTGGTCAACGAAGAGGTTTTTTCATAAGGAGGCGTACATACAATGTTTGAAAAGTGGATTGAAGAACATCGCGAACAGATCATCGAAAACACCCAAGGTGTCCTGCGCATCAACTCGGTCGGCGGCCCGGCCAGCGCACCCAACGAACCGTTTGGCCCCGGCTGTGCCGAAGCGCTCGACTACGTGCTGAACCTCGGGCAAGAAATGGGCTTTACCGTCAAGAACGTGGACGGCTATGCAGGTCATATCGAATTCGGAGAAGGGGAGGAGTACATCGCCGTCCTCGGACACCTCGACGTCGTTCCGGTCGGCACCGGCTGGACCTATCCTCCGTTTGGCGCCGAAATTCACAACGGCAAGATCTACGCTCGCGGTGCGATTGACGACAAAGGCCCGACGATGGCCGCTTTGCACGCTCTGCACGCCGTGAAGGAATCCGGTGTCAAACTCTCGAAAAAAATCCGCGTCATCCTCGGGGTGGACGAGGAGTCGAACTGGCGTTGCATGGACTATTACTTCGAGAAAGAACCGAAACCGATCGGCGGTTTCACCCCGGACGCCGACTTCCCGCTGATCTACGCGGAGAAAGGCATCCTCTGCTTCGATGTAAAAAAAGCCCGTTCGACCTCTGACGCGGCGACCGTGCTCGTACGCGAAGTGACCGGCGGCAACCGCATCAACATGGTGCCGGACCACTGTGCCGTCGTGCTCGATGTCAAGGGGGAACTCGACCTCGTGGCGGCGAAGATCAAAGAACTTGCCGAGTCTTACAACATCCAGTTGGAGATGGAACAGGGCGACGACACGATCAAACTGCATGTCGCAGGTGTTTCCGTTCACGCAGCAGCACCGCATCACGGTGTGAATGCAATCGTTCAAGCGGCGCGCATCCTCGCAGAATTGGACACCGCGGAGCAAGCTCTGTGGCAATTCATTTCCGAAGTGGATACCGACGGCGACCGTCTGGGCATCAAAATGGTCTGTGCGGCCACCGGCCCGCTGACCAACAACATGGGTCTCGTCCACATCGATGAAAAAGGCGTGAAGCTCGCCTTCAACGTTCGTTTCCCCGTTGACCAAACCGACGACGGCTTGCTT
Organism: Tumebacillus amylolyticus; assembly: GCF_016722965.1. Lineage (NCBI taxonomy): Bacteria > Bacillati > Bacillota > Bacilli > Caryophanales > Alicyclobacillaceae > Tumebacillus > Tumebacillus amylolyticus. The sequence continues at coordinate 234,115 of NZ_JAEQNB010000004.1, forward strand.
GCGATCATGCAAGAGAAGTTGGGGCCGGAGGGCTACTCGGTGGAGAAAAACGAACATGCCAACATGGCACCGCTCTATGTGCCGAAGGACTCCGAGATTGTGACGAAGCTTCTCAAAGTCTATGAGGAAGAAACGGGCGAGCAGGCAGAACCGCTGACCATCGGCGGCGGTACGTATGCGCGTGCGATTCCGAACGCGGTGGCGTTTGGGGCGCTGTTCCCGGGGCAAGAAGAGTTGGCGCACCAGCGCGATGAGAACTGGGCGGTGGACGATCTGATTCGCTGCACGAAGATCTATGCGAAGGCGATTTACGAGTTGGCAAGATAGAGCCTGTAACCTGTCTTACAGAACCGTGAGCCATACCTCTGCATAATATTGAGGTATAGCACCCATAAAGTCATCTCTCGGCAAAGGAGTGAGGAGAATGAAGGTAGAAAAACTCAGCACCAACAAAGTTCGCATTTATCTCACCTATGAAGATCTCAACGATCGAGGCATTGATCGCGAGGAGATCTGGCAAAACGGGCGAAAAGTACAGGAACTGTTCTGGGATATGATGGAGCATGCTTACGCGGAAGTTGGGTTTGAAGTGGCAGGTCCGCTCGCAGTCGAAGCATTCACCATGCCGACAGAGGGGATCGTGGTCATCGTCACCCAGTTGCCGCCGTCGATGGCGAACGGAACTGACTCGGCGTTGCTGGACGAAGAGGATGATCTGGAACTGGATGCCGTTCCGGCCGATCTGAGCGAAGCCTTCATTTTCGTGTTCCAAGACTTTGAGGATGCCATTCGGGCGGCTCACTCGTTGCGGGCACATGACGGCTTGGGAGGTTCGTTGTACCACTACAAGAACCGCTACCATCTGTTCTTCGACGAAGAGGAGATCGCTGAGGATCAGTACGACACCGTCTGGTCGATCCTTCACGAATACGGCGACCTCTCGGCGACCACGAAAGCCATGCTCGAAGAGTACGGCAAGTGCGTCATGAATGGAAACGCAGTGCAAACGCTTACGGATCATTTTCCGCTTCAATAAATACGTGTAAAAATACGTGGAACAAAAAAACTCTTCGCTCACACTCGGTGAACGAAGAGTTTTTTTATCGGAAGAAATATTGCACGAGCTTCATTAACATCGCGGCAATGGCGGCGGCCATGAGGGGACCGACGGGGATGCCTTTGAAAACGACGATGCCGATCACGGAGCCGAGAATCATACCTACCATGAGTTCGGGGTCCATTTTTAACATGTATAGCCCTTGACCATTGACGTAGGTGGCGATGATGCCGCCCAGAAGTGCGCAGATGCCGCCGACGGTGAGGAAGGTGCCGAGCAAGTCTTTGGTTTGAATCTTGCCGTTGACGAGCGGCACCAACACCGAAATCATGAGAAACAACAGACCGAGTTCCAATCCTCGACGCTCCATCGTCGGGAAGAACCGCTGCAAATTCAACAGTTTCATAATCAACAACAGACTCGCCGCCGTCGCCAAGATGCTCGCGCGGCCGAAGATTCCGATGATGATCAACACGACGAGGACGATCTCTCCCGCCACATCCATCCGCCCTTCCTGCAGAAGCCTTGGTACAGATGTATATGGACGAGGTACAGGCAATAGACCATCGAACCCGTCTTAGAGCGTGTAGCGCAACGTATCGCTTCGCAACCCGCAACGGAGCGCTTCCAGCGAAATAAGATCGCGGGGCGCGATGTTGCCGAAGTTGACGTTCGGCCCGAACAGTTTGATCAATTCCTCCTGTTGGCTGCGAATCGGCGCTTCCCAGATCAGCAATTCCTGGTTGCCGACCGCTTGCACCAATTCGTCAAACTCGTCGCGCAAGATCTGCCCGTTGCAGTCAAACAAGCCAACGCCCTTGCCGGACTCCCGGCCTTCGATGATCACTTTGAAAGCGCCGGCTTCCAGATCGGCGGCGATCATCTGCAATTGGGTGGAGACGGGGAGGTGGGTGTCGTTTTCCTTTTTTCCAACTTCGGTGATGACTTTGAAGCCGTGTTGTTTGGCGGTCGAGATGATCTCGCGGCGCAACTCGGAGGTCAACGAGATGGTGCCGTCCGACACTTCCACCGTGCGAAATCCTAAGCTCTGGCAACGCTCCAAAAATTCGCGCCATTTGCCTTGCAGAACGGACGCTTCGAGAAACGTCCCACCCGGATAGACGTCGATGCCCGCGCCTTGCAACAGGGCGATTTTTTCTTGCAAGACTTGAGTCGGGTAGAGCTTGGAGGTGCCGAAGCCCAGTTTTACAAAGTCGATATAGGCGCCCGCCAGTTGCACGAGGTCACCCGTTTCTTGAATTCCAAGCCCGGTGTCGATCAACATCGTCAGCCCGCTGTCGGTACGCGGTTTGCCGAGTCGCCCGGGCAACGGATCGTGGAGGATGTCATCCCATGCGCGCTGGGTGGGTTTTTGTTGCATGCTTTCACTGACTCCTTTCGGTACATCAGGCTATCTCAGCCTATGAAAAAAGCGGGCGTGTGGTTACGCCCGCGCTTTTTTCTGAGCCAGTGATTTGCGATCCCATTCGATTTTCTGGTAGCGATCTTGCCCGCCGGTGTCTTGTTTGACTTTGATCCACATCCAGCAACACACCAAGCAGAGCAAGGCGAGTCCCGCCATGATCAGGTACATCATCCGCGGCGTGTCCATCAACGCGCCGAAGATCGGCGGTCCGGCCGCCACGCCGAGGAATCGAACGGAGCCGTAGAGCGACGTGATCGCCCCGCGCTCGTTTTGTTCGACCGACGAAGTGATCATCGTGTTCAGACAGGGCAACATCAACCCGGTCCCGATCCCGGAGACGCCCAAGAGGCTGAGTTCGATGTAGGGGTTGGTCAGGAACGCGTTGATCACGAGCGGCAGGAAGATCAATGCCAAGCCGCTGAGAACCAGCGTTTTCATAAGTCCGTAGTTCTGCTTGATCTTGGTCCCGGTGATGTACGAGGTCACGGCCATCAACAGCAGCGGACCCGCGAGGATAAATCCGCGCATGAGACCTTCGATTTTGTGTACTTCCTCCAAAATCTGCGCAATGTAGAACAGAACGCCAAACAGGATGAACAGCGCAACGACACCGGCGAAATAGGCGGTGAGGAGGAACTTGTATTGTTTCTTGAAGGTTTTTTTGAGGGTGGAGAGGTACTTTTTGACTTCTTGTTTGGGGCCGGTCTTTTTCGGTTCTTTGACAAAAAAGTACACCAGAGCGGCGGAGAACAGGCAGATGATCGGGAACGCGAAGAACGCGGCGTACCAGAAGAGCATGGCGAGCAACACCCCGAATATGGGGGACAGCACTTTGCCAAGACCGTTTGAAGCCTCGATGAGTCCGAGCGCTTTGGCACGGGAGGCTCCTTTCCAGAGGTCCCCCGCAAGCGCCATGGCAATCGGTGCGGTGCCGGCAGCTCCTAGACCTTGCAGCACACGGCCGACCATGATCAGCCAGTACGGCGAGCTGAGCAACCAAGCTGCGAGTCCCGCGACCACACCGCCTGCTCCGTACAGCAAGAGCCCGGGAACGATTACCACTTTGCGGTTGTAGCGGTCGGAGAGAAAGCCGGCCAACGGGATGATGACCCCCGCCGGCACGGAAAACATCGTGATCACCAGCGAGGATTGGGTTTTCGTGATGCCGATCGTCTCTTGCATCGTCGGCAAGATCGGGATCAGCATCGAATTCCCCAGCACCATGATCAGGGGCACCATCGCCAGCGAGAACAGGGGGAGAAAATGAATCTTCGTTCCGGTGGATTCCAACAGGTTTCACTTCCTCTGCGATTGTAGTGGTGCTCTCTTGTAGTTTGCGGTGTTTGAGGTGTACCCTATGAGTGGAGATTGTTGGACACAGAAGGAGAGTGACATCCATGAACGGTGTAAACCCGCAAGATTTGCTTCAACTCATCGCCACTCGTCGCTCGATCCGCAAATGGACCGACCAAGAAGTTCCGGACGAACTGATCCGCGAAGCGCTGACCGCAGCGACGTGGGCTCCCAACGGCGGCAACTTCCAGCCGTGGCACTTCGTCGTGATCAAGAACCGAGACGTCATCCATCAGATCGCAGACGCCGTCCAGGAAAAAACGCTGCTGATGGCATCGTGGCCGGAAGCGGAAGCCTATGGCGAACATGTGGAGCGTTGGAAGTCTTCCAGCGACTTTTTCCGCACCGCACCTGCTTGTGTGGCGGTGTATATGGGAGACTATCGTTCCATCGCGGACCGACTGCTTGCAGAACGAGGTCGTCAAGACTCGGATGCGGCGGCGATGGAGGATGCGCGCAAAGTCGGCTCTTCGCGACTCCAGACCATCGCGGGGGCGGTCATGCAGATGTTGTTGATGTTCCATGCCCAAGGTCTGGGAGCCGTCTGGATGGCGGGCCCGCAACAGGCGAAGCAGGAGATTGAAGCGATCTTGCCTCCGATGGAAGGCATGGATTTCGTCGCTTTGGTTCCGGTCGGATATCCGGCCCAAGAGCGGGAGTTAACTCGCAAACCTGTAGAAGAAGTGTCCACGTGGTTGAAATAAGCAGGCAGGTCAGGAAAATGAAAAACCATTCGCACATGCGTGCGGATGGTTTTTTTTGTACATGCTAGTAGGCGGGCATTTACACTACACGGAGGTGTTCGAAATGGGAATCTTGAGTGGCAATCCGAAGCATGAACCGATGCATTATGGGGAAGTGGACGCTGTTTGGGGGTCGTTGGCGGCCAAGTACGGGATCATCTCGCATTACCAAGTGTTGTTGAACCAATCGGGGGACGCAGACCTGCGCGACTTCATCGAGCAGTCGATTGATACATGTCGGGAAGAAGCGGCCGAATTGGCGAAGTTGTTGACGGAAAACGGCGTCGCACTGCCGCCCGCAGCGCCTGAAAAGCCCAAGGCGGACCTCGAACTGATCCCGCCTGGCGCACGCCATACGGACATGGAAATTGCATCGATGCTTGCTGTTGACAACGGGGCGGGTCTGGTTGCTTGTTCCAAAATGATGGCGATGTGCATCCGCGAAGACATCGCGGCGCTGTTCATGACGATGCACACCAAAAAAGCGGAGATGGGCCTGCGTCTGCTCCGTATGTTGAAGGAAAAAGGCTGGCTGGTCGTCCCGCCGTTGCACGTGAACACGGCAGAACACCGCGAGTAAATTTATACCTTGACAGAATTTTGCGAGTGCTGTACTGTAATAAAATAATCAGACAAAACAACTGAACAAGCAAGAAACTCTCTTATCCAGAGTAGGCGGAGGGACTGGCCCGATGAAGCCCGGCAACCGACATGCGGTTATTTTTTCAGCACACGCATGCACGGTGCCAATTCCTGCAGGATCTAACGATCCTGAGAGATGAGAGAAAGGACCCCCTTATGTCTACATAAGCAAAGGCCTTTCTCCACTGGGAGAGAGGCCTTTTTTGCTTGCATCACAACTTAGGGGGACTTCAATATGACGCATCTTGAAACCAAATTCGCACAGATTGGCAACCGACGTGACCCGCAAACCGGCTCGGTCTCGTCTCCGATCTACCTCTCCACCACGTACAGCCATCCGCAGCTCGGTGTTTCCACCGGCTTCGACTATACGCGCACCAAGAACCCGACCCGTCAAACGCTCGAAGATGCCATCGCAGAACTCGAAGGCGGCGTGCGCGGGTTTGCCTACGCATCCGGCATGGCGGCGATTGCGGGGGTCTTCGGACTGTTTGCGCAAGGGGACCATCTGATCGTTTCGCACGACTTGTACGGCGGTACCTACCGCTTGATTGAACAGATTCTGCCGAAACAGGGCATCTCCGCCACGTTCGTGGATACAGGGGACGTGCAAGCGGTTGAACAGGCCCTGCAACCCAATACGAAGGGAATTTTCGTCGAAACGCCGACCAACCCGACGATGCGAATCACCGACCTCAGTGCCATAATTGAAGTAGCAAAACGTCATAACGTGTTGACAATCGTAGACAATACGTTCATGACCCCCTATCTGCAACGTCCGTTGACGCTCGGTGCCGACATCGTCGTCCACAGCGCGACCAAGTATCTCGGCGGTCACAACGACGTGCTGGCAGGTCTGGTTGTCGCACGGGAGACAGAAGTAGGAGACAAAATCTACTTCCTGCAAAACTCCATCGGCGCGACACTCGGCCCGCAAGATTGTTGGCTGCTGATGAGAGGGATCAAGACGCTGGCGTTGCGCATGGATCGTCACCAAGAGAACGCCTTGCTCGTCGCCGAATGGTTGGCGGAGCATCCGGCGATCTCCACCGTGTACTTCCCGGGGTTGTTCGGCCATGTAGGTCGTGACATTCATCTGAGCCAAGCAGCAGGATACGGCGGCATGCTGTCGTTTGAAGTGGAGAGCGAAGCACTCGTGGAGCCGTTGTTGCGCCACTTGAAACTGATCACGTTTGCCGAATCGCTTGGCGGGGTGGAATCGCTGATCACCTACCCGGCTCGTCAGACGCACTTTGACATCCCGGAGGAAATTCGCATCTCGGTGGGCGTCACCAATTCCCTGTTGCGACTCTCGGTGGGCATCGAGCACCACAGCGATCTCATTGACGATCTCGCGCAAGCACTGGCAGCGGCAGAGAAGGAAATTGGAGTGAAGGGAGTCCAAGCAAGCCATGAGTGAGAAAAAAATTTCGTTCGCCACCCACGTGTTGCATACGGGCAATGAAATCGATCCGGTAACGGGGGCAGCGGCATTTCCCATCTATCAAGCGTCGACGTTCCACCAAGAAGATCCGTGGAACCCGCCGGCTTACGAATACGCCCGCTCGGGCAACCCGACTCGCCATGCGGTCGAAGATGCAGTCGCCAAACTTGAGGGCGGTACGCGCGGGTTTGCGTTCGGTTCTGGCATGGCGGCGATCACCACGACGTTGTTCCTGTTCTCGCAGGGCGATCATATCGTTGCCTGCGATGACATCTACGGCGGTACGTTCCGGGCGCTGACCCAGTTGATCAACCGCTTCGGCATCGAAACGACGTTCGTCGATGCGACGAATTTGGATGAAATTCGGGCGGCGATTCGTCCGAATACGAAAGGGCTGTTCCTCGAAACACCGTCCAACCCGACGATGAAGATCATCGACTTGGCGGGTGCGGCACAGATTGCCAAGGAACACGGTCTGCTCTCGATCATCGACAACACGTTCATGACGCCGTACCTCCAACGACCGTTGGAACTTGGCATCGACATCGTCATTCACAGTGCGACCAAGTTCTTGGGCGGACATTCGGACGTGGTGGCGGGCGTCGTCGTCACGCGAGATGAGGAGCTGGGCAAACGGTTGTACTTTCTCCAAAATGCATGCGGCGGCGTGCTCGGCCCGCAAGATTGCTTCTTGCTCCAACGCGGGTTGAAGACGCTCAAAGTCCGCATGGATGCGTCCTGCGCCGGTGCGGAAAAAATCGCCCACTATCTCTACGAACGCGGCGACATCGAGCAGGTCTACTATCCGGGCCTGCCGTCTCACGCAGGTCACGAGATTCAAAAGTCACAAGCGGACGGCTTCGGCGCTGTCGTGTCGTTCGACCTCGGTACCGAGGAGCGAGCTCGCAAATTGATGGAACGCGTTCAATTGCCGCTCGTCGCCGTCTCGCTCGGTGCGGTGGAATCGATTCTGTCCTACCCGCGCATGATGTCCCACAACGGCATGCCCGCCGAAGAACGCCTCAAGCGCAAGATCGGCGACGGCTTGCTGCGCTTCTCGATTGGCTTGGAAGACCCGAACGATTTGATCGCCGATCTGGAACAAGCATTGAAGTAAAATTTACCATTGTGTAGAATGACCCATAGAGCATCCTAACGTATACTCCGTATGCTTAGGATGCTTTTTTTCTATGTCATAGATTGTGCAGAAGGTGGGAGAGAGATGGAATCGACAACGATGGAGATGGTGCACCGCTACATCGGTTTGGTTTTGATCGTGCTGGTCGTCGGGATGTTTGGCGGACGATTGGCACGCGTGTTGCGCATCCCGGACGTTGCGTTGTATTTGTTGATTGGGGTTTTGGTCGGGCCGATCTTGCATTGGGTGGAATTGTCTCCGCAGTCGCTGGCCGACCAGTTGATCATCATCGTCGGAGCGGCGCTGATCTTGTTCGACGGAGGACGAGCCATCCAGTTCGGCGTTTTGAAAAAAGTTTGGTTCACGCTCTCGATGCTTTCCATTCCCGGTGTGTTGATCACAGCCGTCGTGACGGCCGGTGCGGCGTATTATCTGCTGGATTTGCCGCTTTCGATTGCGTTCTTGCTGGCGGCGATCATCGCTTCGACCGACCCGGCGACGTTGATTCCGGTGTTCCGTCAGGTGCCGATTGATGAAAAAGTCAAACAAACGGTCGAGTCGGAGTCTGCTTTCAACGACGCGACGGGTTCGATTGTCACGTTCACCGCTTTGGGCGTTGTGACGGGCGGCCAATTTGCCGTCGGAAGCGCTCTGTGGGAATTTGTAAAAATGGCCGCCGGCGGTCTGATCATCGGACTCGTGTTCGGCTGGTTGGCGACCGTGATGATTTCGAGACGACGCGGAGGCTTTTTGCGTGACTATGCTTCGATTGTGGTCATCGTCGTGGCGCTTGGAGCGTATCTCGTCGGGGACTTGATGGGAGTCAGCGGCTTCATGGCGACGTTCACCGCAGGTCTAATGCTTGGCAATCACCAAAAGCTCGGCTGGCCGACAGATGAAGAACGGCTCGAGGGCGTCGGGCACTTTTTTGAAGGCATCACCTTGATTTTGCGGATGATGATCTTCATCTTGCTCGGGTCGCAAGTGGACTTCTCGTCGCTGGCCGATTTCTGGTGGCAAGGGCTGCTAATCGTCTTCGTGTTTATGTTCATCGCCCGACCCTTGACCGTCTTTCTCTGCGCGGGGCCGGATCGGATGGCGAAATGGACGCTCAAAGAACTGCTGTTCATGTGCTGGGTGCGCGAAACGGGCGTCATCCCGGCGGCGTTGGTCGCACTGATTGCCGGTATGGACATCCCGCACTACCGCGCGATTGCTTCGGTGACGTTCATGGCGATTCTGATCACCATCGTCTTGCAAGCGGGGACGACGGGAATTGTGGCACGCAAACTGGGTGTGGCATTGGATTTCTCTGGCGACCGTGGGAAACACTAGAGCTATCCACGGAAGACAGGGAGGGATCGAGATGAAACCTTTTAACGGTGTAACGCACAAAGACGGCGGCGAAAAAGACATGATCGCGTTCGACAATCCGGACGATGCCGATGCGCTGGAGAACATCCCCGAAGCGGCAAAAGGGTACGAAGAAACCTTGGTCGTGGTGGACAACCCTGACGATTTTGACGACGAAGGGGAACAAGTTTAACGTGTGAATTTTCTGGCGACAACCCACCCTGCTTCTGTTAGAATGGGGGCAAGGGAGGGATGTCCGCCATGACGATGTTTCAACCTGCGATTGGAACTGACGATTTGGAAGAACTCGTGAGCAAGTACCAGAAGCAACTCGATACGGAGGCTTTGCTGTATCTGGAAAGTCGGGACATCTCGGAGAAGACGATCGCGAACTTCTCGCTTGGTTATGAGGACATCATCATCGGGTTTTCCGTTGCAGAGAACAGCGGGCTCCTGCCGGGCCGGATCGTGTTTCCGATTCGCGACATGGAGGGGCGCATCCGCGATCTGATCGGGCGAACCATCGATGACCGCGAGCCCAAATACAAGGCATTGCTTGGCGATTCCATGGTGTTGTTCAATGAGCCTGTGCTCGCGGACAACTCGGAAATTGTGATTGCGGGCGGGATGTTCGATGTCTTGTCGCTGCACCAAGTGCCGATTCCGGCTGTCGCGGTGCCGGATTGCTATTCGTTTCACAAAGACCAAGCCCAACTGTTTGCAGACAAGCGCGTGTTCATCTGTTTCGGCAACGACGAGGAGGGCCGCCGGGAAGCCGAGCGTGTCTTTAACTTGTTGGAAGCGGTGGCGGAGGAAGTGTTCATCGTGACGCTGCCGGAGGGAATCAAAGACATTAACGATTTGTACGTGCGGGCGGAGAATGCCAAGGAAGTGTTCGTTTCGCTGATCAATCGGGCGATTCAGACCAAGCAAGAGTCCGGCATGCCGCCGGATGAGCACTATCTGACCACGTACAACGAGGAATTTTTAAAGCGTCAGCGCGGGCAGACGACCGGCATTCCGTCGGGGGTCGCGGAGCTTGACGATCTGTTGCTGGGTGGGTTTCGACCCGGACTTTACGTGTTGAGCGGGCCGATTGGCTCGGGCAAGACGACGCTCTTGCGTCAGATGGCCGACCATGCGGCGTTTCTCGATTGTCCGGTCGCTTACTTCTCGTGGCAGAATTCGTCGTTTGAACTCTGGGCGAACTCGATCGGGCGGCTCTTGAACGTCTCGTGGCGTGATATTTTACTGGGCAACGCCAACCCGGAGATGGTGAAGCAGGCGAATGAGCATTATAACGAATTCGCCGATCACATCTGGACGCTCGAAGCTTCGGTGGACAACAGCGTCGAGGACATCGCCGATTTTGTGCAAAGGATTGCACAAACCAACGGACGAGAGCCTGTCGTGTTTCTCGACTACTTGCAACGCATCCCGCACAGCAAGCAGGAGATGTTGCCGTCGCAGGAGCGGGCTTCGATGGTCGCCTATGAGTTGCACATGCTCGCCCGCGACTTGAATTGCCCGGTGATTGTGGCGGCCAATGCGGACCGCGAGGACCGGGACGGCGAGTTGTTGGCGCAGGCGTTGGAAGCGACCGTGGATGTATGGATGCATCTGTCGGCGTATGATGCGGTGGACGACACGCATGAGTTGCAAGTTGTGCAGAATCGCAACGGCGACCGTGGATCGATTCGTGTCGCATTGGGTCAAGATGCGGCGATTTTTCGCTCTACCGTAGAATAAGGCGGCATATGGACGAGTTAGTTAGCTGATTGGGCTTGATCGAGGAATTTGGACTCTTACCGTGTTTCATTGCGTCTGAACCTGTATTCATGAACTTTCCATGCGAGTATGGAAGGTGTATATTGGTTGAGGTTAGAATACCTTTCAAATGTTCAAAGGTGGTCGAGTCGAAGTGAGTACCCATAACGCAACCTCGAATGTTACATCAAACGAACCTGCTGAGAATCTGAACGTTCTGACCAGCACCCAGCTGGTCATTGGCGAAGCGTTAAACAAACTTGGCTATGGCCAAGAAATGTTTGAATTGCTCAAGGAACCGCTCCGTGTCCTGACCGTTCGTATCCCGGTCCGCATGGACGACGGCTCCGTCAAAGTGTTCACGGGCTACCGTGCTCAACACAATGACGCAGTGGGCCCGACCAAGGGTGGCATTCGCTTCCACCCGGAAGTGACCGAAGATGAAGTAAAAGCTCTCGCGATCTGGATGTCGCTGAAGTGCGGCATCGCAAACCTGCCGTACGGCGGGGGCAAGGGTGGCATCATCTGCGACCCGCGCGAGATGTCGTTCCGTGAACTGGAGCGCCTGTGCCGCGGGTACGTCCGTGCGATCTCGCAGATCGTCGGGCCGACCAAGGACATCCCGGCTCCGGACGTGTTCACCAACTCGCAGTCGATGGCTTGGATGATGGACGAATACTCCCGCATCCGCGAATTCGACGCACCGGGCTTCATCACCGGCAAACCGCTGGTGCTCGGCGGCTCCTATGGCCGTGATTCTGCGACTGCACGCGGCGTGGCGATCGCGATCCAAGAAGCGGCGAAAGTCAAAGGCATCGATCTGCAAAACGCGCGTGTCGTCGTCCAAGGCTTCGGCAACGCGGGCGGTTACCTCGCGAAATTCATGCACGACGCGGGTGCGAAAGTCGTCGGGATCTCCGACGCGTACGGCGGTCTGCATGATGAAAACGGCCTCGACATCGAGTACTTGCTCGACCGTCGCGATTCGTTTGGCACGGTGACCAAACTGTACAAAAACGTAATCTCCAACCAAGAGCTGCTGGAACTGGATTGCGACATCCTCGTACCGGCTGCGATTGAGAACCAGATTACGGCACGCAACGCCCACAACATCAAGGCGCAGATCGTCGTCGAAGCGGCAAACGGCCCGACGACCATCGAAGCGACCAAGATCCTCTCGGAGCGCGGCATCTTGCTCGTTCCGGACGTGGTGGCGAATGCAGGCGGCGTTATCGTCTCCTACTTCGAGTGGGTGCAGAACAACCAAGGCTACTACTGGAACGAGAACGAAGTCGACGAACGTCTGCAGAAGATCATGTCGAGATCGTTCCACACCGTCTACGAAACCGCTCGTGCGCGCAAGATCGACATGCGTCTGGCGGCGTACATGGCCGGCGTTCGCAACATGGCGGAAGCAAGCCAATTGCGCGGTTGGGTGTAAGAGCCGTTTTTGGTATACTAAAAGGGTGGGACTCCGCAACGAGTCTCGCCCTTTTTTACATGAAGGAGGTTTTGGAGTTTCATGACATACACAGTACCGAAGAACATCGAGACGTTGGTGAACACGTTCACCGAGATGATGACGGGCGAAGCGTCGCAGGAGAATGTGGAAGCTGTCGTGCAGTGGGCGATCTACATGCATGTCCGATCCGTGATGCCGCCGCTCGTGCAACATTGGCGCACGGCAGAACCGGAGAACGGGCAGGCGGTCTCTGAAGCGATCAAGCAAGTACAGGCTCTGAATGCGGCGTGGAAAGAAAAGCGCCAGACGACGGCACCGACACCAACACCAACACAAGACTGATTGACCTACATACTAGGACTGGACATCGAAGGCTCTCGCAAACGTAAGGTTGGCGGGAGCATTTTTTCATAGTGAGACGAGGGAGCTGAGAGAGATGACGAAGCGACTGGACACGAATGTACCGGGCGATTTTTTTGTAAACTCGAATTGCATTGACTGTGACCAATGCCGACAGATCGCGCCGGCGAATTTCTCCGATGTCCGGGGGATGTCTGCGGTGACGAAGCAGCCGCGTGGGGACGAGGAGCGGCGGTTGGCGATGCACGCCTTGCTGACGTGCCCGACGGGGGCGATTGGCAGTGAGAACCAAGAAGGGCTGCAAGCGGCGATGGAGGACTTTCCTCTGTTGGTAGAGGAGAATGTGTATTTCAACGGGTTCACGGCGCGAAATTCCTACGGGGCGAGTTCGTACTTGATCTTGCACCCGGACGGCAATTGGTTGGTGGACGCGCCGCGGTACGTCCCGCAGTTGGTTGAGAAGTTTGAGCAGTTGGGCGGCATTCGGTATATCTTCCTCTCGCACCAAGACGATGTGGCCGATGCGGCGCGTTATGCGGAGAAATTCGGGGCGGAGCGGATCATCCACGAGTGGGAGTTGAGCGCGCAACCGGACGCGGAGCATGTGATTCAGGGCCTGGACACGGTGGAGTTTGCGCCGGAGTTTCGAATTCTCGTGCAACCGGGGCATACGCGCGGGCATCTCGTGTTGCTCTATCAGGAAAAATACCTGTTCACCGGCGACCATCTCGCGTGGGATCGGGAGCGGCAGGACCTCGATGCGTTTGAAGATTTCTGTTGGTATTCGTGGGAAGTGCAAGGTCGGTCGATGGCGAGACTGGCGGGCGAGACGTTTCAGTGGGTGTTGCCGGGGCATGGCGACCGCAAGAAGCTCCCGGCGGACGAGATGCGTGTGCGCATGAACCAATTGGTGCAACGGATGGGGGCTCGCGCATGAAGCTCTTGATTCTCTCCGACTTGCACTGTGACAACAACCACCAGCGGCTGGGGAAGAGCATCGTCCCCGCCGTATCTTCCTACATCCGCGAAGTGGCACCCGACAGAGTACTCGTCGCGGGCGACATGGCGGGCGGAGCAGATCGGTGCATTCGCTACATCGAGGAGTTGGAACAGAACTCCGGTGTGGCGCTGTCCTACATCCCCGGCAACCACTCGATCTGGACGGACAAGCGAACCGATTCATGGCACGAGTATGAAAAACTCCGCGATCACCACTCGTCGTTGATTGGAAAACCGCTGTTGCTCGGCACGGACTGGGCGGTGATCGGCGACATGGGCTGGTATGACTACACCTATCGGGAAGACTCTTGGTCGCGGGAGGAGTGCGTCTCTCGCAAAGAGAGCTATTGGCGGGACGCTGCGTTTGCCCGCTGGGGCATGGAGGACGAGGAAGTGACCGATCGGATGCTGGACTCGTTTCGGACGCAGTTGGAAGCGCACCGAGACCGCAGGGTCGTTTTTGTCAATCACTTCATTCCGTATGACGACTATGTGCCGATCTCGCCGCGCAACAAGGTGTGGAACATGATTCGTCCGTTCATGGGCAGCTCGCGGATCGGCGATTTGCTGGACGATATGCCGCATGTGGAACATGTGATCTTCGGGCATGTGCATTATCGATTCGGCACCAAGCGCCGTGGAGACAAGTTGGTGCATTGCCACCCGCTCGGATATACGAGCGAGTGGCAATCGCAGCAGATTGAAAAAGAGATCCGGTCGGCGAGTTGCGTGATCAAACTGTAACCGAAAATACCCCTCCTCTGGTATACTGTACCTAACCCAAGGGAGAGGTGTTTTTTGTGTCTCATTTGCAATTTCAGCCGGACTTCTTGTCCGTTTCTTATAAAGGGTTGACTCTCGCGCTGCTCCCGAAGGAGTATGCGTTGCTGGATTTTTTGTATCAAAACCGCGGTCATGCGTTCACCCGCGAGGAACTGCTGGACCGCGTCTGGCCGCTTGAGACGCCGATCGATCGCACGGTGGACGATCACGTGTACCGTCTTCGGAAAAAAATGAAGCCTTGGGCGGACGTTGTCAGCCTCGATACGGTGCGCAGTATCGGGTATCGTTTGACGGTCAAGGACGTGCGGCCCATGACGGTGATGCCGTCGCATCAGGATGCCGAACTGAAGGAATTCGCAGCCAAGATGCTCCACAAGTACCATCTCTTCGGGCAGGGAGATGCGATTCAGATGCTCTACCAACAGCAGAAAGTGTTGGGGATTGAGCTGGACCCTTTTTATGAGATCTACGTACGCTTCATTTCGGGTGACTTGATGTGGTTGGCGGAAGCGACGAACGTCCCGATTGAGAACCGGCTGTATTTGTTGCTGATCACGTATGTTTTGGCCGGGGAGAATCCACAGGAAGCGGTGGACTTCATCGAGCGGGCGTTTGCTTCCGGGTTGTTGCCGGAGAAGCACCGGCAGGAGTTGTACATCCTCGACATGCTGTTTCCGATGATGATGGCGGGGCAGGTGGAGCAGGCGTTGGAGCGTTTTGAGAAGGTTTCGTACCCGACGATTGAGGAACAGGGGTGGGAGCGGGGCTTTCTCATGCCAACGCTGCTCGCCGAGTCAGCGGCGTTTTTTCTGACGGGGCAGTATGAGCGGTTGGAGGCGCAGTTGGATCGGGTCGAGGCGATGATTCAGGAAGCGCCATATCTGCGAGAGAGCGGGTATTATCGTTTGGCCCGCGGTGTGTGGGAGATTCACAACGGGCGCAAAGCGGTGGGGAAAGCGACGTTGGATGAGGGATTTGATATCTTGCGGCAATCGAAGTTTGTGCCGCAGTATTTGTTGTTCTTGCGCAAGGCGGTGTTTTTCTTTGAGAAGCATCTGGATGAGCCGGAGTTGTATCGGGAGTATCGGGCGTTGTGGAAGGATGCTTGTAAGCAGTATCGGTTGGAGGAAGTTGCAGGGAAGATCAGGGAGACGTTGAGGAAGATTCTCTCTTGATTTGGGAAGATGATATGAAAAAAGAAGCCCTTCCATAGATGGAAGGGCTTGTTTGTTAGCAATAGTTGCCGTCTTCGTCGATGCCGATCGGGTAGTAGGGCATGGAGTCGATCAGTTCGTATAGGTCGTCATGTTCGCCGGAGAGCCAGTCGACGGTGAAGTCTTTGGGGTTGACGTACTCCCAGTCGATTTCTTCGTCGTCGTCTTCGCTCTCCTCGTCTACTTCCTCAACGTCTTCCTCTTCGCTGTATTTCTCATCATTTTCGAGGTTGAGCTTGTCGCACGCGAGCCAGTATTTGCGGAAGATCGCGACGACGCGTCCGGAGCAAGAGATCGGGTCGAAGTTTCGGCGTACCCAGATCTCCAATTCCTCTTCGGTTGTGAAATTCTCACGGTTCCGTTCACGGATTCCTTTCAAAAAAGCTTCTTCATGCGCCACGGCTGCTCGCAGCTCACGTACATACTCTTGATAGAGCTGTTCATATGCATTCATCTGTGCTCACGGCTTCCTTCCTTATCAGTAAGCTACGAATATTGTTCCCACACCTCTCTGACATTCCTCTGACAAACCAACGAAATTCCTCTGACATTCCCCTTGTATGCTGTGTGTATAGAAGCAGAACAGGGGGAATTTTTCATGTTACGAAAAAACAAACCGTTCCAGCGGTTGTTCATCGCGTATGCGCTCTCGACGCTTGGAGATTGGTTCGACATGATGGCGATTTCGGTGTTGATCGGGTATGTATGGAACGCCGATCCGATGATCATGGCGCTCGTTCCGTTGACGTTTGCCGTGCCGGGTCTGTTGTTCGGGCAAGTCGCGGGTGTGCTGGCAGATCGTCTGCCGAAATTGAAGCTGTTGATTGCGTCTGATGTGGTGAGTGCCGGCTTGACCGTGGCGTTGATGTTTGCGCCGAATGTCACGGTGTTGCTCGCCTTGCTGACCGTGCGTTCCTGTGCGGGTACGTTCCATTTTCCGGCACAGAATGCGCTGACTCGTCACATCGTCGCGGAGGAAGAGTTGCTGCGGGCGACGTCGCTGAACGGCATGGTGAACCAGATCGGCAAGGTTCTCGGGCCAATCATCGGCGCGACGTTGGTTGCGGCGTTTTCTCCGCAGGCTTGCTTGTTGGTAAATGCGATCTCGTTCGGGCTGTCGGCGTTGGTTTTGCTGACGGTGGGGAGAGTGGAGGAAAAAAGTGCGAGTGCGGTGGTAACTGCTGAGCAGGGGGAGTTGGCCAGTGTGAAAGTGCCGGAGGAGAAGCCGTCCTTCTGGGAATCGTGGAAAGACGGATGGAAGGTACTCGCAGGCAATCGAGTGGTGTTGACCTGGTTGGTGTTTGGGTTGATGGCATCGACGGCGTTGCAGTTGGGGGATTTCCAGTTCCCCGTGTTGTTTCGGGAGTATGATGCAACGCGGACGGACTTGTTCGGATATGCAGTGGCTGCGATTGGGATCGGGTCGGTGATTTGCATCGCGGTGCTTGGACGGATGAAGGAGATCAAGAAGTACGGGTGGTTGTTCGGCGGCGGTATTCTGCTGTTGGGTGTGCTGTTCGGCGGGGTAGGGTTGATTCAGCCGGGGATGCCGTGGTGGTTGATTATCGTAATTGCGCTGGTTGGCGGGATTGGAAACGGGTTGACGATGACGGGCACGAATTATGTGTTGCAGAAGGAGACCCCGCAAGAGGCTGTGGGGAGAGTTTCGGGGATTATGAATTCGTTGTTCAGCGTAGTGCTGATCGTGTCGCCGTTGACGGGCGGGGTGTTGGTGAGGACGCTGGGAGCGGGTGTGACGTTTAAGGGGATTGGGATGGTTTTGGTTGTGATAGGGGTGTTGGGGTTTGTGGTGGAGAAGGTTTGGTTTCGGGGGAAGCAGGGAGTTACGTCTAGAAAATCCGTCCAACTTGATTCTTCACAGTAATGAACACTGAGAAATGAGGATAATGAACTCTGTCACTATTCGATTGGTGTGCTTATAATAACATACGGATATAGATAACGGAATAGTAAACTTGATAATGAACAAATGGAGTGGGTCATTTGCGACCCGCTCTTTTTGTTATGATCGGCGTTGCCTTTTGATGAAAAACTTGGTATGAATAATCAATTTTTATCAAAGTACGCATAATTGACTTTGCTCCGCTCCCGTATTGAGCACACCTGAACATTGCCGAATCACGGTAATGAACACCTCCGAAAAGTGACTGAATTCATACCTCAAAAACCTAGTGTTCATGCACTCACATCGTCCCCAATTGGATTATGAATTCGATGTTTAGTGTGGTGATGATAGTGTCGCCGTTGAGCGGTGGTTTTTTGGTCAGGTCGCTCGGGGCAGGGGTTACGTTTCAGGGGATTGGCGGGTTTTTGGTGGTGATGGGGGTTTTGGAGTTGGTGATTGAGAGGGTTTGGTTTGGGGGGGAGGAAAGAAGCAGAAGCTTCTTTGAAATCTGTTAAGCTTGATTCTTTTCATCAATAAGAACAATGAGACCTAGTCGTAGTGATGCCGTGTCCATATGGATACGGTTTTCTTATGAAAATAAATCTCATCATTTGGTGGGCTTTTAGCGTTGCTCACTCGTTCAACTGTAGATAAACATAAGAAACCACACAAAGTATAGTTATGTACCCATGATTGAGAATGAACGACGGAGGGGATTTTTTCAGCCATCCGATGCCTTAACTGGCATAATTCCGGATCTTTTGATACAGAAAATACCTCCTGCGAATTTCCTGTACGCGACGCACTGGTAATGGATAAAAATTGACAATTCGTCTTTGTTGTGTATTATATGGAATATCTGTTATCAATTGAAATAGGAGTGTTGATATGCTTAGACTGACAGTCATCCAAGATATTATTTCACCGGTTAAGAACAACAAATTTTTTATCGAAGAGGATTTTGTGATTGATCAACAAGTGAAAGATGGCCAAATTTGCGTGAATATTCACTACAAGTATGATAATAGTTTGTATTTTAATATGGTTGTAAGTATTGATTTCTCAAATAAGGCAAGTGCAATTGCGCAAGTTAGCCCGGGGATTATCATAAAGACTCAAAGTATTGCAATAAAGGAGTTGTCGGATGCTAAGTACCAATTATCCAATTGGTTGATTAGACTTGAGGAAGAAATGAAGTTAATGCCCTTAGAAAGAAAAGTTTTTGAGCATGAGGATAAAATTAGAAAATGGGAGGAGGTATTTGAGGAGGTACCGGATAAATATTTTACGAAACAAGAGGCTGAAAATCTAATAGAAAGATTGGAAAAGTTGGAGAAAGAGTTGCATCAAAAAATTGAAAACACCGTAGATCCTAACTTAAATATAGAAAGTGAATTAGACAAAATCCACTCTGATATGAGTTCTTTAAAAGAACAAATCCAAATTCTCTCCAGAAAGAATTGGATGAGTTCGTTCTTAGCTAGAGCTTTGAATTGGGCAAACAGAAACCCCGGTACTATCCGAGGTATTGTAGAGGGTACAAAAGGGCTTTTACCTGATGAAGTTAGTTCAAAAATTCCGAATGAGATAGTAGAACTTTTAGTACCAGAAGAGAATTAAAATGATATAGTAGCGCTGTTAGGATACGAACTGCGTTGTTTACGGTTCGGGAGGAAAGTCCGGCTGCGTTTCTTGCAGGAATGTTGGGATGGTCGATCCACTTCTTTCGTTCATATGTGAGGTAGTTTACATAGGACTCAATGCACGACCGACTGAATTCTGAATGATCGTTCTCTCGGAACCACCGCTTGAAGCGTTCGAGGCCACCCTTATAGGAAACTAACGTTTGCTCGGATTTTTTCTCTGAGCGTTTAGAAGTCAAAAACAACTGAATCGTCTCGTCAATGTCGAGGTTGCGATGAGTATGTGTTTCCGTCATCATTCGAAATTTCGTCATCTTAGATACCCCTTTTTAGGATAATGAACATTGCCGAATCACGGTAATGAACACCTCCGAAAAGTGACTGAATTCATACCTCAAAAACCTAGTGTTCATGCACTCACATCGCCCCCAATTGGATTATGAATTCGTTGTTCAGCTTGGTGCTGATCGTGTCGCCGCTGCCGGACGGGGTGTCGGTGAGGACGTTGGGAGCGGATTTTGATTCGAGGGAAGAGGCAAGCTACGCATGTGCACTCCGTACAACTTAATTCCTCACAGTGATGAACACTGAGGATTAAGAGAAATGAAAATTTGTCACTATTTAAAAGATGTGTTATTAATAGAAGAAAAGTTGGGGGCAGAAAAACTTATTGTGTCTAAAGAAATGGAGTAGGTCATTTGTGACCTGCTCTTTTTTCATGGCAAGTATTAGCACAATTAAGTTTTAGCAAAGCACTCATAATTGGCTTTGTCACACCTGATGCTTTATTTGTTATGAGCTATTCCCTAATTACGATCTTCCTAAAACTGCATCAAATATTGAAACAATACCGAGGCATCCATAAAACTAGTGGAAATACTAAGATCACCATGTTTCAAAATATTTCAGAAGAATATGTACATTATATAGGGATTTCAGTATAATTGATTACTGATCAAGAGTTACTTTTGACTTATACATTGAAATATAGGGTTGCCGTTCTGGGGGGATCGATATGAGTACGCTTTTAGCTCCATCACATACAGCTGTGGACAAGATACCTTTGGGTAGGCGGATCGAGGAAATCAAGAGGGAGAAGGGTGGGTATTACTCCAACGTTGCAATGGCAGGCCGGTTAGGCATTCATGTTGAGACGTTGCGGTTCATGCTGAAAGGGAAACGAGAAATCTATACCTTCGAGTTCGATAAAATTGCAATTGACCTAAAAATGTCAGTGGAACGAATCTTACAAGAGGACATAAAGGAAGAAGTGGCTCACTTATCTGGGGATTTGAAGGAATGCAAGAACTCTGCTGAATCCATTCAACGTGCCCTGAGATTAATGGAAGCTGCCCAGGGTATTTCGGAAATTCACTATGCTCTAACTCGGCTAGGGATCGCATTTCGAAATGCTTACCAATTTACTGACTCGAATAAAGTCTTCAAGGACTCACACCAACTTGCACTAAAAATGCAAGAACACTATGGCGAAACAGATGCACTATACAGCAACGTATACCATCTCATTGCATCATTTACTGCAATCCAAGATTATGTAACAGCTTCAAAACTGTTGGATGAGATCATGCCATTTTTTGAAGCAATACCAAGTAGGCTTTCAGCAATCAGTTACCAAAAGGCAAAAATAGAAGAAACGAATGGGAATTTTTTTACTGCTAAGGAGTATGCAATAAAATCGTATCAGTACGCAGAGCAAAGCGGAAATCATGTCACTGTCGCAAGAACGCAATTGAATCTCGCGCACTTTCATTACGTACTATCGGAATACAAAGAAGCGAGTGAATTACTTGTTCGTGCGATTGAAGGATTGGAAAATGATACGAGAACCCAACTAATTGCACACAAAGAATTAGGTAAGACATTGCTAAAACTTGAATTGAAGGAGCAGGCACTTGCGCAGATACAACTTTCTCTTGTTAAAGCGAAAGACTTAGATTGGAAGGATATGATAGGAAAATTGATGATTCTCATGTCAAAGGCATGTGGGGACCCGAGCTATGCAGAAACAATACTCAATGATACGACAAATAGCCTACGGATCCGTTACCTGGCCAGCAAATGCTTGCTAGAACATTTCAAGACGCTTAATGACGGGGCAAACTTTTTACATTATTCTAAGATTACAGAGGGGTTGTGTGTTGACTTCGCTGACGTTCTTGATGAGGGGGAGTTGTAGGGTGAAAAGGGCAGTTCTCTTTGGATTACTTGTTGCATTTGCAGTATGTGTAAGCAGTTCGGTATTTTCGAGTAAGGAAAAAGTGGCTGAAACAGTTCCGATCTTTCCAGATTCAATTAGTATGAAAAATCTATAATAGGCCTCATGCAAACACACCTCCACTGGGGGTGTTTTTCTTTTGGCTAAGTAAATTATCTGAAAAAATCCGTCATCGTAACCTACTACCATTTGCGAAGTGGATAACAAACGATTCGTTAAATAAAGGTGATACCATGATAATATCTCAGTAATCAATAAAGGAGAGAAGTTTAGATGGAAACATTCGGTCAACGTCTTCGCCAACTGCGAATGAAAAAAGGCCTGACTCAAATGCAACTCGCAGAAGGCATCATCACACCTTCCATGTGTTCGCAAATGGAATCTGACAAAGCGAGACCTTCTTGGCATGTCTTGGAGAAGATCGCACAGAAATTAGAGGTCTCGCCGGACGAACTCATCGGCAACTCTCAACTAAACATGGCCGTGACCAGCGAGTACCGGCTTGTGAAAGGGCTGCTCTCTGCCGGTGAGTATTCAAGTGCTCTGCCATTGTTGGAAAAAGTCATGAGAGCCAACAATGGGAAGTTCGACCCGTTTGAGCTCCGATACGACTATGCGAAATGTCAGTTGGAGCTACACCATTTTCGAGAGGCAGAGGAGACCTTCCAGCAATTGTTGGAGCACGCAAACTCAAACAGTGGGAGTGCGATCCTTGCGGTTCGAGTTCTGTATCAACTGGGTCAAATCGAATTGAAACGGAAACGACTTCAACTCGCGGAGCATTACATCGCTCTTGCTCTTTCAAAGCTAGAATCGACCGGGGTGAAAGATGTGAATTTGCAATGCTCCCTACTGCTGACATTGGGCGAGGTTCAAAAGCAGGTAGGGCAGATGAAAAAAGCGTTTGTCACCTACCAATTGGCGTTGCCGATCCTAACAGAACGTGAAGATATCCAAGGGCTGGGCAATCTCTATATCAAATTGGCTCAGACCGCACACAACGCCGACGATTTCCAGCAAGCCGCCGAGTATTCCCAACGGGCTCAATGGTGCTTTGAAACGTTGAACAGCCAAGGTGAGAAGTTGGCGATTGAAGTTCGCCTTGCAGTTCTCCAAGGGGAGATGGGAGATCGAGACAAAGCGATAATCGACCTAGAGCGGATCGTGGAGGAGTACAGACAGGTACGTCGTGAGGAGGAAATGGGAATCGCGGTGATTGAACTCGCGAAACTCTACTATGCCGGTGGGAATCTTGATCTGGCAGAGGGTGCCTGTCAGACGGGTCGTACACTTCTGCCGACTGTTCATTCGTATCAAGCATGGGGAGCCAGGGTGCAAGCGGGGATTGCGCAGGCAAGAAGTCAGCACGTGGTCGCGATTAAATATATGAAACAAGCGGCTGAGTGCTTCAAACTCACTGAGTGTCAGACGGAGTTCGAAGAAACGATGCAAGAGCTCTCCCATTTGTATGAGTCTACCAACGACTGCCATAGCGCATTGCGAGTGATGCACGAAATGTGGTCATTCAATCGACAAGCCAGAGAGAACAGGGGAATCGTGCTGTGAGCCAAGTTGTGGTACCGAAGAACGTCAGCGAGTTTGCCCGATGAGGATGTGCTTCCATCAGGATTTTGAATGATTTTAAAAATATATTATAATTTTCATACTTATCTTGAAATTACTTTTCAACCTAAGCTATAATAGTCTGGAAAGAGTGTATTTAAAAAGGTCCCATAACAGCTGAGACATACATCCTTGGGGTTCTGAATCTGAAGGAGGTGTTTTCATTGAGTCAAATGTTTGATCTCGACGTTCAAGTACAACAATCTTTGTCGCATGATGGTCAAGCGTACACGTTGTCGTGTGTTTGCACGATGGTCGGCTGCTATCAAGACGGAAAGTAGTTTGAAGGAGTCATCACCGGTTTGTACAGAACTGGTGATGTTTTGTTTGTGTATGAACCTATAGGAGGTGAATACGAATGGAAAACATCTTTGACCTCGATGTTCAAGTAAACTCAACCGAAAGCGCAGCTAGTGCAGGTGTGGTTCCCCTTTGGACGGGAGAGCTGTGCTTCTCGCTCTCCTCTTGCCGACCTGCAGATATGTAGGATGCCTGCTGGTAATTCTGCGTTCGTCATTTGCAAAGACAATCACCTGTTCGGAATCGAACAGGTGATTGTCTTTGTGTGCGAATCATTCTTGGCCAAGATAACCAAGCAATCTGGCTTTTACGCTTTCCCATTCTCGGTCTAGAATGCTGTATACGTTCGTGTTTCGAAGGTAGCCATCATGATTGATCGACTCTTGACGCAAGGTTCCTTCAAATTGTGCTCCAATCCTTTGATAGGCGTACTCTTTTCCCCTCAAGCTCAACGGTACCTTTTAACACACGAAGCACTCCCTTTCTTACATGGCAAACCTGACACATGCGCCCACGGGCAGTGCTACTAATACTAAATAAACCCGATCAATGCCGCCATCCTTTGACGGCTTTTTTGCACTCATTTTGAGATGGTGTGATTCATTGAGGATGATTTCAGTGTGATATACTTTGATAGTAGTTTGAAACGTAAAACAACATCTGTGAAAGGCACGGGCTGCTACCATGGAAATCAGAAAACCAAACAGGACAGAACTTGAAGAAATAATGAAGCTTTCACCGCAATCTCTGTTTGAAGGGACAATGGGTAGATTTCAACCGTCAGATGAAAAAGCCATGCAACTTGTGGAACCGCTTTTAGAGAAGGGTTGTTATTATTTAGTAGCAACAACGGAATCAAACAGTTTAACGGGGTGGGTACTGGTTGGGTCCAGTAAGGATCAAATGACTGATGATGTGATTGGGTATATATATGAATTGTATGTAATACAAGAATTCAGGGGGAAAGGAATCTCAAGGCAGTTACTGAAAAGTGCCATTGAGAACCTCAAACGTGAGGGATACCTCGAAATTCGTCTGAATGTTTTTGCAGAAAACCATGCGATTCAACTCTACGAAAAAATGGGGTTTTCTGTGAGGGCGTTGAGTATGAGTTTGCCACTGTAAACCAGACGACAGGATGATGTGGAGATGATGAGTCATGGAAACAACTGTAAAGCAGATCGAACTGAATGGACTTCTGTTTCAATATCGGGAGACGGGGGAAGTGTCTGCGCCACCGCTGGTTGCGCTCCATGCATTGGGAGAGAGCGCAGAATCTTGGGATGAAGCCGCTGCTTGTTTGGGTGCAAAATACCGTGTGTTGGCGCTGGACCAGCGGGGACATGGCGGAAGTGCAAGGCCGGGGACGTATACATATGAACGGATGCGTGATGATTTGCTTCAATTTGTGAATCACATGGGTTTGGAAACGTTTACTCTCGTGGGTCACTCTATGGGTGGTGTGGTTTCCTATCTCTTCGCAGAAGCTTGGCCGTCACGGGTAGAGCGTTTGGTTGTGGAGGATGTTGCGCCTCCATTTCCGGAAAATCGTAGAGCCATTCCCGAAGAGCCAACCGTACCCATCCCGTTTGACTGGCGGGTGTTGACGTCGATTCTGCAGGAAGAACCAAATTCAGAATGGTGGGAACGTTTGTCTGACATCACCGCACCAACCCTTGTCATAGGTGGAGGGTCAACAAGTAACTTTCCTCAGCACAAGTTATTGGAAGTTTCGGAACGAATTGCTCAATGCGAAGTGGTGACGATCGAGGGTGCCGGGCATCATGTACATCTCAGCAATCTACCGGCATTTTTGGCTGCTGTGAGACCCTTTTTGAACGTCTGATGTTGTGAGGAGTGGCTACTGCTACTCCTTTTTTCAGGTCAGCTATTGGGATGATATTAACAAAGTAATTCTTTACATAAAAGTCTGAAAATTATATTATTGAGACACCTACTTACACCAAATGGAGGTCTCATGCATGAAAAAAACAGCATCCTTGCTGCTCACCTTATCCATCCTCTCCACCAGTTTTCTCCTCACAAACCCAGCCTCCGCAGCCACCACCCGCCAAAACTACGCACCCATCGTCCTCGTTCACGGCTTCTCCGGCTGGGGTCGTGACGAAATGCTCGGCTACAAATACTGGGGCGGATTCACCGACATCCAAGAAGACCTGAAAAACTACAACTACACCACCTACACCGCAGCTGTCGGCCCGGTCTCCAGCAACTGGGAGCGAGCGTGCGAACTTTACGCCGAGATCAAGGGCGGCACCGTCGACTACGGAGCCGCGCATGCCAAAAAATACGGCGTGTCCCGCTACGGCCGCACCTATCCGGGCATGTTCCCGCAATGGGGAGACGTAAACCCCACCACGGGCAAGATCAACAAAGTAAACCTCGTCGGGCACAGCATGGGCGGGCAAACCATCCGCACTCTCATTCAACTCTTGGAAAACGGCTCCCCCGATGAAATCGCTTCCACACCTTCCGACCAACTCTCGCCGCTGTTCAACGGCAAGAAAAAATCCTGGGTCCTCAGCGCAACCTCCATCGCAACCCCGCATGACGGCACGACGCTGACTAACGGGGTAGAGGGCATCGTGCCCCACGCACAGCAAATCATCGGCACCGCCTCCTCGATCGGCGGGCTGATCGGCGAGCCGGTGTACGATTTCAAACTCGACCAGTTCGGCCTGAAACGCCAACCGGGTGAATCGTTCTCTTCCTATTCAGATCGCGTC
The DNA here is from genome assembly GCF_016722965.1 of Tumebacillus amylolyticus. Lineage (NCBI taxonomy): Bacteria > Bacillati > Bacillota > Bacilli > Caryophanales > Alicyclobacillaceae > Tumebacillus > Tumebacillus amylolyticus. Next base: position 260,311 of record NZ_JAEQNB010000004.1, read on the forward strand.
TACAACTCCCCGATCTGGACGTCCACGCACGACACCGCGCAGTGGGACCTCTCCCCAGACGGTGCCAAGGAACTCAACTCGTGGGTCAAAGCGCAACCTGACGTCTACTACTTCTCGTGGTCGACCGACGACACGTTCTACAACCTGCTCACCGGGCACCAAGACCCGTGGGCCGACATGAACTTGCCGCTGCAACCGCTCTCGTTCTTCCTGGGTTCCTACACGCGCAACCAAACCGGCCACGTCGTCACCGGCTCTTCATGGTGGAAAAACGACGGTGTCGTCAACACGATCTCCATGAACGGTCCCAAACTCGGCTCCACCGATTCCATCGTCACGTACAACGGCACCCCGCAAATCGGAAAGTGGAACTCGATGGGAACCCTGCCGTACGATCATCTGCAAGCGGTCGGAGTCGGGATCTACGACATGCGGGACTGGTACCGCAACCTCGCCACGCAACTCGGCTCTTTGCCGCAATAGCAGAAAGGAAAAAAGGACTTCCACGGGGAAGTCTTTTTTTCATAACGATCAGTTCGCAAAAAACGTCAAGGAAATACTTGGCGATCTTGATACGATACATCTAGAACGTACGGGAGGTACTACATGGAGTACAGAGAGCGAATCCAAGTCACCTTGGACTACATCGAAATGAACTTGGATCGACCGATTACGATGAATGAGTTGGCGAATGTGGCGTGTTTTTCCGTGTTTCATTTCCATCGGTTGTTTGTGTTGACCGTGGGGGATACGGCAGCCGATTATCTGCGCAAGCGTCGGCTCTCCAAAGCGGCCGTCGCGTTGCTGAACTCGAACCGGCGGGTGATCGACATTGCGTTGGAACACGGGTTTCAATCGCATGAGACGTTTGCCCGCGCGTTCAAACGGGAGTTTCAGATGACGCCCGTCGAGTGTCGCAAACGCAGAATCTCGCTGGCTCTGCAACCTGTCGCGACGCTGGCTCCGCTTTCCCGTCTACCCGAAGGAGGAATTCTAATGACCCCGAACATCGTGACGAAACCTGCTTTTAAACTGATTGGCTATGGACTGGAAACCAACATCAACGAAGGGCAAAACCACACGGACATTCCTGCTTTTTGGAACCGTTATATCACGGAAGAACTCGGCGCCAACGTCCCGAACAAGTTGCGCCCTGAAGTGGAGTTGGGAATTTGCACGAACTTCCAGCCGGAGACCGGGCAGTTTACGTATGTCATCGGGTTTGAGACCGATACGTCTGAAAATGTGCCGGACGGCATGATTTGCGTGACTGTGCCGGAAGCGACGTATGCAGTCTTCACCACCCCGAAAGCGTCTGATCGCGAGTTCAGCTCCTCCATTCAAAACACCTGGGCGCGGGCGTTCCAAGAATGGTTCCCGACCTCCGGCTACGAACAGGCGGGCACAGGGGAATTCGAGTGGTATGACGAGCGTTGTATGTCGGAAACCGACAAACAGATGGACATCTACATCCCGATTCAGAAAAAGGAAGCGTTGAACCCTCAAGCGTAGGGAGGGTGCAAAAAAACCACCGTAGAGCCACGGTGGTTTTTTTCTATCTCCTGAAACTTTTTGCCGAGTTTTCCGTATATAGGGAAAATAGAACGTTGGAAAAAAGGAGACTCTCATGTTCGGAAATCGAGCGAAATCCACAGAACTGTCTGCGGAGAATTCATTTACTTGTGCGCCGTTGCTCGCCGTGATGTTTTTGGTGGTTGTGGAGTTTTTTCATAATTTCTATCAGGACGACATCAACCGGCTGATCCTGTGGCTGACTCATGCGGATCGCGTGCCGAGTTATGTGTCGATCTTCGTATCGATTGCGATCTTGCTGTTGATCGGGCTCTTGTTTGATCGTCAGCACGACGTGGCGATCGGGGAGGAGTACATCCAGATCGGCAATTCGCCGCTGCATTTCTACCGACCGGATGAAATCCGCGAAATCAAGCTCAAAAACGGTCTGCTCACCATCCGAACCCACACGTTTCGGATCTGGAAGTGGTACCATGTCAAAAAACCTCAGCGGGACGTTGCGCATCGCATGTTGTGCGAGTGGGCGAATGAGCATGGGATTTTGTACAGGATTATGTAAGGGCTTTTTTCTGAACGGGGATGTACAGGTCGACTTTGACTTTTCCCTCCGGGTCGTCCGCCGGGTTGTTCATGCAGAATTCGAGGCAGGGTCGGGCATCTGCCACATACTCGCTTGCCGGCAGCCATTGCCCGAACATCATTTGAAAAACGCCTCCCAACTGATCGGCGGTGTCGTAAAATTGGCAGAGGGCGTACAGGCCGCCGTCTAGCGTTTGAAACTTCACTTCGGGATGAGACTCGCGATCAAACCCCGGCGGCACAGTCACGCACGCATCATAGCGGCAGGCATGAGCTTCCACCGTTGCGGGGTCATCCAGCGAGATGCCGATAAACGATTGCTGCGGCGGGAACAATCCATTTTTCACAGCCCATTGCGAGAGTTGGTCCCACGCACCGCCGGTTTCCGCATAGCTCCCGACATGTCTGACAAATGCGACTTCAAAATCGGGTAGTTCTTTGATTGTGATGTTCATGTTCGATTCTCCTTGAGAAGTAATAGTGATTGTCTTCATGGTAACAAGTAAGCGAAAGAGTTACAATAAAAATAACGATACATTTCTTGAGGAGCGAATGCGTATGACGACCCCAAAAAAACCTCCGATTTTGCTGGATTTCCCCGACCGTTTCGAAACCGACAGACTGCTGGTTCGATTGCCGTTGCCGGGGGATGGACAAGAGACCTACAAAGCCATGATGGAGAGCATGGACGAACTGAAACCGTGGATGCACTTCGCCCATAACAACCAGACGGAAGAGGACGTCGAGCAAGTCATTCGGGAGGCGCACGTCAAGTTTTTGCAACGTTCCGATTTACGTCTGATGGGGTTTCATAAGGAAACGGGCGAGTTGGCCGTCTCTTCCGGACTACATCGCATCAACTGGGACTCGCGGGTGTTTGAAATCGGCTATTGGGTGCGAACCAAGTATGCGAACCAAGGCTTGGTCACGGAACTCGTCAGCGGTCTTGAACAGTACGCAATCCGCGAGTTGCAGGCCAACCGAATCTTGATCCGTTGCGATGCCCGCAATGAGCGCAGCGCAAAAGTCCCGGAGCGATTGGGTTATACGCTGGAAGGGATCATGCGCGGTGAGGAGTACGACGTGTACGGGCAACTCCTCACCGATACGAAAGTCTACGCGAAAGTGCGCGGACACGAATTCTAGCAACCAAGTCGGTTTGAGTGGGCTTCGCGAACCGTTTTAGCCCTCTCTCATTTAGGCAATCCTGAACCTGTTTACGAAAAGTCAGGAGGACTCCCGCTATGAACTACAGAATCGAAAAAGACACCCTCGGTGAAATACAAGTCCCGGCCGACAAGCTCTGGGGCGCACAAACGCAACGGAGCAAGGAAAACTTCCCGATCGGCACGGAGCAGATGCCCATCGAAGTGATCCGCGCCTTCGCCATTCTCAAACGCAGCGCCGCTCTCAGCAACCACAAACTCGGCAAGCTCGATCAGGAAAAAACCGACGCGATCGTTCGCGCGTCGGACGAAATTCTCGACGGTCGCTGGGATGAGCACTTCCCGCTCGTCGTCTGGCAGACCGGCAGCGGCACGCAATCGAACATGAACGTCAACGAAGTGATTGCCCATCGCGGCAATCAACTGTTGGAGGAAGCAGGCAGCGCAACCCGTCTGCATCCCAACGACGATGTCAACATGTCGCAAAGCTCCAACGATACGTTTCCCACCGCGCTCCACGTCGCAGGCGTCCTCGCCGTCGAAGAGCATCTCTTGCCCGCCCTGCGCAAACTCAAAGACACCCTGCACCAAAAAACAACCGAGTTCGCCGACATCATCAAGATCGGACGCACCCACCTGCAAGACGCCACTCCGCTCACGCTCGGGCAAGAGATCAGCGGATGGCACCATATGCTGGAAAAATGTGAAGCCATGATTCAAACCAGCGTCCAAACCATGAAGGAACTTGCCATCGGGGGCACAGCGGTCGGAACCGGGCTCAACGCGCACCCGGAGTTCGGGAATTCGGTCGCCGCTGAGATTTCCCGGTACTTGAACAAATCCTTCACCTCTGCGACCAACAAGTTTCATGCGCTCACAAGTCACGACCAAGTCGTCTACACACACGGCGCTCTCAAAGCCCTCGCCGCCGATCTCATGAAGATCGCCAACGATGTCCGCTGGCTGGCGAGCGGTCCGCGCAGCGGGATCGGGGAACTGACGATCCCCGCCAACGAACCGGGAAGTTCGATCATGCCGGGCAAAGTCAATCCGACGCAGAGTGAAGCGCTGACGATGGTCGTCACACAAGTCATGGGCAACGACGCGGCGATCGGGTTTGCAGCGAGCCAAGGCAATTTTGAACTCAACGTGTTCAAGCCTGTGATCATCTACAACTTCCTGCAATCGGTCTCTTTGTTGGGAGACGCGATGACCGCATTCAACGACAAGTGCGCGGTCGGTATCGAACCCAATCGGGAGCAGATCGACCACAACCTGCACAATTCGCTCATGCTCGTCACCGCCCTCAATCCGCACATCGGCTACGAGAACGCCGCCAAAATCGCCAAACTCGCCCACGCCGAAGGACTCTCGCTCAAGGAAGCCGCTCTGAAAACCGGCTTGCTCACCGCGGAACAGTTTGCGCAATACGTCAACCCTGCGCACATGATCGGACCGCTGGAAAATAAATGATTCATTTATCAGCCGCCCGTCATTGATTCCCAAGCCCTCCCTATGGTGAGATAGAATCCATAGGGAGGTTTTTTTATGAAGAAAAAAATCGGCATCGTCTCGCTCGTCACCGTCCTGCTTCTGGTGATCTACTGCGTTACCACCTACAAACTCATGAATTCGCGCACGTACCAAGTGTTCGGGGAGATCGTCCCGCGTGTCGAGACCACGCAAAAAGTTGTGGCCCTGACGTTCGACGACGGTCCCACGGAGTACACGGACGAACTTCTCAAGGAGCTGGACGACGCAGGCGTGAAAGCGACTTTTTTCCTGATCGGCAACGAGATCGAAAAGCACCCTGACGAAGCGAAGAAACTCGTCCAAGCGGGGCACGAAGTCGGTAATCATACGTACTCGCACAACCGCATGGTCTTCAAATCCCCGTCCTACATCTCCACGGAAATTGAAAAAACCGACGCGCTCCTTCGCGACGCCGGTGTCCAGGGCGAGATCCTGTTCCGCCCGCCCAACGGGAAAAAACTGCTGTACCTGCCGTACTACCTCAGCCAACACGAGCGCAAGACGATCATGTGGGACGTCGAGCCCGATTCGTTCGACGACATCGCATCGAGAGCCGACAAGATCGTGGACTACACCGTCCAGCACGTCCAACCCGGCTCGATCATCCTCCTCCACGCCATGTACGACTCGCGCCAAGAATCGCGGAAAGCGGTGCCGGGCATCATCTCGGCGTTGAAAGCACAGGGGTACGAATTCAAAACCGTTTCTGAACTACAGAATATTTCGACAAAACCGTAACTTTTTCCAGTCAACGACGTACTAAACAAGCAAGGAGGTGGTTCCCATGTGGTTTTACTTCTTGCTTGGAGGAGGCGTTGTTCTCGCCTTTTTCGTCTTGCGCTGGTTGGACAGTTTCGACGGATTCCGCAGCGCCAAATCAAAATCGCTGCGAGATGCCAGTCGAAACCTCGATTATATTGACGACGCACGGGAGAAAAGCAATCACAACCCGTTCACCTATTAATCCGCCAATCTCATGCTGTATACTGAGGATAAGAATTCCAGCAGGAGAGAGGACGTGACTCTGCATGGACATCCGGGTATACGCGACATGGGAGCAAGCAAGTCGTCGCGCGGCGGAGCAGGTCGTGGAGATCGTGCGCCGCAAGCCGAACGCTGCGATCTGTTTTGCGACAGGCAACACGCCGAAGTTGATGTACCGTGAACTGGTGCGCGAGGAGCAAGCGGGGCGGGTGTCACTGGCTGACATCCGTGCCTTTGCCCTCGATGAGCCCGGCACGGTGCCGGAGTCTGGCGTGCCGTTTTTTCGGGCGTTTTTGGACGAGCATGTGTATGGGCCGGTCGGGCTTCGGGAGGAGCAGATTCATTCCTTGAACCCGAGGGCGCAAGACCTGAACGCGGAGTGCCGCCGGTACGAAGCGGCCATCCGTGCAGCGGGCGGGTTCGATCTGGTGATTCTCGGCGTTGGGTTGAACGGTCATCTCGCCTATAACGAACCCGGCAGTCTGCGAGATTCCCGCACGCGTCGAGTGCCGCTCGCGGAGACGACGTCGCAAGTGACGTCCTCGTACTTCGCGGGGGAGTCGGACTTCGACTGGGGTTTGACAGTCGGGCTTGCCGATATCTTGGAAGCCAAACATTTGCTGGTGCTCGCCAACGGCGCGGGCAAAGCGGACATCGTGCAACAGGCGTTGGAAGGGCCAGTAGGCGTTGGCGTGCCGGCTTCGTTTTTGCAAGAGCATTCCGGCGTTCAGTGGTTTTTGGAATCGGAAGCAGCGTCGAAATTGCGCGGAAAAACCCTCTCTTAGGAGAGGGTTTTTGAATAGCATGGAGTGACCAGAGGAGGGATTCACCCATGCGACCCAAACCGCGCAAGAAAACGACTGCCAAACTCAAAGCGAAAGCCAAAACCAAAACCACCGTGAAAAAACGCTCTGTCCCGAGCGTTACGTTTCGCGACCGTGTCGAAGCGGACGATGCGTTTCTGATCCAAGTGACGCGAGAAACGATGAAGGAAGTATTTGAAAAGTCGGTGGGCGTGACGTTGACCGACCGGATGATTCTCAGCCAGATCAAGGACAGCGGCACCTCGTTGATCATCGAACAGGACGGCAAGCCGATCGGCTATACGTCGTACACGGTTTACAAACCCAAGCATATGTACTGGGGAGCGCTCGTGCTGGCGAAATCGGCACAGGATCAGGGCATTGGCTCCCGCATCTGCGAGAACATGTTCAACCACGCGGAGTTCCTGGGCTGCGAGGTCATCCAAGGCCACGTGCAGGTCGAAAACGCCGTCGCCATCAAGTTCTGGAAGCGTCACGGGTTCGAAATTGTCGGCGGTCCGACGTCGGGGTCGTATGAAATCGAGAAAAAACTTAAATAAATCGCATCTACCCTCTTTCAATGTAACAATGTTTCATGTAATATAGGTTGTAGAAGACAACCACTTTTTAAATGAGAGAGGGAGTATACCGATGCATCCGAACAAGCAATTGTTGATCAATTTCTACACCGCGATTCAGAACAACGATGTGGAAGCTCTGTCGGACTGCTACCATGAGGAACTACACGACTCTGACGAAATTCTGGATGACCTCTACAGCAATGACGCACGAGCGATGGTAAACTGGTTTGTGAGCACCCGTGAGAAAGCCCGCGTCTTGGGCTTCCGCATCCTCGACGTAACCGAGACCCACGGCCGCGCCCGCTGGGAGATTGAGTACCGCTCGGCACGTTCGGGCCGGATCAAGCGCCGCGACATCGAATCGGAATTCCGCTTCGAGAACGGCAAGATCGTCTGGCACCACGATTACTTCGACTGGGGCCGTTGGGCTCGCCGGGCGTTTGGTCCGGAAGGCACCGTGGTTTCCTGGGGTCCGATCGTGGATCGAGTGGAGGAGCGGGTCGAACGCGTCTGTGAACGCGTCGAAGATCACGTGGAACGAATCGACCGCAAAGTGCGCCGTACCGTTGACGACTATAGACACAATTGGAACTACGGAATTGACATTAACGTGAACGGGAAGGAAATTCGCATCACAACGGGAAAAAGAAGATACGACAGGTAGAGACAAGAGAGCTCACAATCGCCTGAAGCGGTTGTGAGCTTTTTTTGCAGAGAGAAAGGGTAGGGGAGAAAAAGGGATGCAACATCCGAATGAAGGTTTGCTGGACAAGTTTTACTCCGCGTTTCGAGATAACGATTACGCGTCGTTGGCCGAGTGCTATCACGAGGACGTGCAGTTTTCGGACGACATGTTCGTCAACTTGCGCGGAGGGGAGGCCTTGGCGATGTGGCACCTGTTCACGCACACGGCAAGCGGGGAGCGGCGGATGACGTTCCAAGTCATCGACGCGGACGATCACCGTGGACGGGGTCGTTGGAGCATCGATTACGTGTTCTCGCGGACCGGTCGAGCGGTACACAACGACATCGAGTCGGAGTTTCGCTTCGTGGACGGCAAGATCATCTCGCATCACGATTCTTTTGATTTCAACCGCTGGGCCAGACAAGCGTTCGGTGTGGCAGGCTTCTTCATGGGGTTCCCGCCGATGCGCAGCCGCGTGCAGAAGAAAATTCGCCTCTCGTTGGATGAGTACCGCGTGAAGGTTGGCTTGTAAGAAAAACCGAAGGGCTGAGGAGCCCTTCGGTTTTTTTAGTAATAGCGGCGGGCGCCCATGTAGTGGGGGGCCCAGTAGGTGTTGGAGAGGGAGTAGACATAGACGCCGCGGGAGTTGGTGGCGGAGATAAATTTGTTGTGACCCAAGTAGAAACCGACGTGCGAGATGTGGCTGGGGTTTTCAAGCGCGAAAAACACCAGATCTCCCGGTTGCAACTGCGATTTGTACACACGATAGCCCATCGTGTACATGTGACTCGCCGTTGTGCGCGGCATGTTCACACCGAACTTTTGAAACATGTAATACACAAAACCTGAACAGTCAAACCCGCTCGGAGAGGCACCGCCCCATTTGTAACGAACATTCGTGTAGCGATAGGAATCGTTTACCAGCATTCGCTTGATCAGGGCATGGGACATCGCCCGGCGAGTCATCGGACCGTAGGTGCCGGTGACAGGAAGACTGTACGCGCGTTGAAAGTTTTTTACGGTCGCCGTGGTGTACCAGCCGTAATACCCGGTGGCATGATGCGGATATTTGAAATACCCCAACACCGACAAATTGCGTTGCAAGAGCGAGACGGAATACCCACGCGATCCGTAATGCAGCGAGCTGGTCGCAGTCGGAACCGCGGCGTCGTCTTCAAAGCCGGGCAGTGCGTCTTGAATATCGATTGCCAGCGCTGAACCGCTTCCGGTGAACAAGAGAGTCAGCGCCAACATTACGCCGATCAATCCGCGCCATGTAAACCTCATGAGTGCAAAGACCTCCTCCGAATGATCAAAAAATCTCCCTCCTACGATACCCCCCGTCCCCCCTGAACATGCAAAAAAAGCCGAGCCCACAATCGTGGCACTCGGCTTCTTTTTATGTTATCATTCAAGGTCGAAGTATTTGCTAAGTTCCTGTACATCGTCGGTCTCACGCAGAGCGGTCATCAATTTGATGCGCGCTTTCTGCCCGTTGAGGCCGTTGGAGAAAAGTACCCCTAAGTCGCGCAGATGTTTGCCGCCGCCCTCGTATCCGTACACGTCTTGCACAATCCCGTTGTAGCAACGCGATACCAAAATGACCGGGATGTGCATCGACAGGGCCCGTTTGATGCCCGGTACGACGCCAGGCGGTACGTTGCCTGCCCCCAGTGCTTCGATCACCAAGCCTTTGGCTCCGTTGTCGAGCAGGCATTGCACGAGCAGATCATCCATGCCGACCGCCATTTTGAGCAAGCCGACTTCGGCGATGAGATCGTCGACGGGGATGTGGGCATGCGGTTTGGGAACGTGGCGAATTTGCACAGAGCGTTTGTCGAGGAATCCAATCGGGCCTACGGTCGGGGATTGGAAGGTCGCAACGTTGGACGTATGCGTCTTGGTCACAAACCGTGCGGCGTGAATTTCATCATTGAATACGACCAGCACCCCTTGGCCGACCGCATCTGTGGAAGCGGCCGTTCGCACCGAATTCAGCAAGTTGAGCGGGCCGTCAGCACCGAGTTCGTTCGACGAGCGCATCGCGCCCGTGACGATGACCGGCTTGCCCGGAGGCAGGATGAGGTCGAGGTAGTACGCCGTTTCTTCGAGCGTATCCGTCCCGTGGGTGATGACGATGCCGTCCACGTCCTCGCGTTGCAAGCGCACCAGAACGGCTTGACCCAGATCGCGCATCATCGCCGGCGTGAGATGGGGACTCGGGACGTTGGAGAACGCTTCCACCGAAACGTCTGCGTATTCGGCGAGTTTGGGTACGGCTTTGGTCAAATCGGCGGCATCGGCGACAGGGCGTACCGTTTGCGTCGCTTGGTCTTCAATCATGGCAATCGTGCCGCCGGTGGTCATTACAAGTATATGTTTCAAGAAAACATCCACCTCTCGTGGGTTGCAAACCAGACTTCTTCTCTGGATATTATGCCCTGCTCATGCACGCGGTGTCAAAGCAGGAGTTTGAACGGTAGGACTTGAATTCAGTAATGGGGAGGGGTCTGTCTTGAACATTTTCTTGCTGATTGGATGTGCAGTGGCTCCTGCACTTGCACTTTTGTCCTATTTTTATATTCGTGACCGTTATGACTCCGAGCCGTTGCGGCTGGTGGGGTTGTTATTTTTTGTAGGGATGGTTTCGGCGTTGCCGGTGATGTATATCGTGCATTGGTTGGACGGATATATCGTTTCGCCGTACGTTCACACCGTACTGGTTGTCGCCGTCGTCGAAGAGCTTTCGAAGTTTTTGCTGACCTATTGGCTTGCCGTGCGACATCATGAATTTGACGAGGAGTACGACGGCATCGTCTACGCCGTCGCTGCGTCGCTCGGGTTTGCAACGGTAGAGAATATCATAAAAGTCCTCGCGCTCGGGTGGGACGCTGTGGCGTTTCGAACTTTGTTCACGGTGCCGGGTCATGCGCTGTTCGGCGTGATTATGGGCTACTACCTCGGCAAAGCGAAATTTGCCGACACTCGCCGTCAGCGCTGGGTCAACGGACTGCTTGCGTTTGGCTCGCCGTGGTTGATTCACAGCACGTACGATTCGCTGTTGATTTCCGAACAGACGTGGTTGGTGGCGCTGACAATTCCGTTCATGGTCGGGCTCTGGATCAACGGCTTGCGCAAAGTTCGGGCGGCGCAGGAGCGGTCGCCTTTTAAACCGCTTGAAGAGAATGTTCGCGATGTATAAAGGAAGAGAGACGCGGCAACACTGGGTGTCATCACTCGCCCTATGAGGAGCTGACATTCATGCCGGAACAAACCGACCGCGTCAAAGTTCACATTCGTTGCAAGAATTGTGGAGAGTCGTTCATCTTGCGCGGCATCCGCGATTATCGAGGCCAAATCGACACAGGGTTTAAGCGTTGCCTGTGTGACAACGAATCGTCGTTTGATATCGAAACACTCGTCTAAGGACGGGGAAAGGGAGAACCCGAAGCATCGGGTTCTCCCTTTTTTTGCCTTGGATAGCTCTGCTCCTTCCACTCCACAATAAGACAAGAACACCGATTTCACACAGTTGGAGGGGGTACTATGAGGAAAAAGTGGAGGTTGCTGGCGGCGGCGCTGACTGTGGCAACGGCCTTCGCGTGCGTGGCTGTCGAGCCTCGAATGGAGCAGTCAAGCACGCACCAATCCACGTTCACCACTCGCACGCTCGTCAAGGGCAGCGCTGGTACCGACGTCCGTGAACTGCAAGGCAGACTCAAGTTACTCGGCTATTATAAGGGCGCGATCGACGGATCGTTTGGATGGGGTACATACTGGGCGGTCCGCAATTTCCAGTACAAGTTCGGCATGAAAGTGGACGGCAAAGTCGGCGCGAAGACCAGAACCAAATTGGTCGCCGCCACCAAAAAGTACAATCCCTACGCAGGCGGTGGAGGGACGGCCGCCAAGCAACCTGCGGCCCATTCGACACCGACCGCTTCGTACAGCGGGCGCAACGTGTCGGCCAACGACATGAAATTGATCTCCAACGCCGTCTACGGGGAATCTCGCGGTGAACCGTATGTGGGGCAAGTCGCCATCGCGGCGGTGATCTTGAACCGTCTGGAGAACCCGAACTTCCCGCATACGGTGCCGAGCATCATCTTCCAGCCGGGCGCTTTTACCGCTGTGGCGGACGGTCAGATCTGGTTGAGCCCGAACGAAAATGCCAAAAAAGCGGTCAACGACGCGCTGCGCGGTTGGGACCCTTCCAGCGGCGCCATCTATTACTTCAACCCGGCGACGGCCACGTCGAAATGGATCTGGTCACGCCCGCAAATCAAACGCATCGGCGCGCACATCTTCTGCCGATAGTTTCGGAAAGGAGGGACTCACGCGATGTTTTCCCGAATTACATCCTTTGTCATCGTCATCGCCTTGGTGGTCGCCGGCTTCTGGGGCTACCGTGAGCATCGTGAGAAACAAGCGCTGTTGTTGAAAGCGGAGAACCAATACCAACGCGCGTTCCATACGTTAAGCGATCATATGAACTTGCTGCAAGACGAATTGGGCAAGTCGCTCGCCGTCAACTCCAAACTGCAATCGACCTCGTCGCTGACCGAAGTGTGGCGTCTCTCGGCACAAGCGCGCAGCGACGTCGGCGAACTGCCGTTGTCGTTGATGCCGTTTAACAACACGATGAACTTCCTGAACGATGTCGGGAATTTCTCGTATCAAGTCGCGGTTCACAACGAGGACAAAAAACCGCTGAACGACCAAGAGTGGAACACCTTGCAAGAGATGTACAACCGCTCCAAACGCATGGAAAAGCAACTGTCCGCGCTGCAAACGGCGGTCATTCAAAAAAACCTGCGCTGGATGGATGCAGAACTTGCTCTGGCGCAGACCGATAAAAAAACGGACAACGTCATCGTTGACGGTTTCAAATCGATGGAGAAGCAAGTGAAAAGCGAAAAGCCTCTGACGTTCTCGCCGACGATCACGGGGATTGGTACGCGCAACAAGACCAACGAGAAGACTCTGACCGGCAACCCCGTCGATGAAAAAGGCGCGGCGCAGGCGGTCGCTTCGTTCCTCGGACTTCCGGACACATCGGGAGTCGTTGCCAAGAAAAACGGCAAGGGAACCCCGTACTCTTCGTACTCGGTGACAGCCAAGTTGCCGCAGGACGGTCAAGCGTATTTTACGGTCACGCAGAAGGGCGGGCACATCACCAACTTCATGAACAACCGCGAAGTCGGCGATCCGAAACTCGATCTGGACCAAGCGGGGAACAAAGCGTTGGCGTATCTGAAGTCGAAGGGGATTCATGGAGACGCGATCATCCGTACCGACCAGTACGACAGCGTGGGCGTGTTTGAAATTGTACCGATGCAAAACGACGTGCGGATCTATCCGGAGCGCACCACGGTCAAAGTGGCGCTTGATACCGGCGATGTCGTCGGTCTGGTCTCACAGGATTATGCGTTTAACTTCAAGGCGAGCCGTCAGATTCCGGCCGCGAAGGTTACGGAAGCGGACGCACGCAAGTATGTCTCGCCGAAAGTGCAGATTCACGAGGTCCATCGATCCATCGTCAAAGACGAACTGCAACGCGAGCAACTCTGCTATGAGTTCATCGGCACGATGGACAACGACACCTACAAAGTCTACATCAGCGCCATCGACGGCAAGGAAATCGGCGTCGAGAAGCTCAAGATGTAGATCATATAGCAACCGCGAGACAGGAAAAAGAGGGCCGGAGATACCGGGCCCTCTTTTTTTCGCGTGGTGTTATTGTTGTGTTTTCAGCCAAGAGTCTACACCGTTGGCGATGGCGACGGCGAGTTGTTTTTGGTAGTCGGGCGTGTTGAGACGTGCCCGTTCGTCCGGAATGTTCAGGTATCCGCACTCCACGATCAAACTGGGAATATTCTGTTTGCGAAGGAGATAGTATTTGCCCGGTTTCGCGTCGCGCTTTGACATGTTCGGGACTTTGTGAAGTTGAGATTGTACAGCTGCGGCGAGTTGCTCCGACCCCTCGTTTTGTTCGGAGTAGAACACCTCGGCCCCGCCGCGAGTGGCAAGGTTGGAGTTGTTGATGTGCAACGAAATGAACATCGTCGCTTGCTGCGTGTCGGTCATTTCCAGTCGTTTGTCCAAGTCTTGGCGTTTGGAGGAGGAACCTCGCGAGCCGGAGTCTGCGTAGTCTGTGTCTGAGTCTCGCGTCATCGCGGTGGGGATGCCTCGTGCTTCCAGAGCCGCTTGGAGTTGCTTGGCGATGGCGAGTGTGACTTCTTTTTCCAAAATTCCGTTCGACATGACGCCGGGGTCATAGCCGCCGTGACCGGGATCGATCATGACCAAACCCGGCAAAGGAAGGGTCGAGGTGTGACGCTCTACCAGTGTATAAGACGTCGCCGTGAAGACGACCAACAGGAGAAGCGGGAGGAGCAGCCGACGAAACCGGGGCAGTCGCAAAGTGTGAAAAAACGCGCGTTGTCGCTTCATGTGAGGAGAACCTCCCGTCCACAGATTTTCTGTACACTCTATTCAAAGGTCGTCCCAAACATTCACATTCTGAACCATCCTGCCTTTCATATGGTAGAAACAAGGCTGAAAATGTTATATACTTTTCGTAGGTCGAGTTACCGGAGCGTGGTACAGAAATGGCATACCCAGTCATTGGGCAGAAAATTAACATTGAAATTAACGAGGGCTATTATACCGGACGATATACAGCACGAGTGCAAGACATGGAGAAGACGCAGATTTTTATCGACCTGCCGATGAGACCGGACAGCAATTCTCCAATTTCTCTCCCGGACAAGGTCGGTGTGTTGATCCGATATCGCGCTGCAGACGGAGCCCAGTGCTCGTTTGCCACTGTGGTGGTCGGACGTGACAAGCGCAACATCGAGCTTTTGGCGTTGAAGAAACCCAATTACGAGGACATTCACCGTCAGCAACGCCGTGAGTTTTTGCGAGTGCCGTTCAATCTCGAATTGGAACTGGTCTATCTGGATTCCCATACGCGCAACATCATCACGTCCAAAGCGCGCGGGCACGACATTTCCGGCGGGGGCTTGGCGTTTACCGTGCCGGTTGATTTGCCCATGCAGGCCAACGACGTCATCGGGTTTCGATTCCGGATGACCTTGGAAGGCAAGGGTTATGACATCGTCGGCAAGGCGCGGGTGATTCGAATCGCACCGCCGACAGACACCGGCTACAAAACGGTTTCCCTCAAGTATTATGAGCTGACCGAGACAGACCGGCAGTTGATCGTGCAGTATTCCTTCAAGCGCCAGATTGAGATGCGCGAGAAGGGTGTATTGGGAAATTAAAAGAGAATACAGGACGCCGACGACTCCAAGTATGAAACTCCCGGGACTAGCATAGGATGAGATGTAACCGGGGGTGGTACAAGATGGAACAACGTCGGCGTCTTTCGTATGAAGAACGCTTTTTGAAAGCTTATGGCAAGTTGGAAAAACCGTTGGCACGCATCGTCGTGCTCGGCTTTGTGCTGATCATCGTGGCCCAAGTCATGCTGGCGTTCCCGTCGGGGCGCAACTTGCTCTCGATGACCGACCGGCTGGAGGGCGCACGCCAAAGCGGCGGCGTCATGCCGACGACGGCGCAGGGCACAGAAGAAACGACGCAGGTCTCGATTACGAACCTCGATCAACAAACCGCGATGCCAAACATCTGGGTCAAATTAAATGGAGTACCTCTTGTCAACTTTATGAAGTCGGAAGTCACGGTTCCCGTCAAGGAAGGCGACATCCTCACGGTCGATACGTCGAGCATCGATGGCGTGTTCCGTTTTCAAGTGGACCACAACAACCCGCACATTTCGTATCCGGTGCCGGGGACGCTCGTCGAGTCCAATGAGGATCGGGCGGCGGAAGTGGGGCCGATTCACTTGATGAAATAGGGGCTTTTTGGTACTATCATAGATAGAAATCTCAAGACATCGGAGTCCATACAAGTGCATCAAGCGGGCAATCGCCTGCTTTTTGTCTATTTGTAGCAACTTCAGAACTGTGTTGTGAGAGCAGGAGGCATTTGAACTCATGAATACATTACGCGTGGCTCTCGACGGTCCGGCCGGTGCTGGGAAAAGCACAGTCGCCAAACGTGTCGCCGCTGCCCTTGGGGTAGCGTATGTCGATACGGGTGCGATGTACCGGGCCATCACTTGGAAGGCCTTACAAAAAGGAATCGAACTCCATGACGAAGTAGCACTCACAGAATTGGCCGATTCCATTCATATCGACTTCAAGCCGCGATCTGTTGGGCAAGCGGTCTTTGTGGACGGAGAGGAAGTGACAGATGCGATCCGTTCGTTTGATGTGACGAACAACGTCTCTGCCGTTTCGGCGGTCTCCGGAGTGCGAGTGGCCATGGTGAAATTGCAACAAGACATTGCAGCGCGCACCGGCGTTTTGATGGACGGGCGTGATATCGGAACTGTGGTTCTGCCCAACGCCGACGTCAAAATTTGGCTGACCGCGTCTGTCGAAGCGCGCGCACAGCGCCGCTACCAAGAACTGCTCGGCAAGGGCATCGCCTGCGACTTCGAGCAGATCAAAGAAGACATTCAACGCCGTGACGACTACGATGCGTCGCGTGAACATTCGCCCATGGTGAAGGCGGACGATGCTGTCGTGGTGGACACGACCGGCATGTCGATTGACGAAGTCATCGCCCAGATCGAAACGATCTGCCATTCCGCCCAAGCACAGAAGTCTTAGGAGCCGTCATACAGATGATGTTATATCGCTTATTCCGCTCAATTTTCGGAGGGTATCTCACCCTCATGAACCGCTTTGAGTCTGTCGGGCAAGAGAACATCCCGGCGTCGGGCGGTGTGATGCTGTGCTCCAACCACATTTCCAACTGGGACCCGATCTTGCTTGGGTGCGGGATGGAACGCCAAGTGCATTTCATGGCCAAAGCGGAACTGTTCAAAATCCCCGTGGTCAAGAACTTGGTCACCGCGTGGGGCGCGTTCCCGGTCAACCGTGGAGCGGGCGACCGTCAATCGTTGCGCACCGCCTTGAAAGTGCTGGAGGACGGGAAATGCATGGGGCTGTTCCCAGAGGGCAGTCGCAGCAAGACCGGAGAACTCGGCGAGGGGCAAACGGGCGTGGCGTTTTTCGCTATGCGTTCCGACTGTGCGGTCGTTCCGATCGCCATCGTCGGTTCGTACAAACCTTTCCGCAAAGTCAAAATCGTCTATGGCAAACCGCTCGATCTCTCCAAGTACCGCGAAGGCAAGTCCTCCAAGGAAACGCTTGCCTTGGTCACCCAAGAGATCATGAGCGCAATTGACGAGTTGCGCAAAACCCATCGTATGGAAGATCGCACGCGGTAACATACTAAGGGAGCGCATCTACACCTAGCAAGTTTTGGGATTGACTCTGATTGACTCTTAAGTTGTTCATACTCTGCGATTTCCGGCTTTACCAAATAGAGGAGGTTGGAACAATGGTAGAAGAAATGAAAGATCTCGACCTGAACACCTTGCAACGAGGCGACATCGTCAAAGGCAAGATCACCAAGATCGAAGACGGTCAAGCGCTCGTGGACGTCGGTTACAAGTACGACGGTGTGATCCCGATTGGCGAACTCTCTGTACTTCGCGTGGACAACGTGAGCGACGTCGTGAATGAGGGCGACGAGCTCGAACTGAAAGTCCTGCGCATCAACGATGACGAAGGCAAACTGATTCTCTCCAAAAAAGCGGTGGACAGCGTCAAGTCCTGGGATGATTTGGAGCGCAAGTACGAAAGCGGCGAAGTGCTCGAAGTCAAAGTGGCAGACGTCGTCAAAGGCGGTCTCGTCATCGACCTCGGCGTTCGCGCTTTCATCCCGGCGTCTCTCGTGGAGCGTCACTTCGTCGAAGATTTCAGCGACTACAAAGGCCGTACCCTGAAAGTCAAGATCGTCGAGTTCGACCGCAACGACAGCAAAGTCATCCTCTCTGCGAAAGCGGTGCTCGACCAAGCGTTCGAATCGCAAAAGGAAGACCGTCTGAGCTCGATCCAACCGGGTCAAGTGCTGACCGGGACGGTTCAACGTCTGACCAACTTCGGGGCTTTCGTTGATCTCGGCGGTGTAGACGGTCTGGTACATATCTCGGAGATGGCACACCATCGCGTAGATACACCGGCTGACGTTGTGAAGGAAGGCGACACCGTCAACGTCAAAGTTCTGAAAGTCGATCCGTCGGCGGGCCGCATCTCGCTGTCGATCAAAGCGGCTGCACCGGGTCCGTGGTCGAATGTCGGAGAGAAGTTCTCCGCCGGCGACATCGTGACCGGTACGGTCAAACGCCTCGTGTCTTTCGGCGCGTTCGTCGAACTTCTGCCGGGTGTTGAAGGTCTCGTCCACATCTCGCAAGTGGCGAACCGTCACGTCGCCACCGCTGACGAAGTGCTGGAAATCGGCCAAGAAGTCAAGGTCAAAGTCCTGGACGTAAACGAAGGCGAACAGCGCATCTCGCTGTCGATCCGCGAAGTCGAAGGCGGCGAGCGTGAACCGCGCGGCGGCGGAGACCGTGGCGACCGCGGAGATCGTCCGAGAGGCGGCGGCCGCAACAACAACAGACAACCGATGAACTACTCCACCCAAGACGACGGCTCTTCCGGCCTCGGCACGCTGGGCGACGTATTCGGCGACCTGTTCAAGAAGTAAGGTAGAGAAATAGAAGTGTTACGAGAAGTGAGGGAGATACGTGTCCATTGAACAGCGCAAGTTGGACCATGTACGATATGCCTTGGAATTGAATCCGAGCCTGAACAACGGTTTTTCGGATTTGAGGTTCGTACACCGCGCGTTGCCGGACTTTGATCTGGCGGACGTCACCCTCGCGACCACCCTCGGCGGACTGAGTCTCAGTTCGCCTCTTTTGATTAATGCGATGACGGGTGGAGCGGGACGAACGGAAGAAATCAACCGAGGCTTGGCGGAAGTGGCGAAGAGAACGGGCTTGGCGATGGCCGTTGGCTCACAGCGTGCAGCGTTGAAAGACCCAAGCTTGGTGCGCACGTACTCGGTCGTACGAGAAGTCAACCCGAACGGGATCGTGATCGGCAACCTCGGAGCGGGTGCTTCTGTTGAAGATGCACAGCTGGCGGTGGACATGATCGGGGCGAATTTTCTGCATCTGCACTTGAACGCGGCGCAAGAGTTGACGATGCCCGAAGGAGACCGCTCCTTCCGAGGCATCTGCGACAAAATTCAAGGAGTTGTCGAAGGTCTGTCTGTCCCTGTGATCGTCAAGGAAGTCGGCAACGGCATGTCCACGGAGACGTATCGCAAGTTGGCGGACGCCGGGGTGAAGACGGTGGACGTCGCGGGCATGGGCGGCACGAATTTCGTTTCGATTGAGAACCGTCGACGTGCGGGGCTTCGTTTTACCGAGATGGAACAGGAATGGGGCCAAACCACAGCCGAAGCGCTGTTGGAAGCGCAACCGCACCTCTTCCAATTCGATCTGATCGGCTCGGGCGGTGTCCAGACGGCACTCGACGCCGCAAAATGTTTCGCATTGGGCGCCAATGCGGTCGGCATCGCCGGCGCGATTCTTCGTCCGCTGATGGAACACGGCGTGGACACCGCTGTGGAAATCGTCGAGCACTGGCACGAAGAATTGCGCGTGATCTTGACTCTGCAAGAATGCACCTCCGTATTGAACTTGCGCGAGCGTCCGCTGATCGTGCGCGGGCAAACGGCCGAATGGGGCCGCCTGCGCGGAATTGATCTGGAAAGGATCGCACGACGCGGACTCTGAGTAGAAGGGAGTCGTCTCGGTGGATCTCAACACATTCTCCATCGTCGCCCGCGACCCGATGTCAGGTCGGTTCGGGGTGGCGGTGACGACGAAGGCGTTTGCAGTCGGTTCGCTTTGCCCGTTTGCCAAAGCGGGCGTCGGTGCGGTTGCCACACAAGCACGGGTGAATCCGACACTCGGGCCAAAAGGCTTGCGGTTGTTGGAGCACGGCTTGTCGGCAGAAGAGACGCTGCAACAATTACTCGCGGACGATCCGGGCCGTCAGTACCGTCAACTGGGCATCGTGGACAAGTACGGGCGCGCGGTTGCCTACACGGGCGAAGAGAACAACGCATGGGCGGGGCATATCGTCGGCGACCACTTCACCGTGCAAGGCAACTTGCTGACGGGCATCGAGGTCGTGCAAGCGGTGGCGGCGACATTCTCCGCGTCGACGGCCCCTTTTGAAGTTCGCTTGATCCAAGCGTTGGATGCCGGACAGAAAGCGGGCGGCGACAAACGGGGCAAGCAATCGGCAGCCTTGCTGGTCGTGGATACGGATGAGTTTCCCTACGTGGACATTCGCGTGGACGACAACGCAGAACCGCTCAAGGAACTGCAACGTCTCTACGACATTCACAAAAACGGCATCCTCTCCGTCTACCACGAGTGGGTGGAAGGCGTCCGCACGGGCACGATTCCGGAAGGGATGGCCAAAACGGATGAGAAAAAAGCTGACAGGTCGAAGTGACCTGTCAGCTTTTTTTTGTGGTATTATAAGTTACGATGCGGAATTTAATTCTTACAAAACAGCGATTGTACGCGTCCTAACGAAATCGTAAGGGACAAGGTAGATTGTGAGTTATAGTGTAAGTCATAGATTCAGACAGAATGTGTTCCAAGGGGAAAGGGTGCAGATGTACATGCAGAAAAAGGTTGTAATTTTAGGCGGCGGGGTCGCCGGGATGACGGCGGCTCACGAGCTGATGGAGCGCGGGTTCCAAGTCGTGGTATACGAGTACAAGAACATCGCGGGCGGCAAAGCGCGTTCCATTCCGAAAAAAGGGACAGGCACGGAGCACCGCCCCGATCTGCCGGGGGAGCACGGGTTTCGTTTCTTCCCGGGCTTCTATCGACATGTGCCGGACACGATGAAACGCATCCCGTTTGGGCAGAACGCCAAGGGTGTATTTGACAACCTCGTTTTCGCAACCCGCACTGCCACGCTCAGGGACCACCTCCCGATGGTGGTCTCGCTCGACAACTTCCCGCGCAATCTCACCGACATGAAAGTGATGCTGCGCTCGCTGTTCGACAACAACATGGGATTGACGCTGTCCGATATCGACAACCTCGTACACAAAACATGGCAGATGCTCACCTCCTGCGACGAACGCAAAACGGACGAGTACGAAAAAATCCCCTGGTGGGAATTTGTCAACGCCAACCAACAGTCGGAAGCGTTCCAACACTTCATGACGGCGGCGACCCGTGTCCTCGTCGCGGCGAAGTCTCGTGAAGCCAGCGCCAAGACGATCGGCAATGTGTTCTCGCAACTCTGCGTCGATCTCATGACGCCGGGCGTCGGCGACGACCGTCTGTTGAACGGGCCGACCAATGACGTTTGGATCGACCCGTGGCTTCGCTACTTGCGCGAAGGCGGCGTGGAGTACAACATGAACGCCGAAGTCAAAGAGATTCACTGCGAGAACGGCGAGATCACCGGTGCGACCATCTCCATGAACGGTGCGGAGTTCGTCGCGCGCGGCGATTACTTCATCTCCGCCATGCCGGTCGAGATCATCGCGCAGAAACTGACCGACGAGATGCTGCTTGCCGATCCGACTCTGTACTACATCAAGCAACTCGCCTCTTCCGTCGCTTGGATGAACGGCATCCAATATTTCCTGACCGAAGACATCCCCGTCGTACACGGCCATCTGCTGTTCATGGATGCTCCGTGGGCGCTGACGGCCGTCTCGCAGGCGCAGTTCTGGCCGGACTTCCCGATGAGCCAATTCGGAGACGGCAACGTCAAGGGCATTCTCTCCGTGGACGTGTCCGATTGGGATACTCCGGGCGTGCTCTATGGAAAAACGGCGATGGAATGCACCGCCGAAGAGATCAAGAACGAGGTCTGGGCGCAGATGAAGACTTCGATGAACCAAAACGGCGACTGGTTGCGCGACGAGATGATCTACGACTGGTTCCTCGACCCGGACATCCAGTTTGAGAACCCGTCGGGGCAAGTCGAGACCAACCTCGAACCGCTCTTGGTCAACAAAGCGGGCACATGGGCGCTGCGTCCGGATTCCTACACGCAGATTCCAAACTTCTTCCTCGCGTCCGACTTCGTGCGCACGAACACCGACCTCGCGACGATGGAAGGCGCAAACGAAGCGGCGCGCCGCGCGGTGAATTCGATTCTGAACCGTTCGGGGTCGGATGCCTTGCCGTGTGAAATCTTCGACTTGTACGAACCGGAACTGTTTGCGATCTTCCGTCATCATGACCGCAACCGCTTCAACGAAGGGCTGCCGTGGGACGGGAAGTTTTTCTAAGGGAGGTCGGCTCCTAGACAGCGAGGTGAGGCATCTTTGTTTTCGATAGGCAATTATGAAGTGTTAGAACAACTGTCGGAGGGGTTGCACACGGTGGTCTACCGGGCGTTGCACACCCCGACGCAGAAGCGCGTCATCCTCAAGGCGTTGAAGGCAGAATACCCTCCGAAGGACGAAATCGTCCGACTCAAGCGGGAGTATGACATCGCCCGCGAGATCGAGAGCGTGGGGATCGTCCGCCCGATCGGTCTGGAACCGTATCGCAACGGGTACGCTCTCGTGCTCGAAGACGTGGGCGGCGATTCGTTGCAGCAGCATCTCGCGTACCAGCGCTTCGACCACGCGACTTTTTTGCAGGTGGGAATTCGGGTCACCGAAGCGCTCGGACGACTGCATCAACATCGGATCATCCACAAAGACCTCAAACCTCACAACGTGATCGCCAACTTGAACACAGGAATCGTGCAGATCACCGACTTTGGGATTGCGTCCCGACTGTCCACGGAGCGCCAAGAGTTGATCAACCCCGATCAACTGGAAGGCACGCTTTTGTATATGTCTCCGGAGCAGACGGGTCGCATGAATCGGATGATCGACTACCGCACGGACATCTATTCGTTGGGCGTCACGTTCTACGAATTGCTGACGGGGCGATTGCCGTTTAGCGCCACCGATCCGTTGGAGATCGTTCATTGTCACATCGCCAAGACGGCGACACCTCCGCATGCGGTGGACCCTTCGGTTCCGAAAGCTCTGTCCGACATCGTGATGCGTTGTCTGGCCAAGAACGCCGAAGACCGCTACCAAAGTGCCTACGGGCTCAAGCGCGATTTCGAAGAGTGTTTGCGGCAATGTGTGGAGACGGGCGTCATCGAGGAGTTTCCCATCGGACTGCGGGACAAATCGGAGATCTTTCAGATTCCGGAGAAGCTCTACGGACGGGGAGATGCGTTGCAATCGCTCTCGACGGTGTTCAACCGTGTCACCCAAGGCACGCGAGAACTGCTGCTCGTCACAGGGCCGTCGGGGATCGGCAAGTCGTTTTTTGTCCATGAAATTCATCGGCAGGTGGCGCGGGAGAAGGGCTTTTTCCTGACGGGCAAGTTTGACCAGTTCAAGCGGCACATCCCGTACCATGCCTTGATTCAAGCCCTCCGCCAACTGATTCACCAACTGCTGACGGAGAGCGAAGGAAGCGTGCGCCAGTGGCGGGACTTCATCTTGGCGGCGCTTGGGTCGAACGGGTCGGTCATGGTCGAGGTCATCCCCGAGTTGGAGTTGATCATCGGCAAACAACCGCCCGCGCCGCTTTTGCCTCCGACGGAGACGCAGAACCGTTTCCAGTACACGATGCAGCAGTTTATCAAGGTGTTTACAGGACGAGAGCACCCCTTGGTGCTTTTTCTGGACGATTTGCAGTGGGCGGATTCGGCGACGCTTGCGTTGTTTGAACTGTTCTTGGAAGACCCGGGCACGTCGCATCTGCTGTTGATCGGGGCGTACCGCGACAACGAAGTAATGGCTGCTGACCGGCTGATGGTCATGGTCGATGAATTGCGCCGCCACCAGCGCCATACCGTGTCGATGGTTCGACTCTCCCAACTCGATGAGGAAAACGTTCAACATCTGGTTGCCGACACGTTCCAATGTGCGGTCGAGGAGGGAGCAGCGCTTGCGGAACTCGTGTACCGGAAGACGAACGGGAATCCGTTTTTTGTCAAGCAGTTTTTGCAAAGCCTCTATGCACAAAAAAAAGTGCAGTTCGATCCCGAGGCGGGTGCCTGGACGTGGAACCTCGACGACATCCGCGAGATGGACATCACAGACAACGTGGTCGAGTTCATGGGGGCGAAGATTCGCCAACTGCCGGAGCCGACACAGAACTTGCTGAGCGTAGCGGCCTGCATCGGCAGTACATTCGACTTGCACACGCTGCTTGAAGTGGTGGGCTGGCAGACGAAGGAAACGGCGCACCGTCTCTGGGACGCTCTGCAAGAAGGGTTCGTGGTGCCCGTTGGGACGGCGTATAAACTGCTGTTCAGCATGTGGCAGGACGATGCGTTTGAAGCGTTGACGGGCGAGACTCGCGTTTCGTTTAAGTTCTTGCACGACCGCGTTCAGCAAGTTGCGTATTCGCTGATCTCGGAGGCCGCGTTGCCGGAAGTGCATCTGCGCATCGGGCAGATTCTGCTCCGCCAACATCATGCGGAGGAGTGGGAAGAGAGCCTGTTCGAGATGGTCAACCACCTCAATGTCGGCTCTGCGCTGATTCAAACGCAAGAGGAGCTCGTGATGCTGATGCGTCTGAACCTGCTGGCAGGACGCCGCGCCAAAGCTTCGACTGCGTATGAACCCGCTTTGAAATATCTCCGAAACGGTGTCGGCTTGCTTCCAACCGAACCGTGGAAGACCTCCTATGAACTGTCGGGGGAGCTCCACGTCGAGCTCTCCGAAGTGGAATACCTCTGCGGAAACTTCGAAACGGCGGAGAGCTTGTTCGACTACATCCTCGCCAACGTGCGGACGAAGTTGGAGAAAGCCAACGTCTACAACATCAAAGCCATGCTCTACATCAACCAAGAGAAGTACGAAGACGTCACCCGACTCTGCTCCGACGGCTTGCAATTGCTCGGCATGAAATTGCCGCAACGGGCGAGCCGCCTGCGCATCTTGCGAGGGCTGTTGAAGTCGAAGTGGCTCTTGCGCGGACGAACGACGGAAGACCTGATGAACATGCCTGTCGCGAGCAACCCGTTCCAAAACCAGATCATGCGCTTGCTGATCAACTACATCAACGCGGCGTACTTCGTCGACCAAGAGTACTTCGCGTTCCTGAACGTGACCAACTTGGCGTTCACGCTCCGGCACGGCAACTCCATCGGCTCCGGCCTCTCCTATGGAGGCTACGGGATGATGATCGGTTCGCTGTTCGGAGATTATGAAAAAGGCTACGAGTTCGGTCGCTTGGCGGTCCAAATTCACGAACGGATCGAGTACGACCTGTTAAAAGGGCAGGCGTACTTCGGGTTTGCCACGTTCATCTCGCACTGGACACGACCACTGCGCGAAGGAGTCGATTCTCTGCGCGACGGCTATCAATGCTCCATCGAGTCAGGCGACCGTGTCTATGCCGTCTACAACTGCACGAGCTTGATCCACTTCCTCATGATCATGGGCACCCCGTTTGACGAGATGACGCAGGAGATCAACAAGTACTCCGACACGATCTTGCGCACCAAAGTCGAGATGACCGCCAACAACTTCCGTGTCATCCGCGCGTTTCTCGCCCGTATGAAGGGGGAGGAGGGCGTTGCGTTCGACTACCACGACCATGTTCGGTACTGCCGGGACAAAGGCGACCTGTTCCAAATGGGTTTCACGACGCACTACCAGTTGCGCGCTTCCTACTTGCTCGGTGAATACCAAGACGCCGTCGACGCGGCCAAAGCGTTCGAGAGCGTTATCAGCGGCTCGCTTGGACAAGTTCAACTGCCGGATCATTCGCTGTTCTACTCGCTGACGCTGACGGAACTTTTTTCAAAAGCGACGCCCTCCAAGCGCAGTCACTACCGACATCTGTTGACCCGTCATCTGAAAAAGCTTCGCAAGTGGGCGAAGTTCGCACCGGACAACAACCATTGCAAAGCCAAGCTCGTAGAAGCGGAAATCGCCCGCCTGGAAGGCAACTTGCCTCACGCGATGGACGCCTACGAAGAAGCGATTCGTCACGCCGGCAAGCAAGGCTTTCTGCCGATTGCCGCCCTCGCCAACGAACTGGCGGCGAAGTTCTACTTGGGTCTGGGCAAGGAACGGATCGCCAAAACCTACCTGCTCGAAGCCCGCTACACCTACCAAAAGTGGGGAGCCCTCGAAAAAGTACGACTCCTCGACCGCACCTACCCCGAGTGGCTGACGATCTCCAAGCACGAGACGGAGAGCCGCTTGGAAATCGCGTCCGCCGCGGGCTCCGCTTCCACCACAGGCGAGCACAGCACCCACCAAATCGACCTCCAAACGGTGTTAAAAGCGTCTCGCGCCATCTCGGGCGAGATCGTCCTGAGCAACCTCTTGGAGAACATGATGCAGATTCTCGCCGAAAACGCCGGAGCCCAAAAAGCCTGCCTGTTGATCGAGCGCGACGGGGAGCTGTTGTTGGAAGCGATGAAGGAGCCGGGCCGCGAGGACGTCACCGTCTTGCAGGCGCGTCCCTTCCATGAATGTCCGGACCTCGCAGCCACGGTCATTCAATACGTGCGCCGGATGCAAGAACCTGTCGTCCTGCACGACGCCACTCGAGAAGAGATGTTCGCCAAGGACCCTTACATCGAGCAACACCGTCCCGCGTCGATTTTCTGCATGCCAATCCTCAACCAAGGCAAGCGGGTCGGCCTGCTCTACTTGGAGAACAACTTGACGACGCATGCCTTCACCGAAGGCCGTCTCGCGCTGATGGAACTGCTCTCCTCGCAGATTGCCGTCTCTCTGCAAAACGCCGAGCTCTACCACCACCAAGTGCAACTCAACCTCGCATACGGCAAATTCGTACCGCACCAGTTCTTGCGCTTCTTGGAGAAGACCTCGATCCTCGACGTGCAACTGGGCGACCACGTTCAGACCAACATGTCGATCATGTTTGCCGACATCCGCTCCTTCACGACGATGTCGGAGAAGATGACGCCGGAGGAGAACTTCGAATTTCTCAACGAATACCTGCGCCACATGGAAGCGCCGATCATCGAGAACCGCGGTTTCATCGACAAGTTCATCGGCGACTCGATCATGGCGCTGTTCGACAAGGGCGCCGACGACGCCGTCCGAGCGGGCGTCGAGATGCTGCATCAACTGCAAGCCTACAACCTTGATCGCGGCAAAAAAGGCCTTGCCCCGATCGAGATCGGGATCGGCCTCAATTCGGGTCGGATGATGCTCGGGACGCTCGGCGGAAACCATCGCATGGACTCCACCGTCATCTCCGACGCCGTCAACCTCGCGTCGCGGATGGAGGACTTGACCAAAGTCTACGGCGTGCCGCTGTTGATCAGCGAGCATACCTATGTGCGATTGGTCGATCCGAACCGCTATTGCATCCGCATCCTCGACCGCGTGAAAGTCAAAGGCAAGACAGAGCCGGTCTCCGTGTACGAGGTTTTTGACGCCGATCCGCCGGAGATTCGGGCGGGCAAAGTGGCGACCAAGGTCCTTTTTGACAACGCTTATGAAAAGTTTCAGCGCGAAGAGTACGAAGCGGCCCAGACGTTGTTTGCGAAGTGCCTGAGCCAAAATCTCTACGACAAAACGGCCGCCGCCTATATCCAACGCTGCGAGCGGCTGAAAAACCAGACAGATATCGAAATGGAAACAACTCAGGGGTGAGTGCAGGGTGATCGAGACAAGGGTAAGGGAGCAAGCGATTCACTTGACCAGCGGGACAAAGTTCCGCGCCGCATTGGCGACAGAGAGCGAATCCTACTGGTACAAATTCTACCTCCGCGCGGGTGAAGCGGTGGAGATTGAACTCAGCGAGATGCCTCGCGGTGTCCTGTACGATCTGGAAGTGTATGACGGGGACGGGAGCTTGGTCCTCGGATCGGCACCGTTGAACGACAGCGTGCGTTTTGCAAGTTATGAAGGAAGTATCGACGCCGACATTTTTATCCGCGTGTATTCCCAGCAGGGGAGCGACCCGAACCACGAGTTTGCGCTCCACGTCGACCGCTACAAGTCGTTGAACGGCATCTTGACCGACAACCACACGCTCTACGCCTTCGAAGGTCCGTATCGCATCGGAGGCGGTGACCTCGTTATCGCCCCCGGCGCGGTGCTCGACGTCGAAGCGGGCACGATCTTGAACGTTCGAAGCGCCAATGTCATCCGTGTTCACAGCGGCGGCACGCTGAATCTGCTGGGTTCTGCCGAACTGCCCGTCGTGATCCTCGGCGCAACCGAAGCCGGGCCGGGCGGTCTCTGGAAGGAACTTGAACTCGCGGGAGACGCCGTCGTGAAGCGCCAGTTCGTCACGATCTACTATGACCACCAAGAAACGTCAGACGCGCCGCCGCCGGGACAGGTTATCAACATCTTGCCATCCGAACGTCCGGCGTTGATCCGCCAATGGTACCAGTTGGCAAGCCCGTATCTCTCGTCGATCATCGACGGGGTGGAGAGCACAGGCAAATGGTACGACCCGTGGGCGATCAAGAAACGCGACCTCTACTTCGGGATGGATGTCGAAATGTTTGCCCAATGGGAGTACGAAAGCGGGCGGTTGTGCGACACGCGGTTCCAACAGGGCGTGACCAACTATTGGGAGTACGTCAACGCAGGGTTCCTCCACGACATCTTGCTCGCCCGCCAGTGCGTGGACAACGGAGAATCCGCCCCGCATTTCCGAATCCAGCGGTTGATGGACTACTTGTGTCACGGCAAATCGTGGCGGGAGAAACACGGTGTCTTGAAGTCAACGCACATTTTGCCGAAGCTCGACGATGCGCTGGAGGAAGAGTCCGAACTGCACACGCACGTAAAAGAGATGAGCACGCTGTTCTGGTGGTCGCACAACACCTCGATCGTCTACTGGGATCAGTTGGCGCGAGAACTTGGCTTGCACAACCAAGAAGAGCATGATGAAAATCTGTTCGTCAACGGCGTCATCATCCGCCTGCATTTCTCCAGCGACTTGCCGTATCAGTTCCTGAGTTTTGGCAACCAAATGCCTCCGGTGGGCATGATCGGCATCTTCCTCAACCACGGGCCGTTCAAATATCCGGACGTGTATCCTTGCCCGCCTGCACCTGCGGCCCCCGAAGGGTCGCTGGACTACCATGATGAAACGACGATCGGGCTGATCAAAACATACTTTGAATTCCTGCTCCAAGACGGCACCAACCCGGTCTTCACGTGGTGGCTGCCGACGCCGGCGGACCGTGAGGCCCGCCGGATTCTGGAGACGACCGGACTCAGTATGGGAGCTTCAATGCAAGATTGGAAGCGCGAACTCGTCGATCCGGCCATCCAGACCTTGCATGAGATTCAAGTGAAGTATCTAAAAAATGAGTAGGTGATTTCATGGATTGGCTGATCGGCCATCTCGTGGGTGACTACCTCCTGCAGAACGATTGGATGGCGCTGAACAAAAAGAAGAAGAACTGGCGGGGCGAGTTGGCCTGTAACGTTCACTGTCTGTTGTGGACAGGGAGTGTGCTTCTGTTCACCGGCTGGTGGGATTTGTGGCATTTCGTGCTGGTCTACCTGTCGCATTATCTCTTGGACCGCACGCCGATCGTCATGCGCATCGTCAATTTCATCAACATTTGGAAACCTCAGTCGTGGGTCTACATCATCTACGACAACGTCCTGCACTTGCTGTTCCTGTACCTGATTGCCAAATACGTACCGTTCACGGGGTGAGAGAATGTTACGCCCAGAAGACATGCTGAAGCTCATCTTCGGCTACACTGCACGAATTGCGAATGAGCGCAAACTTGACAACATCCTCCTTCTTATGGCGGACATGGGCCGAGAGATGATCCAAGCGGACCGCTGCACGCTCTGGCTCTACGACCGAGAGTCGAACGAACTGCGCACCAAAGTCGCGCACGAAGTCGGGGAGATGCGCATCCCGGCCACGTCCGGTCTCGTCGGGCACACGATCTTGACCGGACAATCGATCATCATCGAGGACGCTTACCGCGACACCCGCTTCAACCAAGAAGTGGACAAATCCACGGGGTATCGCACCAAGTCGATCCTCGTCATCCCGATCCGCGACAGTGAAGGCGAGATCATGGGCGCTTTCCAAGCGATCAACAAAACCACGCCCGAGGGCGTGTTTGAACCGAGCGACATCGAATTTCTGACCCTCGCCGCGTACTACTCCGGCAAATCGCTGGAAGCGGCGATGCTCGCCAACGAGATCGAAGAGACGCAACGCGAGATCATTTTCGTGATGGGGGAAGTCGGGGAGACGCGTTCCAAGGAAACGGGCTACCACGTCAAGCGCGTCGCCGAGTATTCGAAGATTCTCGCACTCGGGTACGGCATGAGCGAAGAAGAGGCCGAGTTGATCAAGACCGCCTCTCCCATGCACGACATCGGCAAAGTGGCGATCCCGGACTCGATCTTGAAAAAACCGGGCAAGCTGACTGACGAAGAGTTTGACTACATGAAGCAACACACCATCATCGGCCACAACCTCCTGCGCAACTCCAAGCGCCGCATCTTGAAAGCGGCGGCGACGATTGCGCTGCAACACCATGAGAAGTGGAACGGCACCGGCTATCCGAACGGCTTACGAGGCGAGGAGATTCACCTCTACGGACGCATCACCGCCATCGCCGACGTGTTCGACGCTCTCGGCAGCGAACGCGTGTACAAAAAAGCCTGGGAGATCGACCGCATCCTCGACCTGTTCCGCGAAGAGCGCGGGGAGCACTTCGACCCGCACTTGGTGGATATCTTCTTCGAGAACCTCGACACCTTCCTCGAAATCAAACAGAAGTACCAAGACACCGGCGAGTGCGTCGAGTTATAAAAAAAGAGCCAGCCCCACGCATGCGTGTGGACTGGCTTTTTTTATACGAACGTCAGAATGTCGCGGAGATGGCAAATCTCATGATCGGCACGCTCCACCTCTTCGATCCACGCGACACTGTTCGGGAACCACGCCGTCTTCATCCCCGCCGTCCGCGCTCCGTGAATGTCGTTGCGCGGGTGATCTCCCACATAGAGGCACGCTTCGGGAGCCACTCCCAGCCGCTCCGCCGCCCGTGCAAAAAGCGCCGGGTCCGGCTTGCGCAGACCCTCCGCTTCGGATATCAGCACGGCGTCCACGCGTTCGTTCAGCCCGAGCACCGAGAGTCCCAACGACTGCATCTCCGTCTGGCCGTTGGTGACGATACCGAGCTTCAGCCCTCGCGCACGCAACGCTTCCAGCGTTTCCACCATGCCTGCAAACGGCTGGGCATGCTCGTTGCACTCCCGGTAAAACTCGCGCATCAACGCCTCCGCCGACAACTCCTCAATCTCAAACTCTTCCAACAATTGTCTATATACGATAGACTTATGTACATAGCCAAACGAATCCAACTCCCAAAAACGGGCTTGGAACGTTTCCAACGGCACATGCGCCCAATGATCGAGATACCGCGCATGTTGATGAAGCAAAAACATCCGAACCGACAGACTGCGATCCAACAACGTCTCATCCAAGTCAAACAGCACCGCTTGCACCATGAACCATCACCTCACGTCGGGAGTTTGATACCCATGAAATCCACACTCGCCACCGCCTACAACATACACGATGCCACGCTGTCCCCGATACCGCACGGAGCCGTGAACCGAAATTACGTGGTTCAAGCCAACGAGGGTCCCTATGTCTTGAAGCATTATTCCACTCTGCACTATTCTCCTGAGCATATCGCACGAACATGCGACGTGCAATCGTACGTTTGGGAGTCGGGCCTGCGCGTGCCGGAGATCGTGAAAAACGAGGCGGGGGAGTGGATCACGCCTGTCGAGGACGGCTTCGTCGTGTTGAGCCGCTTCGTCTCCGGTCGGCATCACATCCGAGGTCACATCCACGAAAAACCGGCGTACCAGAGCGGCGCGACGTTGGCGCGCTTGCAAGAGCACTTGGCAAAACTGCCGGATGATCAATCCTTCGCGCTCAAATCCCTCCCAGACGCCCTGCGCGACACGGAGAGCCTCTTGCGCAAAGCGGAGGCACATCGGCACCGAAGCCCGGTGGACGAAGTCGCCTGCTCGATTCTGCGCTACAAACTGCAAGCGTTGCAATCCCGCAGCGACCTCTCGCAAGTGGCTCAACACCTGCCCAGCCAATGGGTACACGGGGATTACCATGAAGTGAATTTGCTGTTCACCGCCGAAGACGAGGTAGCGGCTGTCATCGATTTTGACAACATGCGGTGCATGCCAAGAGGGCTGGAAGTCATGCGGGCGATCTCGCTGATGTTTTTCACCCGCCAGAGCGGTCTCGAACCTCACGCGTACAAGTTTTTCGAAGGCTTCACCCGCCACACACCCACTCTCACAGAAGCGGAACTGACGCTGTACGTGCCGTTGCGACGCTACTATGCACTCAGCCGTCATTGGCCCCTCGAGGCGCGCTATGAAGCGCCTGAGCGCTACGACGAGCGCTGGGACCACTACATCCAACCGCCGTCCGACTGGTGGGAACGCAACGCAGAGGGAGTCACCGAACGCCTCTTGCAAATCCGGGCTCGCTGTCAGTGAAAAAGGCTTGACGGGGGAACGAGCTTTTGGTATATTCATCACTGTCGTCATTTTTCGACAGGTTACATCACTTCCCCATTTCAATGGGAGGTTGACCATAGATTCCCCCGTTTCCAGCCCTGCGCCGTTTAACGTCGCAGGGCTTTTTGATTGCCAAAAAAGTTTTGGATTTGTTTGATACAGAGTAATAAAGCACACCCTCTATAAATAAATATTGAAACATGAAGAACGAAAGGGGGTGCCGCAAGGATGAACAAATGGATCGCCGTTGAGTGGATCGCAGTGGAACCGCAATGGATCTCCGTTGAACCGCTTTGGCTCCCTGTTGTCCCGGTTGAAGCCTAAGCCGTGGTCAAACAGTGGGTGCAAATAGACTTTTGGGGGGTGACTTCAGTGAAAGAATGGATCTCCGTTGAACCGCTTTGGATCCCGGTTGTCGTCGTTGCAGAGTGGATCTCCATCGTCGTCGAGAACTAAGAAGTCCCCGTTTCATAACGAACATACGAAAGGCCGAGGGAAATCCCTCGGCCTTTGCTTATTTGCGGCGGTACGGAAGGTCCGGGACGATGTCCGGACCTTTCGCTTTGGCAATCCAATCGAGTTCGGCCATCGCCAGGAACTCGAAGTTCTCCGCGACATGCTTGTCGCCGTGCGACCGGATGCTCATGATGATCGGGTAGCAGGCGTGGTAGAACTGGTTCACGTACCAGATGTCAAACAGCAGATCGGGATGCACGAGCCCGTTTTTGTACAGCGTGCCGGTCATCTCGAAGAATCGATATACGCGGAAAAAGTGCCGGTTCTCGGCACTGTTCTCCGGGTAGAGCTCCCGAAACTCTTCGATGGTCGTTGCTTTCATCTCGTGCAGCAACCATTGGCGGGACGCATACATCGCGTCCCCTTCAAACTCTTGGAACAATTTCAGCAACAAGTCTGCGTCTTGAAGAGTGGGTCGATCAACAGCCACTTGAGGTCATCCTCCAATCGAAACGTCAGGTTGGTGTTCCGCTTGCAGTCGTGCCAAGCGGGACTTCAGATAGCCAATCAATACCAGTGTAGACAGCGCGATGATCACCGTCAACAACTTGCCTCCTTGCGAGATCGGAATCCATTCGCCGACCGCAGAGAACAGCGGCAGGGCAATTCCGTAGGCGAGACGCGACATCGACAGCCACGACGCATAGACACGGCCGCGAATCGAGGGGTCGGAGTAGGTGAGGAGCGAAGTTTCCGTGACGATGTTCACCCCGGATTGGAAGATGTTTGTCACGAGCAGGAACGCGAGGAACAGTGGCCAGTTGTGAATCGAGAACGTCACGCCAAGCCCGATGCCGTACAGGATGTTGAACGGGAAGTAAATTTTGAAAAACGCCGTGTCGTCGAACGGTTTCTTTTTGAAGTAGCGTTTGATGAAGAACGCGCCGATGATGTACGCAATCGCCGTGATCGAATACCCGATCCCGATGCCGGAGTTGCCGGCTTGCAACTCGTTCAAGATGTACAGGGAGAAGAGGATGTACACGTAGCCCAAGCAGAAGTCGCGCCAGAATTGCAGGTTGTACACCGCAACCAGTTGGGGGCGGTTTTTGACGTAGACGATCCCTTCTTTGACTTGTTGCAAGTAGGGAACACGGGCTTTGGCTTCGGACGGTTTCGTCCAGGCGTATTGAATGAAGTAGATGCACACGGCCGAGAACAGGTACGACGCAGCGTCATACCAGAGCACGGCATACGGCCCGACCCAGTCCGCCACGAAGCCGCCAAGCGCTGTGGCCACCGCCATGGCAACGGAGTTCAAAAGGGCGAACGAACTCGTCGCTTGCACGATTTTGTCCTTGCCGACTAATTCCGGCAGCATCGTGGCGCGGGCCGGTGCGAACAAGGACGAAACCAGCGCAGACGCGGCGATGAAGATGTAGACGATCCAGATGTTCTGAACCCAAGCGCCGTAGATCACCGCGGCGGAGAGCAGGGAACGGGCGATGTCGACGTAGATCATGATTTTTTTCTTGTTCAGACGGTCGACGAGCGGGCCCATGATGATCCCGCCAAACAGCACGGGCAGAACACTTGCGATGAACATACCGCCGACGGCGCTTGCATGCGGATACAGGGCGTAGGTCACGCCGATGAGCGCGATCGTTTTGAACCAGTCACCGAACAGCGAGACCAGTTGTCCGAGGTAAAGCAACGTGAAGTTCCGGTTGGCAAACAGTGAGGACTTCATGCGAGAGCCTCCATTCAAAAGGACCGCCAGGGTCGCTGGCGGTCGCGGATTTTTGAAATTGCCTAGCCAAGCGAGATCAGGTCGGTCTCTTCGAACCATTGACGATCTTCTTGGGTGCGGTCGACATAGCGGTCGTAGTAGACGCGTTGGTCGTCCGGGATCAAGTCGATCATCATGTTCATGTACCATTTCTTGCCTTCTTCGGTCATGACCAGATCGCTGCCTTCGCGCACGACGAGGCCCATTTTTTCGAAGCGGTTCAGCTTCTCGAAGTAGTCCGGAGAGAGGCCGAGCGTGTTCAAGTAGTCCATGGAGATGCGCATGACTTTCGGGAAGAAGATCAGCGCGCGCTCCTTGGCATGGTACTCAAACGTGGTGCGGATCGGCAGACGACCTTCGTTGATCGCGGCGATGTACTTGTCGAGCTCGACTTCGTTGTTGTGGGACATGCCGGAGAGCGAGGAGGAAGCAGAGAGGCCGCAGCCGATGTATTCGTCCTCGTAACGGCCGTAGATCGTCTCGCCGAACTTGAAGCGGTTGTAGCGAGCGTCTTGGCGGGTGAACGTGTAGACGTAGGTTTGGTCGTAGCCGTTTTGACGCAGGTAGTTGACGGCAAATTGTTGCAGCGCGACTTTGTCGTCCGCTTGCGGCGGCATCTCGATCTTGCCGTTTTTGATCATGTTGAGGAAGCCTTTCGACGTGACGAGGTACTCCAGCGGGTACGCATCAACCGAGGTGGTCGCCAGTTGCTTGGCGGTGTACAGGTCTTGCTCCAAGCGCTCAAGGGTTTGACCCGGCAGTTGGTACAGCAGGTCCATGTTGTGCGCCTTGAAGTATTTCTCGCCCAGATCGCGGGTGCGCAGAATTTCGTCGTGGGTCGCCGTCAAGTTGAAGATCTTGCGGTACTCTTGGTCGAAGGTCTGCACGCCAAACGAGATGCGGTTGACGCCGACAGCATGCATCGCCGCCAGTTTGTCTTCCGTTGCCGACTTCGCTTCCACTTCAAACGACCATTCGCAGTCGGACGCGAGGCGGAAGTTTGCGTGGATGACGCGACCGAGTTGTTCGATCTGCGCCGGAGTCAGCACGGACGGAGTGCCGCCGCCGAAGTAGATCGCGCTCAGTTCGAAGCCTTTGATGTACTCCTGATTGCCGACCATCGCCAATTCCTTCGCCAGCGCGTCGACGTACGGTTGGAGTTTTTCTTGGTAGTTCGTCGAGCGGATGAACGGGCAGAACGTGCAAATCGTGTCACAGAACGGGATGTGAACGTAGAGAGACTTTTTGCCGTTGAGGGTGGACGAGTTGGACAGGAATTGACGAGCACGCGGCTCGGCGTCGATGTGGGAACCGTCACCTTGGAACGGGTAGAGGTAGTTCCACATCGTCGGGAGTTTTTTGTAAGACAATTCGTTGTTGTTGGTCGCCATCTGCGAAGTCGCCCCTTGTCAGGATGAACGTATCATCCTCTTTTTATGTTTGTCAATTATAAATATTATGAATTTAAAAGAATTGGTTTTCTTACTGACATCACTCCTTTGATTTGTTATCAAATATTTGATCCTATCTACCCTTAAACATACGCTGAATTCGAATAAACATGTTTTCAATTTGACTGCGGGCAGGAGAAAATTTGGTATAGCACCCAAAACAAGCGGCAAAACTGAACTCAGGTATTGTCTGTTTTTTCTTGAGGAGGGATTGCCTATGAATCCGGGCGTACAAGCGAATATCATCGCGCTCGTGCTCTTCATCCTCGTCCTGAGCGGATGGGGAGGCAGGACCTTGCGCGACGCCAATCTGACGCCGCGCGTCACCGCCATCGGGCTGTTGTTGTATGTGCTGGCCGACGGTTTTACGTTGACGCTTCGGCATGATCTGCATTTTGATGTGGCGGGTCTGCTGTTGCCGATTGCGCTGACAGCCGTCGCGATGCGGGCAGGTCCCCACGCGGGAGCACGCGCTTCTTGGTGGATCGGCTGTCTCACCGTCGCCTCTGTCACCGTCGTGCTGATGACGTTGGTGCCGCTCGACCCGGCGTTTTTTCCCTTGGAAGGGCCGGCGCTGTATCCGGTCTGTGCAGCCTTGGTTTCCGTTGTTTCGGTTCGACGTCCGTTTTTCGCCGTCTCGATGGCCGTTATGGGGTTGGCTCTCGGGACCCAGATCGACCCGTGGCTGCATGCACGTGTCGAGGTTGATTCGTATCTGTTTGGGAGTCGGGAGATGCAGGACTGGATGGCGTTTGCCGCTCTCGGTGTTCTGTTGACACACGGCCCCTACAACACCACCGTCCGCATCGTCTACACCTGGATCAAACAGAGGTTCCGCAGACGAGAGGAGGGTCCGGAGCGTGTCTGAGTTTACGAGAATCATCTTGGTCGGGGCCATCATGGGCATCATCTGCCGGGTGTTGCTTTTGCGAACCGACTACCGCCAATACCCGACGTACCCGCATGGCAAGATCATTCACTTGGCACTTGGCGTCATCGCATCGGGACTTGGTTCGGTGCTCGTCGCCACGTTGCTTGACAAAAACTATACCGCCGTCACTTTCTTGACGCTCGCCGCCCAGCAGTTTCGCGACGTGCGCAACATGGAGCGGCAGATGCTGACAAACTGCGACGAGATGGAATTGGTGCCGCGCGGGATGACGTACATCGAAGGCATCGCGATGGCTTTTGAAGGACGCAACTACCTCGTGATTGCCACGGCGTTTTTTACCGGCATCGCGACGCACTTTGCGCATTGGTACGGGGGTGTTCTGGTCGGCACGGTCTGCATCGTCATCGCGACCAAGTACATGTCGGGGCGCACGATTGACTACATCGGCAAAGTCCGGGAAGGCAAGGTGCGTTTCGACGGCCCGAACTTGTTCGTCGATGACATCCTCATCTACAACACCGGGCTCAAAGACACGCAGCAAAAAATTCTCAAGCACGGCGTCGGCATCGTCATCGAGCCGAAAAACGCCAACTCCACCGTCACCTTCTCCAACTTGGGACAGCGCCAAGCGATTTTGCACGACGTCGCCACGATTCTCGGCGTCTACCGAGACAGCGGCGAACCGTCGCTCGTCCCGCTCTCCAAGCGAGACCTCGATTCCGGCAAACTCGCGATCTTTCTGCTCCCTCTGGACCGCGACGCGGAAAAAGCCTGTGCCATCGTCCGCCGCGCTCCCGTGCTGGAGAACGCCTACCGCCGTCCGCTGAAGCTCAAAGGAAGCGTCAAACCGGATCATCAGTTGTAAGAAAAAGGAGGTCTGACCTTAATGTCATCCACCGCCCTGACCAACTGCATCCTCGCCCTCGTCACCACGAAAAAGGACAGCGTGGGCGGGTCTTGTCCGATCTTCTACTGCCAAGATGACGCCGACTTACAAAAAACCTCGCTGTATCTGGAAAAAATCCTCGACGCGATGGCGCACGAAGTGAAGCCGGGCGTCATGATTCTGGTGAAGCACTGATGAAACACCGCGTGTACTACGACGGCGGCAACGGATACGCGGCACTGATCACGGCTGCGATGCGTTTGAAACTGCTGCCTGACGACCTGTTGCCGACTCCGGAACGCATTCAAAACTTCCTGCGCGACCATGCGTTTCTCTTGCCCAAGGGCAACGTCAACTTGCTTGGAGAGCAGCAGAATGAGCGTGTGTACTGGTGCGGGCTGGGTCGAGCGGAAATCGTCTCGCTCCGCACATGGCGGCACTTTTTGCATCTCTACGACCAGTCGCAGGCCGACTTTTTTTTCTATCGGGTGTCCATGCCAAAACCCTTTCGCTGGCGACGGGGGGAGCGCTTGCTGATGACACCGGGTCGGCGGGAGCGAGGGCGAGAGTTGTTGGCGCGTGCGGCAGTTCATGAGTATGCGCGGTTTCTCAACGTGCTGTTGACCGACTGGCCAGAGGGGTGAGGGACGATGCATGTGATCTACTACTGCTATGGAAGCGCTCATTCGTCCGTCACCTCAGCCGCCATCCATCTCGGCCGCCTGCCGGTGGACCGCGTTCCGACGAAACAGGAGATCTTGGGACTTGCCGATTACGACTTCGTGGAGTCTTGGCAGATCGGGACGCTTTTTTTCAAAGGTCACGATGAATTTGGAAACGGGGTCTACACGTTGGGTCTTGGGGGAGAACAGGCGGTCGCCAAGCAGGCGTTGGTGTCTTTTCTTGAACAGGTGGGTTTGGATACGTCCGATCTGTTTTTCAACCAAGCGTTGCCGCACATCAACTCCTATGCAAAAATCGGCGGTGCCCTCTCCCGCCGCTACGGTTTTGTGAAATTGGGCAGACCCCTCTCCGCCTATGGAATCCGGCGCAGTTACGGGGATTTGGTGCGTTTCGTCCAAGAAGTCAAGCGCGAAGAGGTGCGCCGCATGCAAGGTCCGCGGGGTCGGAATTGACTTCACGCGATATGTATTGCATAATGAATAGCTGATTGTAGATAGGTAAATTTTTCACTAGTTGCTACTTGATAGAGAAGAAAGGCAGGGACAATACTCATGCCGGCACCGATTGTTGCGATCGTAGGACGCCCGAA
Source organism: Tumebacillus amylolyticus (assembly GCF_016722965.1). NCBI lineage: Bacteria > Bacillati > Bacillota > Bacilli > Caryophanales > Alicyclobacillaceae > Tumebacillus > Tumebacillus amylolyticus. Next base: position 299,483 of record NZ_JAEQNB010000004.1, read on the forward strand.
TGTGGGCAAATCGACGCTGTTTAACCGACTCGCGGGGGAGCGTATCTCCATCGTTGAGGACAAACCGGGGATCACCCGGGACCGTATTTACTCCAGCTCGGAATGGTTGGAACACAAGTTTCGTATTATAGATACCGGCGGGATCGAGGTAGGGGACGAAGACGAAATCCTCTTCCGAATCCGTGAACAAGCGGAACTCGCGATGGATGAAGCGAACGTCATCATCTTTCTCGTGGACGGGCAAGACGGGGTAACCCCGGCGGACCAAGAGGTCGCACAGATTCTCTACCGCACGCGCAAACCGATCGTGCTCGCCGTCAACAAGTTGGACAACCCGAAGATGATGCTTCAAAACACGTTTGACTTCTATGAGCTGGGCTTTGGCGAGCCGTTTGGCATCTCGTCGACGCACGGCACGGGCTTGGGCGACCTGCTCGACGAAGTGGCGAAGCACTTCCCGGAGGACTACGATGCGACGTATTCCGAAGACACGATCAAAGTTTCGTTGATCGGCCGTC